>NZ_JAMYNR010000006.1:0-289247 GCF_040319155.1 Mesorhizobium sp. M0954 | reverse complement strand
TCAGCAATTCCACCGATCCGACCCTCGCCGCTGAGGGAGGGCGGCTACCCTCTCTCAGCGTTCCTTTCTGACCCATTCGGCAGCGAAAGTCATAAGACAAGCAATTCCAGGAAAAGTGTGAAACGGTTTTCCGTTCGGAATTGTGTCAAAACAAGAGAGATCGGTTCAGCGTTTCCCCCGATGAACCGTTCTAGGCTCGGACAGCCCTTCTTCGAGGGAGAACAATCATGGCTCACGCCCAGCAGGAACTGGTCGAATTCGTTATCAGCAAAGCGTTCAATCCGGTCATGCGGGCCAAACCAGACGGAAAATCCGATGCCGAACGCAAGACGCTCGAGCACGTCCAGCAAGCCACGAAGACCGAGATCGAGCGCTATCGCCATTACGGCTCGGCCGAGGAGGTCGCGACCAATTTCAAGCGCGACCTGAGCTCAGATGCCGCCAAAAAGTTGCACGCCCAGCTGCGGCGCCTGCATCTGCCGACGATCGAGGATATTCGCGACGAATTTGAGGACAAAGCCCGCAAGCTCGGGGTCAAGGCCTCGTCGTAGATCCGCGACCGGTCCTCGGTGACGTCCGTCAGGCTGTCATCACAAACCGTCCTTGGTCGGAGGCCACCCTGACCGAACCGTCTCGGGGATGTTGTCCGACGTCAGATCGCCCCGATTGAGCTTTTCAATCGCTTCATCGGCTTCGCTTTCGTCGAGACCGGAAAGCGGCAACCCGCCGACCACGACGGCTTCGTCGCTCTCGCTGTCATAGACCTCCCAGAGGCCTTCCGGATCCTGTCGTTTGTCGAACGGCATGGCACTCCCCAACACCGCTATTGTACGCCTGCCACCCATTTCAGGGCCTGGGCTTTTTCGTCCTCCGGGAACACCCGCGCCTCGATTTGCGGAAACAGCGCGTCCGTCAATTCCGTGGCTGCCTTGATCCATTGCTTGTCGGAAATCACCGCGGCACGTTTGAAGCGGTGGAGCTCGCCAAGTTTGCTCAGCCCATACTGCAGGTCGCGCCGCAAGGCGCCAGCCGTCATGTCTTCGAAATCAGTAAGATCGGTCAGGACGCCGATGTCCTTATGGTCGCTCAGTTTCGCTTCGATTGCCGGGATGACTCTGTCGTAGTCGTCCGCCGTCACAGTGCCGGTGACACGAAAGGCGGCGACGTTCTGGGGAGCCGAAATCATCTCGATCATTTTTTCCTCCGGTTTCTGACTGGCTGGCTGCCTGAAACAAACTCGGGCCATTCGCGGATGTTCCCTGCCAAAGGCGTGTTTCACTTCGACCTAAAATGACGATCGGCCGGCTTCCCCGACCGGCCCTCGGATCGCCTGGGTGACGACGGTGTAACGCGTGATTTGGCCCTCCTCGGGGTCCACTCCGTCGAAGTGGATTTCTGCATTCAGCGGCAGCTGCGCGGTGTTGCCGAACTGCTTGACCGCGGAGACATGCACGATCTGCACGTCGGGGTCGCGCTTCATGGCGTCCATCGCCGCAAGCTCGGCGCTGCTGCTGCCGCCGATCCGCCAGCTGGCTTCCAGCACTCCCGATCGCCAGATGCCCGAGGAATCGACACCTTGGCCGATGTCGTAGTTGCGCCGTGAGGCAAAGAATCCGGGATAGCCATCCATCGCGGCGTCGTAGATCCTCGCCTGCGCCACAGCCAAACTTAGCGCCGGAGAAAGCTGCAGCCCGTCCAGCGCCTCCCATCCGCCGCGCACGACGACCAGATCGGATCCGCCGTAAACGGGCTGTCCGGCATTGTCGGCCGTCATTCGCTGCACGCCGTAATAGGCGACCGATGTTCCGTCGATCGCCGTTCTGCCAATGCTCAGCGTGACGATGTCGCGAAGCTCCGTTTCGAGAACAAGGCCGTATTCCCTCAGGTCGGAGGATGGATATCGTTCCAGCAGCCTTTCGATGTCGGCAACGGTCGCGGCGGTGTGCTGGTCGCGGCCTCGCGATGCGCGCGGTGGCTTGAACCGGACCAGCCCCACCTGCAGCAGACGTTCCGCTGCGCGCAGCGCGTCATCGCGTGAAAATGCGGTATAGCCGGGCAGTACGGCAGCGCCGACGGCTCTGCCGAAGCCGGCTGGCCATTCTTTTGGCCGTGCCGCCGACCCGTCCACCAGCTCGTGGGTTATGGCCTTGGTGGTTGCGAGGCGCCAGGGCACCACGCCGCCGAAGAGGTCGTCGGGCCCGTTGATGCCCAGTTGGACCGCATCGGCAGCAAGCAGGCTGTCGTCCGGCACGAAATACACTCGGCGACTGTCACCGCCGCCGTCACGCAGGCCCTCGCGGAAGGAAAATCCCTTCAACGCTGCAATCGTGCGCGCGACGGCAGCGACGGTTTCCCGTTCGTGGGCATAGATGGTCTCGCCGCCCGGCGCGGAGAATGCGACCACAACACCTTTCGCCCCGCTTGGTTGCTTACCGCTTAGCCCGGTCATGTCGCGCCCTTCGTCCATTGCCGAGCCTCTTGCCGCCATTCCGCGGCGATGCGTCCGAACCGAAAAACCCGCTTCCTCGGCGAATGTTCCGGCCAACGGCCGGCAATCCGGTTTGACCGGGTTTGACCGGGGCGGCGACCGGAACATCGGCGGCTCGTAGCTGTTTATGAGGGAATCTCAGACAGGGAGATGGAGACCGTGGCTTTCACTCTCAAAAGCTCTGCCTTTGCCGATGGCGAAAAAATACCGCCGCGCTATTCCCGCGACGGCGGCAACGTCTCGCCGCCATTGGAGTGGACGGACGCGCCGCAACGAACCAAAAGCTTCGTCCTGGCCGTCGAGGACCCCGACGCCCCTTCAGGCATGTTCCGTCATTGGGCGGTCTACGACATCGACGCACAGCGCAACTTTCTTCCCGAAGGCACGACCGCCGGCGCCAAGACCGAGAGCCTCGGACACGGCGTCAACGATTTCGGCAATCCTCATTATGACGGCCCCCAGCCGCCGCCTGGGCATGGGCTCCACCATTACCATTTCCGGCTTCTTGCACTCGACGCCGAGACGCTTCATCTCGGCGAGAAGGCTGCCGTCGAAGACGTGCTGAAACAGGCCGAGCCGCACGTCGTGGAGGGGCCGAGCTCGTCGGCACGTTCGAACGGGCTTGAGGACGCCACGCCACCCCGTCGCCTGGTTCGGCACAAACGGAGAAGCATGATGGACAACAAATCAAACCCTGTCGACCAACCCATATCCGGCAAGAAAGCCAGCGGCAGCGACAAGGCCGAGGCACCGAAGGAAGCAGGCGATCAGGCACGGAAAGCCCAGGAGTGGGGCGGCGGCTTAAAGGCCTCGAAAGGCGCGATATCGCCGCAGGATCGCAAAAATCAAAACTCCAGCCAGCGCAGCTGATACCGGTCCGTCATCCGGCAACGCGTCTGAAGCGGCGGGCAAGGCCGGGCTGGAGGCACTGCGCTGCGCCTCAAATCGCTAGCGGTTCATGTTCATGATCGCATTCATCGGCATCAAATTGTGGTCGAGATTGGCCATGATCCAGATCGAGCCGCCGATCACCAGAACTACGATCAGCACGCCGAAGGCAAGCGCCAGGGCGTTGTTGGTGTTGTCCGGTCCCGTCGTGATGTGCAGGAAGAAGACGAGATGCACGCCCATCTGGGCGATCGCCAGCACGACCAGCGCCACCGGAATGCCGGGTGCCCATATCAGGTTGGTTCCGGGCAACCAGAACGAGGCGATGGTCAGCAGCGTTGCCAGCCCGAGGCCGATCACATAGCCGCGTAGCCCGGATCCGACCTCGGTGTCGCCGAGGTATTCGTCACCCGGCGCCGTATCGATGTCGTAGCGCTCCAGGCCATCGGTGTCGCGCCGTTGCGCGTGGCGATCGTCCGCATTGCTCATCGACTTGCTCCCAGGAGATAGACCACCGTGAACAGGGCGACCCAGATGATGTCGAGGGCGTGCCAGAACAGGCTGAAGCACATGAAACGCCGAAGAATATCGTCGCGGAATCCCTTGGCGAAGATCTGCGCCATCATCGTGAGCAGCCACAGCAGCCCCGCCGTCACGTGAAGGCCATGGCATCCCACCAGCGTGAAGAACGCCGACAGGAAAGCGCTGCGCGTCGGTCCGGCACCGCTGGCAACCATATGCGCGAACTCGCGCAACTCGAGCAGGATGAAGCTGGCGCCGAGCACGAAGGTGACAGTCATCGCGACATAGAACCAGGAGCTTCGCCGCGCTGTCACGGCAAGGCTGGCGAGACCGCAGGTAAAGCTCGACAACAGCAAAGCGGCCGTCTCGATCGCGACGTTGCGCAGGTCGAACAGCTCGGCCCCGCTCGGCCCGCCCGCCGTCTTGCCCGCCAGCACGGCATAGGCCGCGAAGAAGGCCGAGAACATCACGATGTCGCTCAGAAGGAAGATCCAGAAGCCGTAGCCCACGACGATCCGGATCGGTGCCGGGCCGCCGTCGCCGTGGCCGGGTGCATGGCCGTGCCCGCCATGGAGGCGGTAGGGGTCACGCTCTCGAACGTCGATCGCGGTCATGGCCTTGGCCCCGTGTAAGTGGCCAGCGCCTCGCGGCGCGCACTTCGGTTGGCGCGGTCGATCCGGGCGACTTCGGCGGCAGGAATGACGTATTCGGGGATGTCGCGCCACGCGAATACGACGAAGGTGGCCAAAGCACCGAGCGCGCCGAGCGCCACCATCCACCAGATGTGCCAGATGAGAGCAAAGCCCATCACGGTCGCAAAGAAGGCGCAGATGAACCCGGTGGGACTGTTGCGGGGCATCTCGATCGGCTCGTAGTCAGGCTCGTCGCGCAGCCGGTTTTGCTCGCGTGCCCGCTGCTTGATGCTCCAGTAGGGCTCTTCGCCCTCGACATGCGGAAGCGCGGCGAAGTTGAAGACCGGCGGCGGCGAGGGCGTGGCCCATTCCAGCGAGCGGCCGTCCCAGGGATCTCCGGTGGCGTCGCGAAGCGCCGCGCGCTGCCGGATGCTGACGACGAGCTGTACGATCTGCGCGACCACGCCGGCGGTGGTGATCAACATGCCGACGCCGGCAACCAGCACCCACGGATGCCATGCCGGCACGTCGAAATGCTGCATGCGGCGGGTCATGCCGAGCAGGCCGACAGCGTAGAGCGGTACGAAGGTGGCGTAGAACCCAATCAGCGTCAGCCAGAAGGCCAGCTTGCCCCAGCCCTCGTGCAGCCGGAAGCCGAATGCCTTGGGAAACCAGTAGGTATATCCCGCGAAGGCGCCGAACAGCACGCCGCCGATGATGACGTTGTGGAAATGCGCCACCAGGAACAGGCTGTTGTGGAGCAGGAAATCGGCCGGTGGCACCGCCAGCAACACACCCGTCATGCCGCCGATAACGAATGTCACCATAAAGCCCAGCGACCACAGCATTGGCGTTGCGAAGCGGATGCGGCCGCCATACATGGTGAACATCCAGTTATAGATCTTCACGCCGGTACCGACAGCGATGATGCTGGTGGCGATGCCGAACGCGGCGTTGACGTCGGCGCCGGCGCCCATCGTGAAGAAGTGGTGCAGCCACACCATGAAGGAGACGATGCAGATGAAGAGCGTCGCGGCCACCATCGAGCGGTAGCCGAACAGCGGCTTGCTGGAGAAGGTGGAGATGACCTCCGAGAAGATGCCGAACGCCGGCAGGACGAGGATGTAGACCTCGGGATGGCCCCAGGCCCAGATCAGGTTCACGAACATCAGCATGTTGCCGCCAGCTTCATTGGTGAAGAAATGAAAGCCGAAATAGCGGTCGAGCGTCAGCATCGCGAGCGTGGCGGTGAGGATCGGGAAGGCGGCGACGATGAGCAGGCTGGCGGCGAGTGAGGTCCAGCAGAACATCGACATCCTGAGGTAACTCATGCCGGGCGACCGCATCTTCAGGATCGTGGTGACGAAATTGATCCCGGTGAGCAGCGTTCCGACGCCCGCTATCTGCACGGCCCACAGATAATAGTCGACGCCAACGCCCGGCGAATAGGCGGTCTCGCTGAGCGGCGGATAGGGCAGCCATCCGGTACGCGCGAATTCACCGATCACCAGCGAGATGTTGACCAGCAGCGCACCGGTGGCGGTGAGCCAGAAACTCACCGAGTTGAGCGTCGGAAAGGCAACGTCTCGGACGCCGAGCTGCAGCGGCACGACCAGGTTCATCAGGCCGATGACGAACGGCATCGCCCCGAAAAAGATCATGATGGTGCCGTGGACGGAAAAGACCTGGTTGAAGTGGTCGGGCGGCAGATAGCCGGGCGCCTGGAAGGCGAGGGCCTGCTGCGACCGCATCATGACGGCGTCGCTGAAGCCGCGCAGCAGCATCAGCAGCGCCAGCAGCGTGTACATGACGCCAATCCGCTTGTGATCGACGCTGGTGATCCATTCGCGCCAGAGATAGGGGAAATGGCCGGCCAGGAAGACCCAGGCCAGCACGCCGAGGATTGCCAGGGCGACGACCGCCGAGGCGATCATCGGCAGAGGCTGATCGAACGGAATGACGTCCCAGCTCAATTTTCCGAGCATTGTCAGCCTCCTGCCTTGGGCGATACGCTCGGCCCGGGGCGACCGGCCTGGGGGCCGGGCGCGGGTGGAACGCCCTGCGTCGCGATTTCGTGGAAAAGGTCCGGCTCGACCGAGCGATAGGTCGAAGGCGGCACGTCGATGCTCTGTCTGGCCAGTTCCTGGTAGCTGGCCTTGTCGAGTGCCTGTCCCTGGCTTCGCGCCGAATTGACGAACGCCTCGAAGGCATCGGCCGCGACGGCATGCAGCACGAATTGCATGCCTGGAAAACCGTCACCGCTGAAATGGGCCGACCGCCCATAGAATTCGCCCGGCTGATCCGCCTGCAGGTGAAGCTGCGTCGTCATGCCGTTCATCGTGTAGATCATGCCGCCGAGCTGAGGCACGAAGAACGCATTCATGACGCTTGCCGAGGTAAGCGAGAAATGCACCGGCCTGCCCGCCGGCACCACAAGCTGGTTGATGCTCGCGACATTCTGCTCGGGGTAGATGAACAGCCATTTCCAGTCGAGCGAGACGACCTGCACCTCAAACGGCCTTTGCTGGGAATCCAACGGCTTCATTGGGTCCAGGTCATGCGATCCGATCCAGATGATGCCGCTCAGAAACAGGATGACGAGGATGGGGATCGACCAGACTACCAGTTCGATGCGTCCGGAATAGGCCCATTCCGGCAGGTACCGCGCTCTTGTGTTGGTTTCCCGGAACCACCAGGCAAAGCCGAGCGTCGCCACGATCGTCGGGATGACGATGGCCAGCATGATAGCGACCGAATTGAGCAGGATCGTCCGCTGCGCCGCCCCCACCGGCCCTTGCGGATCGAGCACGCCGCCCTGGCAGCCGGCAAGCAGCGCGGCAACAAGCATCGTCGCGCCGACGCGGCCAACACGGATGGCGGCACAATTTCGAACGATCGCCCTCAGCAACATGACATCTCGCCGTTTCCTGAAAACCGATGGAACGTTGCAGGCAGCGTGGCTGCCAACCCCCGAATGTTCGCGCCGGTGTGCTCCTGGCGACAGTTTCTTCACGCACGGGGCTCCGGCTGGCAGAACCACACGCGGCGGACGTCATCGTTAAGCGGTCAACCTGTCGAGAACCCTCCAAATCCTAAAAACCAGCGGCAAATCCCAAGCAACCAGAGCCAAATCCTAAGAAATCAGAAACAGTGCCCAGATCGAAGTTATCGCCAGAAACGTGGCGAATGCCAAGGCGGTAAACCGGTTCATGGCCCCGCCCAAGGTTGGTCCATTTAGTCCGCTCCCTGCGACGTGGCTGCTGATTCCACTGCTGCTGCTCCAGATGGCTGCGCCAACCGAACGAATGTTCGTCGCGAAAGTTCCAAAAAGCCAGATCCGTCGCAGCCTTTGGTTGCAGGCCGGCGGCAACGCGATGCGCACCAGGGATGGTTGGGCGGCTTTCTCGCCAAGCGGAAGCGAGGACTGGCTTTGCGTATGTAAAAACTACTTGTCTAGGTGAAAATAGTTGCTACTAATCGGCTGGGCCGGCGCATGGCCGCCTCTGGGAGGAATTTCGGCATGACAAGACTGCGCGGCCTTGCGTGGGATCACCGACGCTGCTGGGGTCCGCTCGACGCCAGCATCGGGCCGTATTGTGCCGCCAATCCCGGTCTTGAGATCGAATGGGACCGCCGCAGCCTCTATGAGTTCGGCGAGGGCGCGCTTGGTCCGGTGCTCGGCGCCTATGACCTTGTCGTGTTCGACCATCCGTTCATCGGCGATATTGCCGAAGGCGGGCTGATGGTGCCGTTCGATTTGTCGGCCGAGCAGCGCCACGGCTTCGAACGGGATTCGGTCGGCGCATCCTGGCAATCCTACGCAAGGGACGGGCTTCAATGGGCGTTGCCGATCGATGCTGCCTGTCAGGTTGCCTCGTATCGCCCCGATCTCCTGGAGCGCTACGGACCGCTGCCGCGCAGCCATGACGAGGTGCTGGAGCTCGGCCGGCGCGCCTTGAAGGACGGCAAATGGCTTGGGCTGCCGTTGGTGCCGACTGACGCCATGTGCCTGCTTTTGACGCTGGGTGAGCCCCGGGAAGACGGCGACGAGTTCATCGCCGGGAAAAAAATCGAGCGGGCCGTCGGGCAATTGCGCCAGCTTGCGGCGCTGTCGCATCCGAACTCGCCGAAATGGAACCCGATCCGTTGCTACGATCACATGATCGCGCATGACGACGTGGTCTACGTGCCGTTCGCCTTCGGCTATGTGAATTATGCCTCCAGGGCCGACAGGCCGTATCTGCGCTTCGCCGACGTGCCGACGCCGCGATCCGCCGGCGCCTTGCTCGGCGGCGCCGGCATCGGCGTCAGCGCCCAATCGCAACACAAGCAAGCCGCCATCGACTACGCGCTGTTTCTGTGCTCGCCCGGCTATCAGCGCGGCGACTATGTGAAATCCGGCGGACAGCCGGGGTCGCTGGCGGCGTGGCAGGATACCGAGGTCAACGCGCTCTCGGGCGGCTTCTTCGCCTCGACGCTGGCGACGATCGAAGCCTCTTATCTGCGCCCGACCCATCCGGGCTTCATCAGCTTCTTCCGCCAATGCGCCCCTCATGCCGCGGCGGCGATCGCCGGCGAATTGCAGGCGGCCGAGCTCGCGGATCGGCTGAACCGGCTCTATCGCGAGACCAGGCATAGCCAGCCGCAACGGAGCGTCGCGTAATGGCCGCCGATATTGCCCAGATCGTCGACGAAGGCGAAAGCGGCCGCAACGGCTATCGGGTGCCGGCGGTGGAGAAGGCGCTCGACATACTGGAATTCATGGCTGCCAGCGGCGAGCCGCTGACCCAGACCGAGATCGCCACCGGAATGGGGCGCTCCATTCACGAGATCTACCGCATCCTGCTGCTGCTGGAGAAGCGCGGCTACATTTTCCGGACGCAATCGGACCGCTTCCGCCTGTCGCTGAAGCTGTTCGAACTGGCGCATATGCATCCTCCGGTGAACCGCCTGGTCGAATGCGCGCTGCCGGTGATGCGCGGCCTCGCCGCCAATGCCGACCAGAGCTGCCATCTGGTCGTGCGCGAAGGCGAGAGCGCACTGGTCGTGCTGCAGATCGATTCGCCTTTGCCGATGCGTTATTCGGTTGCCCTTGGCTCGCATTTCCCGATCCTCGAAACGAGCTCCGGCGCGGTGCTGCTGGCGCATTCGAGCCGCGCCGAGCGCGACCGCATCGTCGAACGGATCGTCGCTGCAGGCGAAGGCCAAGGCAGCCGGGCGGAAATCGAAGCGCGGCTGAACGAAGTCGCAAGGCTCGGCTATGAAATGCGCGCCTCGCTGGCTGTCGAGGGCTGCACCAACATTTCGATGCCGGTGCGCGACCATACCGGCGCCGTCATTGCCGCGCTCACCGTCCCCTTCCTGCCGCAAAAGGCCGCCCGCTTCGATCGCAGCACCGTGTTCGAGCGGACGAAGGCGGCGGCCGAGGCGATATCGTCGGCGCTGGGCGCGGGCGAAGCTGCCGCCTCTTCACGTGCCGACCCGGAACGGCGGGACTATCCGTTCAGCAACTGACAAGAAATACAGGGAGAAGAAACATGAACTGGTCCAAATCGATGCTATTTGCCTCGGCGGCGGTGCTTGCTCTGAGCGCCGCCGCGGCACACGCCGAAAACATGCCGAAGCGCATCGGCTACGTCACCAACTACGCCACGCATGAGTGGTATCAGAACGTCATCAAGGGCATGCAGTCCCGCGCCAAGGAACTCGGTATCGAGCTCGAGGTGCAGGACGCCAATCTGGACGTTGCCAAGGAGGTCTCCGCCGCCGAAGATTTCATGGCCAAGGGCGTCGACGTCCTGATCATCACGCCCGTCAACGAGGAAGGCGTCGTGCCGCTGCTGCGCCAGGCGAAATCCAACAACGTTCCGGTCGTGCTCGAAGGCAATCCGGTCAAGGGCATGACCACAATGGTCGCGATCTGCGACTACGACACCGGCTACACCGCCGGCGTCGAAGCCGGCAAATACGCCAAGGAAAAGCTCGAAGCCAAAGCCAAGGTGATGAATGTCGGCCTGCCGCTGCTGTCCGCCACCGTGCTGCGGTCGCAGGGTTTCATGGATGGCCTCAAGACCATCATCCCCGACGCGGTCATGGTCCACGACCTCGACGGCGGCGGCAATCCCGATCGCGCGCTCGAAGTCTCTTCGGCGGCTCTTGCCAAGAACGCCGACATCAACATCATCTACGGCATCAACGATTCCTCTTCGCTCGGCGGCCTTCAGGCCTGGAAAGCGGCCGGCAAGTCGCAGGACGGCCTCTTGACTGTCGGCACCGGCGGCGAAGGCCTCGCCTTCATCAATGCGATGCAGAACGAGCCGTCCTACCGCATCGAGGCCGCGATGTTCCCGGAAAAGGAAGGCTACACCGCCATCGATGCAGCGGTTAAGCTCTTCAATGGCGAAGAGGTGCCGGAACACATCGTCAGCCCGACCGCGCCGATGAACGGCGACGACTGGAAGAAGTTCTACGACTACGATGGCACCACACGCAAAATCAAATGGGATGCCGTCAATGCGCTTCAGCCACCGGAAAAATGCATGAAAACTTCCGCCGATCTGAAGAAGTAAGGATTCCGGGTAGCCCTTCCCGCACGGCGGGAAGGGCGGCGGATCGGATATGCCGAACGGCAAAACAGGGCAACCGTCCTGTTTTGGCCGGCAGTTTCCAGACGGCGACGGCACCGATACGGGCCCGGAAATAAAATGGACATGAGCGAGCTTACGCAATCCTCTGCGCCAAGGCGTTTCATCGGCGGCCAGCTGCTGGGCAGCAGCCAGCTGGTGCTCGGCGTGATCCTGGCCGTGCTCTGCATCGCCATTTCGATTGCCGCGCCGCAATTCTATTCCGAGGCCAACATCATCGCCATCCTGCGCCAATGCGCGCTGGTGCTGATCGTTGCCTCCGGCATGACGATGCTGATCATCACTGCGGAAGTCGACCTGTCGGTCGGTGCATCGCTGGCTTTTGTCGGCTGCATCGGCATGGCCGTGCTCAATTCAACGCACAGTCTGACGCTCGGGTTGCTGGCGGCGCTCGCCTTTTCAGGCGCGGTCGGCCTTTTCAACGGCCTCGTCGTCACCAGCCTCAAGGTGAACTCGCTGATCGCCACCATCGGCACCATGATGATGCTGCAGGGCGGCGTTTACCTGTTCACCCGCGAGGCGGTGCAGAACCACCACCGGCTTGCCGGCTTCACCGATCTCGGCGCTGGCTATATCGGCGCGATCCCGCTGCCCGTGGTCGTTGCCGCGGTGATTTTCGCGCTGGCCGCGGCAACGCTGCGCTTCACCACGCTCGGCCGTTATCTCTACGCTGTCGGCGCCAACGAGCGCGCGGTTCGTCTCTCCGGCGTGCGCTCGCAACGGCTGAAACTGTTCGCCTTCGTCGTCACCGGCCTGTGCGTCGGCGTCGCCGGCATGATCCTGTCGTCGCTGATGAATGCCGGCCAGCCGACCGCCGGCCGCGGCTTCGAGCTGACGGTGATTGCCGCCGTCATCCTCGGCGGCACCAGCCTGCTTGGCGGCCGCGGCTCGCTGCTTGGCACATTGCTTGGAGTGCTGGTGCTGAAGGTCATCGACAACGGCATCATCATCCTCGGCTGGAACCAGGACCTGCAGATGGTGGTGCCCGGCATCGTCATCATCCTGGCGACCTATCTCGACATCGTGCGGAACAGAGCCAATGTCGGTTGATTTCCTTCACCCCGGCGAAACCGTGGCTGTCGACAAAAGCGTGCCGGCGCTGGAGATGCGCGGCATCGGCAAGCGTTTTCCCGGCGTGATGGCGCTGGACAATGTCGATCTGACCTTGGAACCCGGCAAAATCCATGCCCTGATGGGCGAGAACGGCGCCGGCAAGTCGACGCTGATCAAGATCATGGCCGGGGTCTACGGCAAGGATGCCGGCACCATCCGCCTGCGCGGCCGCGAG
The DNA here is from genome assembly GCF_040319155.1 of Mesorhizobium sp. M0954. NCBI lineage: Bacteria > Pseudomonadati > Pseudomonadota > Alphaproteobacteria > Hyphomicrobiales > Phyllobacteriaceae > Mesorhizobium > Mesorhizobium sp. M0954. The sequence continues at coordinate 276,785 of NZ_JAMYNR010000006.1, read as the reverse complement.
GCCGACATCAAGTCGCCGCGCGATAGCCTGAAAGAGGGCATCAAGGTGGTGTTCCAGGAGATCGCGCTGATCGCCGAATTCAGCGTCGCCGAAAACATCTTCCTCGAAGGCTATCCGACCGGCAAAGGCGGCTCGATCGACTGGAAGAAGATCCGTGCCGATGCGGCCGCTCTGTTCAAGCGTATCGGCTTCAACGTCGACCCGGCGGCGCGCACGGGATCGCTGCCGGTCAGCCAGCAGCAGATGGTCGAGATCGCCCGCGCACTCGCCCATGAGGCCCGCGTCGTGGTGATGGACGAGCCGACCTCCTCGCTGACGCCTAACGAGGTCTCGCTGCTGTTCACCGTCATCCGCCGGCTGGCCGCGCTGGGCATCGCGGTGCTCTATGTCAGCCACAAGCTCGACGAGGTCTTCGAGATCGCCGACACCGTGACCGTGCTGCGCGACGGCCGCCACGTCTCGACCAGGCCGATCGGCCAACATACCAACGACACGCTGATCCAGGACATGATCGGCCGGCGCATCGAAAACCTGTTCCCGCGCAAGCGCGGCGCGCCGGGCAGCAAGGTCGCGCTTTCCGTTGAAGGGCTCAGCACCGCCAAGAAGCTGAAGGATGTGTCGTTCGAGGCGCATGCCGGCGAGGTCCTCGGCTTCTTCGGCTTGATGGGAGCGGGCCGAACCGAGCTCGCCAAGGCCATCGTCGGCTACGACCCGATCACGTCCGGCGCCATTTCGGTCGATGGCAGCCGGCTGCTGCCGCACGAAACGCACACCGGCGTCCGGCTCGGCATCGGCCTGCTCACCGAGGACCGCAAGAGCGAGGGGCTGATGGGCGAGTTGCCGGTCTACCAGAATGCCAGCCTCGCCTCACTCGGCGCCTTCGCCAGAATGGGCTTCGTCGACAAGGTCAGCGAACGCAAGGCGGTGCAGGACTATGTCGACCGTTTCCGCATCCGGACGCCCAGCCTGTTCCAGCAGGTCAAGAACCTGTCCGGCGGCAATCAGCAGAAAGTGCTGATCTCGCGCTCGCTGATGCGAGGCCTGAAGGTGATCGTCGTCGACGAGCCGACCCGCGGCATCGACGTCGGCGCCAAGTCGGAGATTTTTGCGCTCATCGACCGGCTCGCCGGCGAAGGCCTGGCGGTCGTCATGATGACGTCCGAAATGCCCGAGCTGCTGGGGCTTGCCGACCGCATCGTGGTGATGTGCGAAGGCCGCCTCACCGCGATCATGCCTCGCGACGAGGCCACGCAGGAGAACATCCTCAATGCGGCAATCGGCTAAGACGATGACGCTTCGCAAAGGGACCAAGCGATGAGCCTGGCAAGCACCGACACCGTGAAAGCTGGGCCGTCCATGCTGGCGCGGCTCGTCGCGCGGCAGGAATTGGCATTGCTCCTCTGCCTCATCCTGGTGATCGCGTTCTTTTCCTTCACCGCCGAGAATTTCTTCTCCGTGCGCAACATCACCAATGTGCTCGGTCAGGCTTCGCTGGCGCTGACAGCCGGCATCGGCTGCGCCATCGTCTTCATATCAGGCGAGGTCGACATCTCGATCGGCTCGCTGCTGGCGACGATCGCACTGCCGCTGATCATCATCATGAACGACACGAATTCTCTGCTGCTCGGCATCAGCGGCGCGCTGCTGTTCGGGCTGACCATCGGCGTCGTGAATGGCTATCTGACGGCCTATGCCGGCATCAACTCGCTGATCGTGACCCTGGGCACGATGTTCATCATGCGCGGCGGCGTTTATCTCTATACCGGCCAGCGTGCTATTCCAGACGACGCCGCGCTCGACAGCTTCATCGCGCTGTCGGACGGCCGCCTGTTCAACGTCGTTCCCTATTCGGCTGTCATCGCCATCGTCCTGCTCGCCGTCTTCGCCTACGTGACGCAGCACCGGCCGTTCGGGCGGCAGATCTATGCCGTCGGCGGCAATCCGGAAGTGGCACGGCTGGCGGGTTACGACGTGCGCCGCGTCAAGTTCACCTGCTTCATCATCAGCGCGCTGCTGGCGACGGTAGCCGGCATCATCCTGGCAGCCCGCGTCGGTTCGGCGCAGCATACGGCCGGGCTGAATTTCGAGTTCCAGGTCGTTGCCGCCACCGTGCTCGGCGGGGTGAGCCTTGCCGGCGGCATAGGCAGCCTGACCGGCATGGCGCTCGGCGTGCTGATCCTGCAGTTCCTGTCCAACGGGCTGCGCGGTCTCGGCCTGCCGACCGAGTGGCAACTGGTTATCACCGGCATGATCATCATTGCCGCCGTCGCCTTCGACGAAGCAAAGCGCCGGCGCGCCATTGGAGGCTGATATGGATCGTCTCAAAGGGAAAACCGCAATCGTCACCGGCGCCGCCGACGGCATCGGCCACGCGATCAGCGAGGCAATGGCGAGGGAAGGCGCGCACGTCTTCCTCGGCGACATCGCCGACGAGAAGGGTGAAAAATTCGCAGCCGAGCTGCGCGCCGCCGGCCACCGCGCCGACTACATCCATTGCGACGTGGCGGAGGAGGCCGACATCGCCGCCCTGATCGACGCAGCCGTCGGCAAGACCGGCCATCTCGATATTCTCGTCAACAATGCCGCCATCGCCATCGGCGGCATGCCGGTTCACGAAATGAGCGACGAGCAGTGGCACCGGCTAATCGCGGTCAACCTGACCAGCGTGTTCCGCGGTTGCAAATATGCGCTGCCGCATATGATCGCGCAGAAATCGGGCTCGATCATCAACATGGCCTCGGCGCAAGGTCATATCGGGCTCGACGGCTGGACCGCCTATGCCGGCGCCAAGGGTGCGGTGATGGCGATGACGCGCCAGATGGCGGTCGAGTTCGGCCCGCTCAACATCCGCGTCAACTCGATCTCGCCCGGCACCATCAACACGCCGATGAACGACAAATTGGTCAAGGAGATCGGCGGCAATCTCGCCAAGGCCTGGGTCAAGATGCATCCGCTCGGCCGCATCGGAAAACCGTCCGAAGTGGCCGAAGCCGCCGTCTATCTGGCCTCCGACGCCGCCGGCTTCACCACCGGTACCGACCTGCGCGTCGACGGCGGCCTCACCGCAGCACCCCGCTACGTACCCGACCTGCTTTGACAACCAACGAGACATGAAATGAACAAAGCCCTCGAAGGCGTCCGCATTCTCGATTTCAGCCATCTGCTGCAAGGGCCGTTCGCCACGCAGCTGCTCGGCGACATGGGCGCCGACGTCATCAAGATCGAGCGCGCCGGCGCCGGCGACATGTTCCGCGGCATGACCTTCTTCGCCAAATGGGTCGGCGGCTCCGAAAGCCCGAATTTCCTCGCCTGGAACCGCAACAAGCGCTCCATCGCGCTCAACCTGAAAAGTCGCAAGGTGCATGCCATCATCATGGACATGGCCAAGAAGGCGGATGTGGTGGTGCAGAATTTCCGCCCCGGCGTGCTCGCCAGGCTCGGCTATGGCTACGAGGATTTCAGGGCGGTCAATCCCGCCATCATCTATTGCTCGGGCTCCGGCTATGGCGAGGAAGGCCCCTATGTCGAGCGCCCCGGCCAGGACATGCTGATCCAGGGATTGTCCGGGCTGATCTCCAACACCGGCCGCGGCGATCAGGCTCCTGTTCCGGCCGGTGCCGGCCTGGCCGACCAGATCGGCGCCATGAACATGGTCTACGGCATCCTGTCGGCGCTCTACTATCGCGAGAAGACCGGCAAGGGCCAGAAGATCGAGGTCAATCTGCTCGCCGGCATGCTGGCGCATCTCAATCAGGAATATGTCGCCGTGCTCAATCTCGGCGAGGATTTCGTGCGCCCGAATTCCGGCATCGGCCACCCCGGCATGCAGGCGCCGTTCGGTGTCTATGAAGCGAAGGACGGCGGCTATGTGTCGATCGCCATGAGCCCGTTCAAGACGCTGTATGAAGTGCTGGAGGCGCCGCAGCTTGCCGTCTACGACGATCTGAAGACCCTGTTCGACAGGCGCGACGAGGTGTTCGACAAGGTCAACGCCGAAACCAGGAAGTTTGCCACGCAGGACCTGCTGGCGCGGCTGCTGGCAGCCGACATCTGGTGTGCCGAGGTGAAGGACATAAGGCGCGCAGCCGAGGACCCGCAGGTCAAGCACCTGGGCATGATCACCAGCTACGATCATCCGCGCGGCGGCAAGGTCAGGGTGGTCGCGCCGGCGGTCAAGATGAGCGAGACGCCGGCAACCATCGAGCGGCCGGCGCCGCTGGTCGGCCAGCATGGCCGCGAGATACTGGCCGAGTTCGGCCTCCACAGCGACGAGATCGCCGCGCTGGAGGCGTCCGGCGACATGACCGTGGACGCTGCCTGACGATGAGCGTTTACCAGACACTCACCTTGGAAATATCCGGGCGCGTCGCAGTCGTCACCTTCCGGCGCGCTGATCAGCTCAACGCCATGAACCGGCTGATGCAAAGCGAGATCACCGAGGTTTTCGAGGCGCTGTCGCAGGATGACAGCGTCGGCGCGATCGTGGTGACCGGCGAGGGGCGCGGCTTCATGGCCGGCGCCGACATCAAGGAATACGCTGCCCAGACAGCTATCGAGTTCGACGCCTTCCAGGCCGCCGGCACGCGCATGTATGCGGCGGTCGAGAACAACCGCAAGCCGGTCATCGCCGCGGTCAACGGCTTTGCGCTCGGCGGCGGCATGGAGCTGGTGCTGTGCTGCGACATCGTCATCGCCAACCAGTTCGCGAAGCTCGGCCTGCCCGAGATCAAGCTCGGGCTGGTCCCCGGCGGCGGCGGCACCCAGCGCAGCGTCCAGAAGCTCGGCCGCAACCGCGCCAATTTTCTGCTGATGACCGGCGCCATCGTGCCGGCTTCCGAGTTCGTCGGCGCCGGTCTGGTCAACGAGATCGTCGATGCCGAAAGGCTGATGCCGCGGGTGCTAGAACTCGCCGAGATGATCGCCGCCGAACCGGCCGCAGCGATCGAAGGGCTGAAAGCGCTGACCGCGCATGCCGTGTCGGGCGATCTGGCCGACGGCCTTGCCATGGAGCGCGATGTCCTGGGTGGCCTGTACCGCAGCGAGACCGGCCAGCGGCGCGTCAAGGAATTTGCTGAAAAGAGCGCGACGCGGCCGAAGGCTGCGAAATGACGTCCCTGGTCAAGCAAAACCGGCCGCGCTTCACCGATGTCGAGGGCCTGGCCGCGATGGTCGGCGGCGGCGACGTCTTCGGTGTCGGTGGCCATCATTTTGCCCGGCTGCCGATCGCCTTGTTGCGGGCCATCGCCCGCTTGGGCGTCAAGGATCTTCGCTATGTCTGCTGGGCCGGCGGCCTGCCGCTCGAACTGCTTCTCGAAGCGAATGCCGTGGCGGAGGTTGATATCTGCTTTTCCAGCCTCGATATTTTTGGCTTGCCGCCGCGCTTCCGCGCGGCTGCCGAGACCAATGCCGTGCCGGTCCGCGACTGGACGGCGCTGGCCATGATCCAGGCGCTGCGGGCGGGGCAGCAGAACCTGCCGTCGATGCCGTTTCAGCTTCCGGAGGGTTCGGACATGCTGGCGCGCGTGCCGGGTGCGATCGCCGTGCCCGATCCGATCGTGGGAGCCACGACCGGGATCATCCCGGCCTTGCGGCTCGATACGTTCGTCGTCCATGCCCAGCGTGCCGACGAGAGCGGCAATGTCCAGATCATCGGACCACGGGCGCTGGATTTCGCCCTGGCCGGCGCGGCGCGCGAGGTGCTGGTGACGGTCGAGGAGATCGTCCCGGTCGGAGGGCTGCGGCATGATGGTCGGCAGAGCATTTTGACCCGCAACCAGGTGTCGGCGATCGCGCTGGCACCAGGCGGCGCCTATCCCGCCTCCTGCCTGCCATTCTATGTGACGGACTATCAAGCGTTAGCGGAGGCGTTCGCGGCCAAGGAAATACCTTTGTCGGACAGCCTGAGCATGCCTTCGGAAGGCGTGCCGGAGCGGGTTCAAGACGCTGCAAAAGTCGGCGCTGAAACAGTCCTCGCAATGCCCAGGCTCGTGCACGGCAACAAGGAGGCGTCCATCGACGAGATCATCGCCGCCCGCATCGCCGCTGAACTCGACAATGAGAGCTTTGCCAGTGCCGGCGCGGTGTCGCCGCTCGCCAATGTCGCCTACCGGCTGGCCAAAGCGACGCACGCGCCGGACATGATCATCGCCACCATGAGTTGCGGCCATCTCGACATAGCACCGAGCCGGATGATCCTGTCGCTGATCGAAAGCCTCGATTGCGAAACGGCGGTGGCGCATGCCGGCGGCGACGACACCTATTCGACCTACTATCAGGCCGGCGCGGTGACGCATGAGATCGTCGGTGCCGCGCAGGTCGACCGCCGTGGGCGCGTCAACACCATTGCGCTGCGCAAGTGTGACGGCAGCCTTATCCGGCTGCCCGGGCAAGGCGGCATGGCCGACGTCGCCAACATGCATCGCGATTATCTGCTCTACGTCCCCCGCCATTCCGTGCAGTCGCTGGTCGAGACGGTCGAGATTGCCAGCTCGGCGCGCGGCCTGTTGACTGAGGCCGAACGCGAGCCGATGGGCTATCGGACCGGCGCGGCATTGGTGTTCACCGACCTTTGCGTGTTTCGGCTCGACGGGGAGAGCCGGCAATTGGCCGTCATCGAGACCATGCCGTGCGTGACGCGCCAGCAGCTCCAGGATGCCACCGGCTTTGCCCTGACATTCGATGCCGATTGCCACGAAGTTGCGCTACCCTCAAACGAGACGCTCGACATCCTGCGAAACCGCATCGACCCGCTCGGCCTGCGGCGCCTCGAATTCGTCAGCGCCAGGGAGCGCAGCGCCCTGATCGCCGAGATCCTGGCCACCGACCGGCGGATGGTCGAGCGCTGCATCGCCGCACAGCGGTCGCATACTGCACCGGATTGAAGGGGGTGCGCATGGCAAAGCCGTTGCTCGAAATGTCGGCCGCGAGGGTCTTCTTCGATGGCATCTTCACCAGCCCGCGCATCGCCCATCCGGAAGGCGTGGCCATCCATCGCGACGGCTCGATCTGGTGCGGCACCGAAACCGGCGACCTGCTGCGCTTGGCCGCCGATGGCGGCTCGGTCGAACGCATGGGCGGTACGGAGGGCTTTCTGCTCGGCATCGCCTTCGATAGCGCGGGAAACTGTTTTGCATGCGATTTGAGACATTCGGCGATCTTTCGCTGGGATGCCGCGACGGCTGGTATGCAGCGCTTCGCCTCGGCCGGCATCCGCGTGCCGAACTATCCGATCGTCGACGAGACACGCGGCTGGCTCTACGTGTCGGACAGCCTCGGCGAAGACAACCGCTCCGGCATTTTTCGCTACGATTTGAAGACCGGCGAAGGCGGCCTGTGGTGCAGCGAGACCATGGCCTTCGCCAACGGCATGGCGATGGCGCCGGGTGGCGATGGGCTTTACGTCGTGGAAAGCCATGCGGCCTGCCTCAGCTATGTGCCAATCCGTGCCGACGGCACGGCAGGACCTCGCCAACTCGTCGTGGACGGCGTGAGCAACGTTCCCGATGGCGTCGCCTTGGCGCCGGACGGGTCGCTGTTCATCTCATGCTACGAGCCCAGCCGTATCTATCGCTGGCGAAAGGATAGCGGGCTCGAGGTGCTGATCGAGGATCCGGCGGCAACGACGCTCGCCCACCCAACCAACATTGCCTTCAAGGGCGACAAGCTCTACACCGCAAATCTCGGCCGCTGGCACATCACCGAAATCGACTTGACGGCGATTTCCTAGATCGGGCCGAACCGGGCGGCGCTGCCCTATCCCAGCCGCCCGTGACTCGATCGGATGCGCAACACCTGCACCCGCGACGGCAGCTCGATCAGGAACTCTTCGTCCCGCTCGAGATGGTGGATTTTTGTCGGATCGCCGCCGGTGAGCGCCGCCATCGCCTCGACGTTTTCCCAATAGGAGATCGTCACGAATTCCGAATGGGTCGTCGTGTCCTCGCGAAAGGTCTGAACGCCCAGGGCCTTCTCGATCAGCGGCTTGATGCCGGCCTCGTAATTGTAACTCTCATAGGCATCCGCCTTTTCAGGCACGGTTCTGCCGCGCCAGATACGAGCGATGGTCGGGGATTTCTCTGTAGCTTTCTCTGTCATGGCCAATGAATTCCTGCTGGTCTGATTGGTCCGCGGCGTTCGGCAAGGCCAGCCAAGGAACGCATCTCCCCGGCTGGCAGCCTGGTATCCAGTTGCCGGCGACTTTTATCCTCCCCGGCCGACGAGCTCGCGCTGCCCCAGACAGGCCTCCTGCCGACCGGTAGGAGACTTACTCCTGATCCTCGGCGCCGCCTCCGTGGAAGAAGGACCGGATTTCCTGCATGTCGACGCTGCCGTCACCGTCCTCATCGACGGCGTTGAATATTCGCCCGACGAAATCCTGGACTTCGCTCTGAGAAAGCGCGCCATCGCCGTCCGCATCTACTATGGCGAACATCATTCGCATCTTCGCGCCATGCATCCCGCGTGGAATGCCGCCGCGCCCTCCCATCTCCCACCCTCGCTCAGGCGGGCCCATCCTGTAGTCGCGATGCCAGCGGTCGGGACCTCGCCGTTCTGTCCAGGGCGCGCGATCTTCCTGCATTCTCTCCTCCAGCATCTCAGTCATCATCTGGCGCATCATATCGCGCATGGCATCCTGGCTCTGCCCGATCACTCCGGGCGACGGTTCGGCGCCACGATCCGGTGCCGGCGCGGCGGGCGCAGGTGGGCTCGTCTGGCCGAATGCCGGCGCGGCCAACATGGCCAGCGCCGCGACAATTACAGTGGTTTTGCTTGCGAGCGTCATCGTATTCTCCATCGGTATGAATTGTGGCCGAATATGTCTGCATCCAAGCCAAACCGGCTGCTCGCCTCATGGTTCCTGGGCAGTCGGGACAACGGCGGAAAAGTCCGCCCGATCGCGGCAACGAAAGCTCGTTGTCCACGTTGCCATGGATGGATGCGACGCTCCACCAGGAGGAAAAAATGGCCGACGATAAGAGCAAGCGAGATTTCCGCGAGCGCGACCGCGTTTCTACGGAAGACGACCGTGAAGTCGAGTATTTTGCCCAACAGAACGGCATCACCGCCGATCAGGTCCGCCAGCTGATCAAGAGCTTCGGCAATGATCGCGGGCGCCTGACTGTAGCTGCGAAGGCATTGCGAGGGATTTCACCTGCCGGAGCCGACGAGGTGACCAGGGAAGCCCGCCAGCAGGCGACACCCATGCATCTCGGCAAACCCGACGAGTGATGCCAGGCAACTGCTCTGCCGCTGCCGCGGGCGTCAGAACTTGCGGCTCAAATAGTCCGAGCCGCGCAGGCCGAACCGCCACTCCGCATCGACAGCCTTGGAAATGCCGATCCGGCGGCCTGTCAGAACGGCGCTGGCGTCGCCCGGCTGCCTGAATTCGAATGGCGGCACGTCCAGCGGCAGCCCGTCATGGGATTTGTCGATTGCCAGCGCCTGGCAAAGGCGACCCGGTCCCGAACAAAGCAGCCGGGGATCGTCAACGCCGCGATTGGCCCGCATCACCTCCAGCCCGGATTGCGGTTCGATTGCGCGGACAAGCACGGCACTGCCGGGCAGGCACACGGCATTGAGGCACCAATGCAGGCCATAGGAGCGATAGACATACGCGCTGCCTGGGGCGCCGAACATTGCGCCGTTGCGCACCGTCCTGCCACCGAACGCATGCGAAGCCGGGTCATCCGGGCGATAGGCCTCGGTCTCGACGATGATGCCGCCAACGCCGTGCAAGAGCAGCGAGGCGCCAATCATGTCGCGCGCCACGGTGGTGGCGTCACGGGCAAAGAAACGATGGGTCGTGGTCATTGTGCGGCAGACTCGATCGCGCCTGGACCTGGCGCGTCAGCAAGTTCCCGGACCGGACACGAAATGTCCAGCCACAGCTCTCGGATGAAGGTATTCAGCGCAGCATGGCTGCGCCGATGAAAACCGCCGCGGCCAGCACGACGATGGCGGCAATCACCAGCACCGGCCAATATCTGCTCGGTTGGACGTCGGGCTCATCCGTCAGCGGGCGCATCGCATTGGCATAGCTCGCCTGGTTGGTAAACTTCGCCGTTTCATGGCGCGCGGCAGGGCTCTTCGGCGGAGCGTTGCCGGCTGATTCCGCGTCGGTCTCCATGGGAGCCGCAGCCGGGTCGATGCCCGGGGTCTTGTCCCCTTCGCGCCCGGCGTCGATATCGCCCCGCGCTTGAGCCGGGCTTCGCCCAAGAGGTGCTGCGTCGCTCATCGTCGAGGTCCTTTCAGAGCATCGGCCTCAAGCATTCTAACCTGCGTCTCATTTCAAAGTTCCCCCGTTTCAAAATTCCCCGGTTCAAAGTTCCCCGGTTCAAAGTTCCCCCGTTTCAAAGTGCCAACGAGCGGAAACCGCCTGGGCCTGCTTCCAGGAACAACCGGCGATCGAGCGGGTTGAGCAAGCATCGGGAGAGCAACATGGACTTGGTGCGCCACGCGCCCAGATCGGCAGTTCGAAACAGGCTCCAGCGCATGATCTACTTCACCGCCGACACGCATTTCAGCGACCCGCGCATTTTGCGCATCGACCGCCGCCCGTTCGGCTCGCTGGCGGAACATGACCGGTCGCTCGTTGCGTTCTGGAACGAGACTGTCGGGCCGGACGACGAGGTCTGGCATCTCGGCGATTTTGCCAGGGGATCGGCCGCGTTCGTGTCGTCGCTTCTGGCGTCTCTTCATGGCAGCAAGCATTTGATCATCGGCAACAACGATGCTGCAGCCACCATCGAGGCCACAGGTTGGGCGAGCACGCAACACTACAAGGAGCTGGCGCTCGACGGCAGTCTGCTGATCCTTTGTCACTACCCTTTTCGCACCTGGAACCAGATCGGCAGGAAATCGATCGACCTGCATGGCCATTCCCACGGCAGGCTGACCCCGGTCACGCGCCAGTATGACGTCGGCGTCGACAGCTGGGATTTTCGTCCGGTCACGCTGACCACCATCCTTGCCAGCCGCGGCCGAAGGGCGGCGCGGCAAAGCCGTCAAAAAGTCGAGTGATCGAAAGTGCCGGCCGTGCGTTGAGGAATTTCAACGCCAGGGAGCACGCCATGAACAGACGTGAACTGATCGATGCCGACGGCGGCAAGCGTGTCGCAAAGCCCATCCCGCGCGATGCCGCGTTCGACAGCACCTTGGCCCTGCTGCGCGAGGGCTATGACTTCATTTCGGCCCGCTGCCGGCGCATGAACACCGACATCTTTGCGACGCGCCTGATGCTGCGGCCGGCAATCTGTGTCCGTGGTGCCGAGGCTGCCGAGATGTTTTATGGCGGCGACCACTTCACCCGAATTGGTGCGATGCCGCAGACCACGCTGCGTCTGCTGCAGGACAAGGGCAGCGTCCAGGCGCTCGACGGCGCCGCTCACCGCCACCGCAAGGCGCTTTTCCTGTCGATCCTGTTGGATGGTGACCAGATCGAGCGGCTCCGCGCAACCTTCCGTCGCGCCTGGCTCGATCAGCTGGAAGACTGGCAGCGGCGTGACGAGATCGTCCTGTTCGACGCCGTAAACCTCGTCCTGACCCAGGCGGCAGCGGCTTGGGCCGGCATCCCCGCCGACAAGGATCGCGCCGAACTCTGCCGCGAGCTCAGCGGCATGGTCGAGAACGCCGGCGGCATTGGGCCGTCGACCGTGCTGGCGCTGTGGCGGCGACGCCGGACCGAACGCACTATCGGCGAGCTTGTACGGCGCGTTCGAAGCGGCGCGCTTGATTTGCCGGCAAACAGCCCGGTCCGCCTGGTCAGCGAATATGTCGATGCCGAGGGAATGCCGCTCGATCTTGCCGGTGCCGCGGTCGAAATCATCAACATTATCCGTCCAATCGTCGCCATCGGCCGCTTCATCATGTTTGCGGCGCTGGCGCTTCACCAGCACCGCCAATGGTATGACAAGTTCGCCGCCGGCGATGACGACGGGCTGGAAGCCTTCGCCGAGGAGATTCGCCGGCTCTACCCGTTCTTCCCGTTCATCGGCGGCCGCGCCCGCCACCCCTTCGAATGGAAGGGCTACCGTTTCCACCAAGGCGACTGGGTCCTGCTCGACCTGCACGGCACCAACCATGATCCGCGCCTGTTTGTGGAGCCGGACCGATTTATCCCGGAGCGCGGCTTGAGCTGGAAAACCCACGGCTTCGACTTCATCCCGCATGGCGGCGGAGATCCGGCGACTACCCATCGCTGCCCCGGAGAAGCCGTCACCGTCGCGCTGATCATGGAAGCGGTTCGCCTGCTGACGCGGTCGATGGCCTACCAGGTGCCTGATCAGGATATGACCGTCTCGCTTGCCCGCATGCCGGCGCGGCCGAAATCCGGGTTCAGGATAGATAATGTGCGGCAAACACCCCGCTGAAAGGCTGCCGGTCGAACCGGAACCTCTGCGGAGCTGAGGCGTTCGAAAATTGCAAGGCGTAAAGGCAAACGCAATGGCTCAGAAGATCACGACAGGCGCGAACGACCGGCCGCGCAATGAAACCATCGGCCAATCCGGCGAAGGCCTGCCGGACGATAGCAGCAGGCCGCTCGAGGTCGACGAAGGCTGGGTCGCCCGGCTGAGAAACAAGCTGCAGGGCAAGCCCCGGCAAGCCGGTCAGACCAACACGGACGAAGTCCCCGCAGGCACTCCAGGCGCTGGCGAGAATATTTGCCGCCGCTGTGCAGGGTCAGGCATGATCGACGGCCGCACCTGCCCCGAATGCGGCGGAACCGGCAAGGTGACGACGCCGATAGGCGGAGGCTGAGCAATTCCAGGAAAAGTGTGAAGCGGTTTTCCGTCCGGTATTTGCGTCAAACAATACGATAGACCGGTTCTGCGTTCCGCGGAACGATGAACCGTCCAGCGGCGGTCAGATCGCCGGCACCCACTTCCAGAACACGCCTTCCTTGCGTTCGGGGTAGTGCTTGAACTCGCATTCGAAGCGCCAGCCGTAGTTCTTGGCGGCGGCAAGCGCCTCCTTGCTGACCGGGTTCATGCCGGTTCCCGGCGCAAACCAGTCCTCCAGCAAGTCGTCGGGGATATAGGCGCCGATCCTCAAAGGCAGCTTTTCGAGGACGACATCCATTTCAGGTGGTGCAGGCACGGGGGCGCTCCTTTGAAACCTACCCGCGAAGAAGCCGTTTAACGCCAAGCGGGTTCATTCTTCTGTTCATAGTCCTGGAACGCCTTCTGGAGACCGCCGATCACCTCGGCGGACGTCTCGAACATCGCCTTCAGCTGCGGCTCATCGACCTTCTCGATGTCCTCGCGAAGGTGCTGCTTCACCTCCTCCAACTTTTTCTGCATTTTCTGCGTGTGGTGGCGCGGATCGCGGTCGGCAGCGCTAGTCATGATCAATCTCCAATTTGTGGATCTCGGAGAACTCGCCCGGCTCTGAGGATCGACAGGCGGGTTTGCAGCGTAAACGGCTTGCCGATAGCTGTGGTTCCCGACTGCGGATGCGGTCTTCGCGCGCCCAACGCGCTGTTCCTGGGTTCAACCGCCCGGTAGCAAGTCCGAAGGGCGCTTGCCGCGAATTCAAGACGCAAGCAGTGGCAGACGAGCATCGACCTATAGCCTACGCCTCGTCCGCGATCCATTCGAGCGAGGCGCCATGCGGGTCAGTCCAAGCTACAGGGGAGCCGTTCGCAGATAGGAGGAAGCGGCCAGGCGGCCAGCTTGTTCCGGCGCGTGTGGCGATGGACGGGAAGACGCGAGGGAACTCGTTCGATACCCAATAAGGCGCGAGACGCATCGCCTGCTCGGCGAAAGCTTCTCTGTCACCAAGGTCGGAGACATAGTCGAGGACGGCTGTGTGAAAGATGACGAGTGTAGCGTCGTTTGGCGCTTCGTTGCAGAGTTGCACGAGGTCGCTCCCGCGCAGGTCGCCCTTCACCACCCGAGGCTTGACTGTGGCAGCGATCTTTAGGGCCGCCCGCAGATTGGCAAGCCGTGCTGTCTGTTCCGGCCAGACCAGTGTCTCAAGCCATGCGACTTGCGAGTCGTCCGAAGCATCTATCGGGCTCAGGTCCAATCCAGCCCGCCAGACGACTTGCGGCAAGGCCGTCGGCAATGGCGTTGTTTCGCTGGCGAGGCATCGGAAGACAGGCGGCTCCAAGGCCATTGCAGGTGCGCGGATCACCTTGCGTCCGTAGTCATAGCCGTAGAGGTCGGGCATGAGGCAGAGCCCTGCGGAGGTCCCGACCTCGATGAGGGCCAGCGGCTGCGGCAAACGCGCCAGGACGGGGAGCAGGGTGGCGCATCTTCCCGGCTCGTTGGTTTGCGTTGAGCGCTCGAGCATGAGCGAGCGGATAGCGTCGGGATTAGCCTGAAGCGCCTGGCGAAGCTCGGTCCACCCTGTTGGCGTGCCGAACAAGTGACGCACCGCTGCAAGTAGAAGGTTCGGTTGCCGCTTTAGGTCCGGAAGAGTCGACAGGAAACCGAGCGCCTCCCGATCCCCAGCGACTGCCCGAGCCAACTCCTCGTAGAGCGGCGAGCGACCGCGAGCTTCCGTATCGGCGAAGCGAATATATCGGGCTGAGATCTCGGCCAAGCCCTCCTCGTCCATATCCGCTGATCCTCGGTCCCAACGTCTCATCACAGTACACGATCCACGGATCTGATTGGAGCCAGGCCCGGCGTTTTTACACAGGCTTGACCCCCGCGGACTTTCCCGCGGTCGCCTGCTTAACCGTTGCGCTAGGAGGCTGTGCGCAATCCAAAATCTGGGGAGCTGTCCCTAATTGGTGTCTCACCCAGGGGTGCGGTCCACCATGTCTCCGGTATAAACCGCGACCCATGTGTCCGGGTTGGACAATTTGAGATTTGGCGCACCCGACAGGATTCGAACCTGTGACCTCTGCCTTCGGAGTGCAAATTCCTTGCATCGAAGCGAGCCGCCAAAAATACGATACAGCACGAAAACGCCTATTTTAACAAGAGCTTGTTGAATTTAAGGCTGACCGCCTGTACGCTACATCACTCCATCATCCGGTTCGACCTGGTGAGTATGTGGTGAGCAAGGGATCGCGTCGTGCCGAAGCTGACAAAAACGGTCGTCGATAAGGCTGTGCCACGAGAGAAGCAGTTCACCATCTGGTGTAGTGAACTCAAGGGCTTCGGCATCTTCGTCCAGTCGAGTGGGACACGCACCTATTTCGTCGATTATCGGAACGTCCATGGTGTCCGTAAACGCATGACCATTGGGCGGCATGGACCGCTCACCGTGGAGCAGGCGCGCAAGCTGGCCATGGCAGAACTCGGCGGTGTCGTGAAAGGCAGGGATCCTGCCGACGATCGGGCAACACGCCGTCGATCGATTACGGTTCGCGAATTGTGTCAAGATTATCTGGCGATGGCAGAGAAGGGCTTGGTGCTCGGCAAGGGAAATCGCTCCAAAAAGGTGAGCACTCTTTACACTGACCGGGGACGGATCAACCGGCACATCGTTCCGCTGCTTGGCTCGACGCGCGTAGTAGATCTCAGCAAGGCCGACATCAACCGCTTCCTGAGAGACGTGGCGAGTGGCAAGACCGCCAAGGTCGAGAAGACCGGGAAGCGCGGGAAATCGATCGTGAAGGGCGGGGCAGGCACCGCGGCACGCACGACCGGTTTGCTGAGCGGCATCATCTCCTTCGCTGTCGACCAGGGCATCATCGAGACCAATCCAGTGCATGGCGTGAAGCGCCCTGCGGATGCACGTCGCCGCCGTCGGCTTTCACCCGAGGAATACGGACGGCTCGGCCGTGCGCTGGCAGAAGCCCGAGCGGAGGAAGAGACGCCGCAATTGATCGATGCGATCGGGCTACTTGCCCTCACCGGCTGCCGTTTGGGCGAAATCATCAACCTCAAGCACGCCGAAGTAGATCGAGCTGGCGGGTGTCTCCGACTGGAGGACAGCAAGGAGGGAGCATCGCTGCGGCCGATCGGACGAACGGTGTTGGACTATCTCGCAACCATTGAGGCAGTGGAAGACTGCCCAACCGTGCTCGCACCCGTGCGCGACGGGCAGGTGTTTGGCGGAATGGCGAGAGGCTGGAAGCGGATTGTAAAGAAGGCGAAACTTGAAGACGTGACGCCCCACACCCTGAGACATTCCTTCGCCTCGGTCGCCTCAGAGCTCGGCTATACGGAGCCGACCATCGCAGCGATGTTGGGTCATGCAGCGGGCTCAATCACCAGCCGTTATATCCATCATCTTGATAGCGTGCTCATATCGGCTGCCGACCAAGTCGCAGCCACAATCCATGCGATGATGGTCGTTCAGCCGGAAGAGGCGCAGCCAGATCAGGCGCTTTGAGTTCCAGGACGGTAGTCGAAGATCTTTGAAGGCAATCGACCGATCGCGGCCGAGAGCCGATGTTCCTATCGACACGACAGAGGTCAGCCGTGCGCCAACTGCTGACGCTCAGCGCGAAGACAATCAACGTCCTGTTAGGGGCACGGAAGTGAAATGGCAGCTCTCGTGCTACTGACTTAGAGAGCGGACCGTAGGTTGGGGTGGACTTCGTCACCACCTGACCTTTTCTGGCATTGAGTTCCAGCCGGTCTGCGGCGTAAGCGGAACCCGATCATGCCGCCGCGCTACTCAATGCGATTTGATTACTCGGCCTAGCAATCTGACGACCAACGCTTGCTCTGCATGCGTGTCGAAGATTTTCACGCTGGTCGACCACGTTCGTGGCTTGGCGGCAAAGAGCGCCCGCCTCGAGCGCGCATATTATCCTGAAAAAACTTCTTCATCTCTCGAAAAGCAGTGAATCCAAAACAGCGGGCAAGCCTTGTCAGAGCGGTAGTGCCGACGCCACAACGGCGGGCGATTGCCTCAGCGCTTTCGAATGCAATGATCTCCGGTTTTTCGAGTGCTTGCCGAGCTACCTTCTCGAGAGCGGGGGTTAATCGAAGCTCGCGCTTCGCGATCGCAGTTTTGATCTCATCAAGACATTTTGGTCTGTGTGCAAGTACAGGCGATTTCATCCGAAAACCTCCAGAACTTCGAAGAACCGGCAGCCAGACGGTCCTGAGATCCAGCCCATGACGGCAAGGTTTTCAAGAGCCACCTCAGCCCAAGCGCTCGGAGGCGAACGATCCGGGCGAGGCAGGGAAAACGACGGTCTTGTTGCCGTTGAGGAAAACCCGTCGGTGGATATGGGCGTGAATTGCCCGGGAGAGCACCTGTGCCTCGACGTCGCGGCCGAGGCTGACATAGTCCTCATTGGACTGCGCATGCGTCACACGGATCGTGTCCTGCTCGATGATCGGGCCCTCGTCCAGATCGGTCGTCACGTAGTGTGAAGTGGCTCCGATCAGCTTTACACCTCGCTCGTAGGCCTGTTTGTAGGGATTGGCGCCCTTGAACGAGGGCAGGAAGGAATGGTGGATGTTGATGATCCGGCCTGACATTTTCCGGCACATCTCTTCCGAGAGAACCTGCATGTACCGCGCCAGGACAACCAACTCGGCGCCTGTCTCCTCGACGACGCGCATCTGCTGTGCCTCTGCCTCGGCCTTGTTCTCATTCGTCACCTTGATGAGGTGAAACGGGATGTCGTGGTTCACGACGACCTTCTGGTAATCCATGTGATTGGAGATCACTGCGACGATGTCGATCGGAAGCGCTCCGATACGCCAGCGATAGAGAAGATCGTTGAGGCAATGGCCAAAGCGCGAAACCATTATGATGACCCTGCGCTTGACGCTCTCGTCGAAGAACTCCCACTCCATGCCGAAGTGCGAGGCGATTGTTTTGAAGCCCGAACGGAGTTCTTCCAGCCCCCACCCGCCTTCGGAGCGGAAGCTCACCCGCATGAAGAAGTTGCCGGTGTCGGCGTCGTCGAACTGCGCGCTGTCGGTAATGTTGCAGGTCTGGTCGGCGAGAAAGGTCGCGATCGCAGCGACGATCCCCCTGGTGGAGCGACATTTGACGCGAAGTGCAAAGTTCAACATTGGCTCTCTTCCTGAGCGGACTACGCCTGAAGGCTGCGACGAAACGCTGTCAGCGCGTTGGAAGCAGGCAGGCGATCGTCATTGGGCCGACGCCACCAGGGACGGGCGACTTTGAGCATGGTTGTCCTCTGGCTTTGCTGTGTCTGGTTAATCTTCAAATCAGCGAGAAAGCTTTGAAGGTGCTTGCCCGCTGATAGGGACGAGGCCGTCCCCTCCCCATTTGAGGGATGGCTCTGGAGCTGGTTCAGGCTTTCACCTGTTCCAGGAATTGGCCGTATTCCGCCTCCGCGATCGAAACATTGTGCTGCGGCTGCGGGTAGGCGCCGGAACCGACGTCGGCGATGAATTCCTTGAACGCCGCAATCCGCTCTTGCTGGAGCCGCGCAAACTCAGCCGCGAAATTGCGATAGGTCTTGGCGTGACGTGGCTTGTGGCCGTCGGTGTGGCCCAGCACGTCCTCGGCGAACAGATATTGCGCGTCGGCTCCCGGACCGGCCCCCATGCCAAGCATGATCATCGATGTGTTCTTCGAAATGAACTCGCCGATCCGGTCCGGCACCACTTCGAGCTCAGCCCCGAAGCAACCTATAGCTTCAAGCTGCTTTACCTGCTGCCAGACCTTCAGAGCTTCCTGAGCGGTCTTGCCCACGGCGCGGAACCCGGTCCAGGTGATGTATGAAGGGACAAGCCCGACATGCGCGACGATCGGCACGTGGTTGTCACAGAGTGCTTTCTGGATGTCGTAGGCGGCCGCGCAATAGAAGCAGTCGCCGCCCATGGCGGCAAAATGGAAGGCTGCGCGCAGATGGTCCTCGGCCGTCGCCAGGGGGTGGCCGTTGAAAGTCCCCCAGCCACCGTAAGGTAGCCCCACCTGCACGAAGCAACGCCCAGCCGCCTCGCGCATTTCGGGGGAGAAGAAACGGCCCTCTATGGAGAGCATGTCGATGCCTGCCGCGTCGGCCGCTGCCGCCTCTTCGAGCGTCGTCACATAGAGCATCGAAATTTTCTGCCCTCGCGCCTTCATGGCTCGAATGTCGGCAACTGTGGGACGGGTGTTCCTGTGGACCATTGCTTTACACCGTGAATGCGTTGCGGAATGCGTCGAGCGCGGCTTTCGGGTCGCCCGAGGCAAAGGCTTCCATCCCGACGGGGCCGGTATAGCCCATCGCCTTCAGCGCCTTGGCGACGGCGTGCCAGTTCACTTCGCCGGTGCCAGGCTCCATGCGGCCCGGCACATCCGCGACCTGGACCTCGCCGATCCATGGCAGGCAGGTGCGGCAGAGTTCGATCAAGTTCCCTTCGCCGATCTGCGCATGATAGAGATCCAAGTTGAGGCGCAAGCGCGGATGGTCGATCGACGAAACCAGCGCCAGCGTGTCTTCCGCGCGTCCGAAGGGCACGCCGGGGTGATCGACAGGAAGATTGAGGTTTTCCAGCGTGAAGGTCACGTCCTCCTTCTCGGCCATTTCCGCGACGCGGTGCAGCGTATCGCGCGCTTTCAGCCACATGGCACCGGTGACCACCTCGACCGGCGTGACCGGCAAGCCACCCTCGCCGAGGCCCGTTCCGTGGAGGTTCAACCGCGCGACGCCGAGGCGTTTTCCCACCTGGGCGGTCTGTCGCGCCGTTTCCAGCAACTCCGCAGCCCCCTCCTCATCGGTCAGGCGCCCCCGCAGGTAGCCGTTCATGATGGAGAAGGTCGCTCCTGATTTCTCCAGCTTCGTCAGATCATGGTCGGGCCAATTCCAGAGGCCGACCTCGAACCCCATCTCGTGCAGGCGAGCGGCGCGCCATTCGATGGGCTTGTCGCGCCAGAGCATTTCGGCGCAGGCGGCGAGTTGAAAGAATTGGCCCATGATGACTCAAACCTCGATCATGACGCGGCCATTCTCGACCTTCGTCTTGTAGGTCTTGAGGTTCTCGCAGGCCGGTGGCGTCTCTACTTCGCCGGTCGTGAAGTCGAAAACGGAAGCGTGCTTGGGGCATTCCACCGTGTTCCCCATGACGAGACCGTCGGCAAGGTGGATCTTCTCATGCGTGCATAGCCCGTCTGTGCAATAGTATTCATCCGCGTCGTTGCGGAAGATCGCGAAGGTACGACCGCCATTTTCGAAGCGTTTGGCTTCCTCGGCTTCGATTTCAGCAGCGGCACAAGCGTCAACCCAGGGCATCGAGTCTCTCCTCAGATATTTTGTGGTTTGAAGTCTGCGGGAGCTGACGGCATCACGCCCTGGAGCAGCGCGACGGACTTTTCGAGCCCCTCCAGCGAATTCAGCAGTACGTCTTCGTGCTCGATGGAAAGCCAGCCGTCATATCCAGCCATCTTCAGTCGATAGCAGAACTGTCGCCACCACTCCTCGCCATGGCCGAACCCAAGCGTGATGTAACTCCATGACCGGGCTGGAATGTCCATCAGGCTGCCATTCTCAAGCAGCGAGGTCGTTGCCTGAACGGGCTTGTTGAGCATCGTATCCTTGGCGTGAACGTGATACAGGGCCTCGCCCAGCGCCTCGGCAGCGACCAGGGGGTCGGCCCCCATCCAGAACAGATGTGAGGGATCCAGGTTGGCGCCAACGACGGATCCCACCGCTTCTCGCAATTTCAGCAGCGAGGGCACGTTGTACACGCACTGATTGCCATGGAGTTCCAGTGCGATGCGATCGACGCCGTTTTCCTTCGCCAGCGCCGCGATCTCGGTCCAGAACGGGATCAGCTTTTCTTCCCATTGATATTTAAGGATGGTCTGCGTTTCCGGCGGCCAGGACGAGACGACCCAGTTCGGCATGCTGTCGCTGGCGCTGCCTGCCGGCAGACCGCTCATGGTGCAGACGGTGCGAATGCCCATCTCGCCGGCGACGCGGATCGTGTCTTTCAACCCTTGGCCTTGTGCCGGATCGGTTGGGTGCAGCGGATTGCCGTTTGCATTGAGGCTGATGATCTCCAGGCCGCGTTCCTCGAAGGCTGCAGCAAACCGCTTCTGCGCGTCCCTGTTACCCAGCATGGACGAAAGCCGGAAATGCGGGGCGGTCGACCAGCCGCAAGTGTTCACCTCGATGCCGGATACCCCCATGCGGTGGGCATGATCAAGCACCGTGTCGAACGGCAGATTGCCGAGACTGTCTGAAACGAAACCCAGCTTCACGCGTAGAACTCCGGCTTTGCAATCATCTGGACAGGCGTACGACGGGCTTGCTTCAGCGCTACCACGCCGGCCTCGGCAACGACGGCGGCGCAGTAGCCGTCCCAGCAGTCCGAGGCGGTCGCGGGGAACTCACCGGTCATGACAAAGCGAAGGAAGTCGCGGTTCTGGCGGCGATAGGCATCGTAATAGCGGGTGCGCCAGTCGGCGTCGTAGTTTGTGCTTTGGGTAAGCGCTGACTCCGTGCGGGTGTAGGCAACGTTGTTGGTTGCCACGGCGCCGTTCTCGCCAATCAGCTCGGCGCGGACGTCATAGCCGTAGGCGGCGTTGTTGTTGATCTCAATGTTGACGAGCTGCCCGTCCACCGTTTCCAACACCATGAAGACAGGGGCGACACGCGCGTCGGAGCGGCGCGGCTGGAATGCGGAGATTGCAGCATATTCGGTGCCGAGCACATATCGCACGACATCGAATTCGTGCGGGGCTGAATTGGTGATAGCCATCGCGCCGGTAAAATCGGCCGCAGGTGTTTCAACATTGCGATGGAAATTGTGCATCATCAACGCCCGGCCGAGAAGACCATTATCGAGCGCTTGCTTCATTTCCTGATAGGAGCGGTCGTAACGCCGCATGAAGCCGGGCTGGACGAATTTCGCCCCCGCTTTCTGTTCGGCTTCCATCACCGCGATGCAGTCAGCCGATGATTGTGACAGGGGCTTTTCGCATAGGACGCGCTTGCCGGCGGCAATGCAGGCCAACGAAAGCGGCGCATGCGTGAAATCGGGGCTCGCAATGATCACGGCGTCCACGTCTTGCCGGGCGATGGCGCCCTTGGGGTCGGTGGCAATGTCGAAGGCGCCGCACGTGTCGGCGACGCGGCGAGCCCGCTGCTCATCCATGTCGCAGACCAATTGGAGCTTTGCGCCCGGCAGCTCCTCGGCGACTATCTTGGCATGATCGGCGCCCATCAAGCCGGCGCCGATCACTGCAATGCGGATTGTCATCTCAGTCCTATTCTTTGCGTTTCGAATTTACGGGGCAGCGGCGCGCCGTGATGCGCAGCCGACTTGCCGGGGCTCCAGGGAAGGTCTACGGAGCGGCTGATCCCTCCCCTCATGCTCGGCTATGTAACCCTCGACCTTGGCTTCCAGGTCGGCCATGGTCTCGCCGCCAGCCATCAGATCCGTAATCTCCTCGCGGGACTTTTGGCCCTTGCGGAAATCGGCGGCGATGGCGCCGCGGATCAGCACCGCGAAATGATCGCCGACCGCCATGGCGTGCATGACCTGGTGGGTGATGAAGACCACAGCCAGGCCGCGCTTCTTGGCCTCATTGACGATACGCAGCACATGCGAGGCCTGCTTGACGCCGAGCGCTGCGGTCGGCTCATCCAGGATCAGCACGCGCGCTCCAAAATACACAGCGCGGGCAATCGCAAGCGACTGGCGCTCACCGCCCGACAGGCCGCCGACCAGGCGGTCACCGTCGTCAATACGGGTGATTCCGAAATCCCGTACCGCTTTCACCGCGATCTCGTTGGCGCGCTTGCGGTCGTAGATCTTGAACGGCCCCCAACCTTTGGTCGGCTCGAGGCCAACGAAGAAAGATCGCCCGATGCTCATCAGCGGGAACGTGCCGCCGAACTGGTGCACCGTGGCGATGCCCCGTGCCTGCGCCTCGCTCGGCCCGGAAAAGGTCACCGGCTGACCATCCATCAATATCTGGCCGCTGGTTGGTTTGTGGACCCCGGCCAAGGTCTTGATGAGGGTGGACTTGCCGGCGCCGTTGTCGCCGAGAAGGCAAAGCACTTCGCCGGCGCGCACGCTCAGCGAAATGTCATGCAGGACATCGATCGGACCGAAGGATTTGTTGACGCTTTTCAGCTCGAGAATGGCAGGTTTGTCGTTCATGGCGTGCTCACCTCTTCATCTGCGAACCGGTTTGCCTGATGCGGTTGATCGGCCAGGATATTCATCGAAGCTCGATGCCCGTTGACGGAAGCGAGTTCAGTGCCCGGCTGCTGTAACAACTCGTTTCTCATGGGTTTGCTGGCTCCCGCGGCAGGCTTCGCTTACCCCGCGGTCTGAAGTACAAAGCCAAATCGCGGAACGACTGGTTCATCAGCACGGCCACCAAGAGCATCACACCGATAATCAGGTTCGACCAGTTTCGGTCGATCTGGGTGAAGTAGATGCCCTGGCTGACGATGGCGAAGGTGATGGTGCCGACGAAGATACCAACAACCGACCCGAAACCGCCGGTCAGCAATACGCCGCCCACCACCACGGACACGATGGCGTTGAAGATGAAGTTCATGCCGCCGGAGACTTGGGCGGAATTGAACAGGATCGCCTGGCAGATGCCAACAAAGGTGGCGCTGACTGCGGACAACACAAACAGCGCAATGGTCATGCGGTCTGTCGGAATTCCGGCGTTGCGGGCGCTGACACGATCGCCGCCCATTGCAAACAGCCAGTTGCCGTAACGGGTCTTGTGCAGAACGAAGCCGATGATCACGGCGAATGCGATCCACCAGATGATGATGACTTGGTGGCTGCCACCGATCAGCTGGCCGAACAGGAATTTGGCCCAGCCCGGCGCGGTCAGGGCAACGCTGGCAGTCCCGGTCAGAAGCACCGAAGCGCTGAGCACCACCCCCTGCATGGCGACCAGGGTGGCCAGAGTAATGATGAGCGAGGGCACCGAGGTGCGGATCGTCAGCAGGCCGTTGACCAGGCCGACCGCCACGCCGACTGCCAGCGCCCCAGCAATTCCCACCCCAATGGGCAGTCCGTAATAGCCGGTGAGTATAGCGGTTGTCATGGAACCCGCGGGGATCAAAGCGCCGATGGAGATGTCGAGTTCGCCTGAGATCATCAGTAACCCGACGGGAATGGCGACAATGCCCAGATTGGCCGCGAAATTGACCCAACTCGCCGCGCCAACGAGCGTACCCAGGTTGGCGCCGCCGAACAAAACGAAGAACAGCACCACGCCGAAAAGACTGAGGATCGAGCCGGCTTCGGGGCGACGCAGCACGGATTTGATTGCGTCCATCATGACTGTTTTCCCTTCTTCGACGAATAGCTGAGTGCCAGTTGCCGGAAGGTGTCGTTTGTCAGCACCGCGATCAAAAGAAGCGCGCCGATTATGACGCTTCCGATGTTGGGATCCATGCTCGTGAAGTAGATGCCCTGGTTCACGATCGAGAAGGTAATCGTGCCAAACACGATGCCAACGATCGAGCCGAACCCGCCCGTAAGCAGAACGCCCCCGATGACCACACACATGATGGAATTGAAGATGAAGGACTGACCGGCCAGAACCTGCGCACTCTGGTAGACCATCACCTCGCTGACCCCGACGAAGGCGGCGCTGAAGCCGGACAGCATGAACAGGCCGATGGTCAGCCGCTTGGTCGGGATGCCAACGTTGCGCGCGCTTTCCTTGTCGCCGCCGAGTGCATAGATCCAGTTGCCCTTCGGGGAGATGTGCAACAGCCAGAACAGGCCAATCACGAACACCACCCACCACAGGATCGTGACCTGGAACATGCCGCCGAGATAGTCGCCGAAGATTGCCTTGGTGAGCGGGTTCGGCACAAGCGAGACGCCGGTGCTGCCGGCGATCATGACGGTGAGACCTAGCGTCAGGCCCATCGTGAGGAACATGGTGCCAATAGTGATTATGAGCGACGGGATGGTCGTTCTCGTCACGAAGAGCCCGTTGAGGAGGCCGACAGCGAGGCCGAGGCCAAGCGCGGCCGTTATGCCTAGCCAGTCGGGCAGCCCATAATGACCCGACACGATAGCAGCGGTGAGAGACGCTGCGGGGATCACGGCACCGACCGAGATGTCCAGTTCCCCGGCGATCATAAGCAACCCGACCGGCAGCGCGATGATCCCGATCTCAGACGCGATGTTCAACCAGCTGGCCGTGCCCGCTGCCGACATGAAACCACTTCCGCCGAACAGGCCAAAGAAGAGAAGAACTGCGACCATGCCGAGGAACGAGCCTGCCTCTGGTCGACGCGCCAGCCGGCCGAAGGCCAGTCCGGACCACGCGCGGTCCGCCGCCGGAGTTGAAGTGGATGTCACGGGATGTGCCATTAGGGTAATCCGCGATCACGCGGCCGGCCGCAATGTGGCCGCCGCAGAGAGAGGGAAAAAGGGCCGCCCGCTGTAAAGCGAGGGCGGCCCAGGCGGGAGGATTATCGCGTCCCTGCTTTCACACCGGCGATGGTGGCATCGACGTTTGTCTTGTCGATGATGCCTGGTCCCGTAAGGATCTCGCGGGTGGGCACCGCCAAGCCGTAATTGACGTGGCCGTTCAGGATCGCTACAGCCAGGTATCCCTGCAGGTAGCCTTGCTGGTCGATCGCGCAGGCTTGCTTGCCATCCTTGATGTTGTTCAGGATGGTTTCGTCAAAGTTCATGCCGCAGAGTTGCACTTTCCCAACCTTGCCGGCCTGGGTAAGGCCGTTCATGGCCGAGTTGGCGTCAACGTTGCCGATGGTAAAGACGGCATTCACGTCCTGGTGCTGCAGCAGATAGGCTTTGACCGCCTGGGCGACGGCCGTTGCCGAGCCGAAGGATGTAGCGGGCAATGGCAGGACGTCGGCTTCGCCACCGCCGTTCTTCATCCCCTCCTTGAAGCCGCCGCAGAAGGCCTCAATATTGGCGGCGCCGGGCAGCGTGTTGATACAGACGCCCTTCTAGTTGCCGGCCTTGGTGAGGTACTCGCCAGCCGCGACACCGCCTTTGTAGTCGTCTGAGCCGACATAGTTCATGGCGCCAAGACGATCGGCCGCTTTCAGGCCGCCGGCGTTGTAGATGATCAGGGGAATGCCAGCATCCCTCACTGCCTTGAACGCCGGGTCCATCGCTTCCGGCACCCAGTCCGGGCCGACGATGGCGTCGGCCTTCTGATCGATGGCCTGACGGATCAATTCGGCGGCGTCCACGCCCAGATTGTCATAGTTCTGCGGCCCGAGCCAGGTGACCTTGCCACCTTGGGCCTCGACGACCTTGCCAGCGTCTTCAGCACCGCGCTTTACGATCGACCAAAACGGATCGTCCGGCTTGCCGCCAACCACGAAGATATTGGCAGCGAGCGTCGCGCCGGCGCTGAATCCAATCAGCACCGCTGTCGACACGAGTGTCTTGAAAAGCTTCATAGTCTTCCTCCCAATTTACCCCGTGGGGTCTCAACAAAAAAGTCTTGCTGTCCCGGGCCCACTCCTCTCAGGCGCAGTCGAAACAGCGTTTGGATCGTTATTCCGCCGGCATTCCAGACGTGGGATCGCTGCGGCCTTCCTGCTGGCCACGCATTTTTTCCTTCTTCTTGCGGAAGCGGGCCTTCATGACCTCATCGGCTTCTTTGCTGCCATCGTGCCAAGTGCCGAACAGCTTATCGAGGGGTACCAGCCCATCACCGCCGTAGTTCACCTCGAAATACTTGTGGTGCAGGTAGTGCACGTACGAATGGCTATCGAGTTTAACCTTGTCGGTGATTTCGAATGTCTCGAAGCCGAGGTGGCCGTTCACCGCTCCAAATCCCGCTCCGTGCAGCGTGAAGTAGGCGCAGACCGGATTAGAAGGGATCAACAGGTGCAGCCAGGCTTCAGCATGATAGAGGAAGCCTTCGACCGGGTGCATCGACAGCGACGACCAGGGACTTGGATTGATCGAGTTATGATGGACCGAATGCACCCATTTGTAGAGCGGCGGCCAATGGATCGCCCGGTGAAGGAAGAAGAAATAGACCTCATGCACGGCCGGCGCGATAAGCACCAGGAACGAGAGGTAAAGCCAATTCGTCGTCCATGGCAGCCAGACCGCCCAGCTGTTTGCATAGACCCACAGCATCACGATCTCGACCACTGTCCATAGTGGTATCGTGACGAAAAACGAGCGGGTGAAATTGTCGATGTTCTGGCTTTGAAACCAAAACACGTCAGACGGCGCGTCCGAAGGGAATTTTGGATTATATTTGAAGCGGTTCTGTTGCTTGCGCTGGAAGTAATAGCGCAGCTCGAAGAAGCCGTAGAAGAGGAATATGCCGGCGGCGTTTAGGCCGTATAGCCAGAAGTAGTTGAGAACTGACAAGGTCGCGAGGCTCTGCCAGCTTGGGATAAGGAAGTTCACCCAAATAATCGACGTGGAAATATGAAAGGCGTTCCACGGCCAAAGAAATTCAGGAATCCACGCCACCACCTTCTTTGCATTGAACGGACGATGCCAGATTGGCGCCGGCTCGGCCCGGCGATGCGGAGCCCAGTTACCGCGTTTATCGCGCGTTCCATACTGAAGGTCATCCATCGTAACAGCGCCTCCCTGCGGAGCTATTCCCAACTGGGCTCGTCAAAACATCGGCCCTCAATTGGGCGGGATTCATATCGGAGGCTTGATATTTCTAGAAGGCGAAAATAGTATCAAAGCGACATTTGTATCATTTAATATCAGTCATGATGATATAGCTGGGATGGAGCTCATGAGGCGGCCGACAATCCACGATCTCGCTACTGCGGCAGGCGTTTCGGTGGCGACCGTGAACCGAATTCTGAGTGGCACCGTTTCAGTACGCCCGAAGACCGTCCAACGAGTACAAAGCGCAGCGGAGGAAATTGGGTTTTACGGAATCGGAGCCATTGATGATCGGGCTCGTAAAATATCTCCACACTACCGATTGGGCTTCCTGCTTCAGCAGTCGACCCGTGATCTCTACCAATTGTTCGGGAAGAAGATTATTGCCGCCTGTCGCGAGCGTCGCGACGAGGTCATCGATCCAATAGTCGACTTCGTGGATCTGCTGACGCCGGAGACAATCGCGAGCCGTCTGATTGCGCTGGGCGATTCATGCGACGCCGTTGCGGTGGTCGCGGCAGATCACCCCATCATTGGCCAGGCCATCCGTTCGCTGAAGGAGATGGGCAAACCGGTTGTCTCCTACATCACGGATCAGTCCGCGCCGGAAAGGGCCGCATATGTAGGCACCGACAACTGGAAGCTGGGGCGCACTGCAGCCTTCCTGATTACCCAAACCACTCACGGACCGGGTCGTATAGCGGTTTTCATAGGCAACCACCGGTATCAATGCCAGGATGTGTCAGACGCCAGTTTCCGTTCCTATTTGCGCGAGCACGCTCCACGGCTAGCGGTAGAGGAAAGCCGTCCGACCCACGAGGAAGCCAGTGAGGCCTATCGAATGGTGACTGAGCTTCTGAAATCGACTGACGATCTTGTCGGAATTCTGATCGTCGGCGGCGGAATAACTGGTGTACTTCGTGCCTTGAGGGAGGTGTCTCCTGAGCGGCGGTCGGGTATCAAAGTAGTATGCCGTGACATTGGACCCGAAACTCGAAAGGGACTGTCTGAGGGCCTGATCACTGCAGCTCTTTGCCACCCGCTCGAATCGACCTCGGCCCTTCTTGTCCAAACGATGGTCGATGTCATTGGACCGCAAGCACCATTTGCCACCCTTCAGCGATCCATACCTTTTGAAATCGTCACGCCGGAGAATATCTGACGCAGATGTCAGCTACTGGCGCGGGCGTCCTGCGACCCGATAAGGATGTCCGCTTTCAGGTGACGCACAAACGGACCTCAACGGCTATATTGGGGCGCGTTGCATCCACGGCTCCACTCGGAAATGGAGCCGCATCTTGGTTAGACTTCCGTGGCCTCGGCGAGTTCGAGGGCATCTTCTACGTCGACGCCGAGATACCTCACTGTGTTCTCGATTTTGGTGTGGCCCAGCATAATCTGGACGGCGCGGAACGATTGTCTCGCGGCACCTGAGCATATCACCCGGATCGCTCTTTTCCCACGACAATGAGATGAGCCAGGTTAAGACCATCGCGCCGCATGCTTGCACAACACTGTTGCAATAGTCACCGCATCACACTCCAATCCAGTCATACGAGCAAGCGCATTGCCATCTTTTGGACCGCCTCGCGCACGTTGCAGCCCTTTGCTTCCGCCAGGCAGGACATCGATCCGCCGATGATATAGGCAGCTTTTGCCGAGGCATCCTGCACTCCGCGGAGAGACAGCTCCAGTTCGAGCCGCACTTTAAGCGCCGCCCGAAACCGGGGCAGTAAAGCATCCCCACGCTTGCCCGCCATTGCGTCGGCAAAAAAGTCCGGTGCTGCGCCCACGTGCGAAACCAGCCAGTTCAGCGTCGCCAACGGTTCGCTTGGCCGCGTTGAAGGCTTTATGTCACCCAATATATCGGAAAAGATTTCGTCCAGCAGGTCAGCTTTGGTGTCGAAATGCTCGTAAAAGGAGGAGCGCGCAACGCCCGCTCGACGGCAGATGGCACTTGCGGTGATTTCGGACCAATCACCCTGCTGTAACAAGTGCATCAGGGCCTCCTTCAATGTGGCGCGCGTGCGCACGGCGCGCGGATCATCGGACACATTGGTCTGCACCTGTCCGGAAAGATGACCGCCCATCTGGTTCTTCTGCACAAATCCGTTACCTCTCTCGAACTTATCAGACACCTGTCTGAAAACTCAAGGAGGACCGAACATGGGTATCGAGAATATAACTCGGCGGCTCATCCGCTGGGGATTGTACCCGGTTTCGTGGATCTGGGTCATCTACGCGTTGAACCGGTTCCTGGCGATGGGCGTGGACGAGCGCCCCGCCTGGATATTGATCACCCTGCCACTCTTGCTGACCTATCTGGTTATCGAGTTGACGTTGCCGATGCAGAAACGCTGGTCGATGACCTGGCGAACACTGTTGCCGGACCTTGCCTATATCGTATCGTCCGGGGCGACCGTGGCATTGGTCTCCGCGGTACTTGCGATGCTGACGATCACCATTTCCAGCAAAACCGGTGGCCCAGCACGTGATTGGCCGATCTGGATTCAATTGCCAGTCCTGTTCGTCGTCTTCGAGTTCATGAATTATCACATCCACCGAGGCATGCATGAACTGCGGGGGCCACTGGGCGGGTTGCTCTGGCGTATCCACGCTGCGCATCACTTGCCGGAACGGCTTTATCTGCTGATGCACGCTGTTTCGCATCCGTTCAACGCAGTGCTCGTTCAGGCGTCTGCGATCATTCTGCCAATCTGGCTCATGGGATACTCAACCGACGCGGTTCTGATCTTTCTCGTTATCAATGCCTTTCATGGCATCATCAGCCATTTCAACGTTGATCTGCGCCTGGGATGGGCCAATTACATCTTCGTTGGTCCGGAAGTGCATCGTTACCACCATTCTGCGGACGTGAATGAGGCCAAGAATTACGGCGCAACCCTGACACTTTGGGACCAGATCTTTGGCACCTTCGTTTTCCATCCGGGCCTTGCACCACAGGACCTGGGCGTCTCTCCGGACGCAAACCTTCCCCACTATCAGCAGATTCCGTCAGTACTGGCCTTGCCCTTCCGACGCTGGTAGTCAGGAAAGCTTTGAGCAAGCAGAGCACGTTTTAGATAAGTGAGATCTCGGCGCTGATCGTAGGCCCTCTGTTCCAAATCTTTTTTGGCGGTTGGTTGCTGCAGCAAACGACGGCTTTTGTATTTGTGGAACGACGGTCGAATGACCGATGTTGGGGGCCC
Organism: Mesorhizobium sp. M0954; assembly: GCF_040319155.1. NCBI lineage: Bacteria > Pseudomonadati > Pseudomonadota > Alphaproteobacteria > Hyphomicrobiales > Phyllobacteriaceae > Mesorhizobium > Mesorhizobium sp. M0954. The sequence continues at coordinate 246,136 of NZ_JAMYNR010000006.1, read as the reverse complement.
GGAGCAGACCGGTAGGTTGCCAGTCTATCCAGCCCGGTTGAGCACCGCGATGGCTACGTTGGAAATCCATTTCTGCCGAGTGAATGCCCTCAATTGTCTGAACGTTCGCCCGGAGAGGCAGGCGACTCCCCCGAACCATATCGAGGAGCGCGGTAGCCAGTACGTCTCGAATAGGCTGCCCTTCCTACAGCCTTCTGAAGATTGGCAGGGCGATCGACCCATTGCTGACAACGACAATATTCGGATCGGCGCGGACCGAGTCGTACTGAATGTTCGGACTGCCTGAGATTGCGTCAGTTGACCCCTTAGCTGACCTATCGAAGCTCTAATTCGGCACGCGAAAGCGAAGCACCGGGCCGTCCCAGTGATCCGTTTGAACATCGTCTTCAGTCAAATCCATCACATTGGGGAAACCGCCGATGGTCCGTCGCCAGAACGCCAGCGCGAACACGTTCTTCCGGGCGACCGCGGCCTCCCAAATTCCAGAGTAACGCGCAAAAACCGCGTGAGCGGCAGCGGTTCCGACACCGTTGCGACGATACTTTCGCAGCACGAAAAACTCGGCAATGTTCATGTCCACCGGGGCTAGAACATGGCTCTCGTTGTTCAGGAGCGCAAAGCCTACGATTTGTGAGCCGATGCGGAGCAACAGCGGAGTGTGTGAAGAGTCGGTCCAATAACGGTCCAGAGGATATGGGGCGAACCGTCCCTCGACATCCACGTCGCCCAGATCCGTCCCTGCCCAATTTTCCGAGAAGTCATGGGTATAGAGCTGGAATAGATTCTCAATCGCACCTCGCTCCCGGAGGCTCGCAGGCGTGACTTCGACAGGCCTAGTGTCCTTTGGCATATAAGCCCTCCCACCCATTTCCTCGATACAGCGACGGCTTCGACAACCCGGTGAAGTGACTTAGGCCCTTTATTACTCGGCATGCGCATAGCATCGTCGCGAGCTTTGTCTGCCAAAGTAAAGCCATCGAAACGGAAATTGCCCTCATTGAAACTTCCACCTTCATCTTTCTCGGGAAATAGTCGACTTCCTTTCCCTTGAGCTTATGGCCAAACAGGGGGGATGACTCCTCAATCACGAATATTCAGTTTGGCGCCATCCGCTGCTTGGGCCTTCTCAAGCTAGCGCTCACGGCATCCGCAGGCTCGAGATGAGGTAGCACAGTTTTGGCTCTGGCTCCGCGGTATGCCGCAACTGAACCAACGTCAGGTTTTGTGCAACGGCGGAATCATCACGAGCGGCCGCAATTTGGGGCCGGAAGCGGACTTGCGGCTTGGAATGTGAGAAGCGGACGTTCACGCGCCCCCATGCATCGACGCGATCTGACCCGTTGCGGACATTCTCAGCGAACGTTTTACCGCCTAAAACCGGGCATTCGCTCCGATGGGGTCAAGTGACCCAGGGCGGCGCTTATCAGCCGGTCGATGCGGCGGTGAAAACCGCCAATTGAGCATCGAAAGCACGCTTGAAGGCCGGCCGCGCTTCGCCGCGGGCTACATAGGCGGAGAGGTTCGGATATTCGTCCAGTATACCCGATCCGTTCAACCTGCGCAGCACCGCCACCATCAGAAGGTCACCGGCGCTGAACGCACCATCGAGCCAGTCGGCATCGCCTAGGCGACCGGAAAGTTCGCCCAGCCGGTCACGGATGCGATCCTCGACGATAGGCAGGCGCTGCTAGTACCAGGTCTCGTCGCGCTCCAGGAGCCTGGCGATTTGCAGATCAACGATCGGCGGCTCCAGCGTGCTTGACTGCGAGCAAAGGGGGCAGCGATCATACCTCTCGAACACCTTCACCCAGACCAACAGATTGGCGATACCGGTTTCGTCTTCTAGCGTGATGGACATCACGCCCCTGGCGCTGCCGGGACGCTGGCGCGCGAGGACGATGCCGGCGGCTTCCAGCCAGCCTCCGTCGCGCGCCTCCATGGCCTTCGCGGAGTGTGACGATGCGCCGGCGGTGCAGGTCCTCGCGCAGGAAGGTTCTTTCGGCATTCTTCTCGAGGTCAGCAACCTCGTCAACATTAACCAAGGTTCTCTCCCGAGCAGTTGCTCCTTGACGTAGTATTAACCAAGGTTCTCTCCCGAGCAGTTGCTCCTTGACGTAGTGCGCTCAACGGCGGACCATCCGCCCACTTGTGCTTGCGGGATATTTCATGACGGAAAAACTCCTCACCGATATTTTTAAGTTCGTCGCAATCAGACCGACGCAGATGGCCAACGAGGAAGACAGCGCAGCGACCACGATTCGCGATGCGCGGGCTGAAGGCGCAGACGGCCAACGCCAACTCGAGCAGATCGCCCGTCCGCTCGCGACGACCGAAGGAGCGCTTCAGAAATGGAGCCAGGCCGATTTCAGCGGGCTCAAGCCGCTCGTCGCGGCGTATCGCACGCTGGTCCACAGGTACGAACAGGGGCCTCCGCGGGGATTGGCCGACGATCCGGCGGACGCGCCGGAGCCACCCGTCGCCGCTGACGCGGCACGAGACGCCGGTATCGCCAACCTGAGCGAGGCAAAGATCAACACGCTCCTCGAGCAGGCCTTCGATGCCTACTACATCGGCTCTCGCACCGGTCCTGATGCAGGCTCCCGACTGGAGCTTGCGACGTCGGCGTTACGGGCGCTGCACTTCGCTCGCGGGATCGCGAACGGCAGCATCACCGATGCGAACGAGGCCAAGCGCACCTTGAGCGCCACGCCGCTCGTGCCAGGTGCGCTGCACCGGCACTTCAATCAGCCCGCCGCGCCCACCCCACCGCCGTCCCGACCGGCACCGCCTCAGGGGAGCCCCGATACGGCGAAGAAGCGCGAGCTCCTTCAGGAGTTCGAAGCCACGCAGACGCTGCTCGAAACGCTGCGGTCGGCCTCACCGTTACTCAAGGCACAGTCGCGGATGACGAGCAGGGACGACCCAGGGGGGAGCGGCGCCCGGGTCTCGATCACATCGGCGCCGAGATTTCGCGATGCCGTCGCGGCCAATGTCGCCGCGCCCGCGCAGCGGCTGCTGGGCACGCTCTCGATCAAGGACACGACCAGCCTTCCCTCGGCCAGCCTCGCACTGGAACGACACCTGACGACGCTGTCGGCGAAGGTCCAGACGTTTTCGGGCGACGCGGAATTCATCGGCATGGCCAAGGCGAAGGACATTGTGGGCCTCGACAAGATCTTTCTCCCGCAGCCAGACCTGACCGGCGACCCGAGCTCGACTCCCGACGTGAACATGAGCGGCCAGATCCGGCCTCTCGGGATCGGCGATCTGAAAGTCGTCAAGCAAAAGCTGCTCGCCTACGTGCCAGGAGAAGTCGCGCACATCGAGAACGTCCTCAAGGGCGAGTTCAAGGACCGCAAGCATCGCGTGCTCGATCGCGCCGAGACGATGGTGTTCACGTCGGAAGAGGAGGCGCAGGAGACCGAACGCGACACCCAGTCAACCGAGCGGTTCGAGCTGAAGAAGGAAGCCGAGCAGGTGATCAAGGAAGACATGAGCGTGCAGGCCGGCGTCACGGTGACGGGCGGCTTCGGTCCGGTCACGGTGACGGCGCACGGTGACTTCGCGTATTCGACGTCGAAGCAGGAGTCCGCGAAAAACAGTTCCAACTTCGCGAAGGACGTAGTCGATCGCTCGGTATCGCGCGTCCAGAAGAAGACCAAGGTCGAACGCACCACCAAGACGCTGCACGAAGTCGAGGAAACGAACAGCCATGGCCTCGACAACAAGCACGGCACAGGCCACATCACGGGCGTCTACCGCTGGGTCGACAAGCGCTATCGCGCGCAGGTCTATAACTATGGACGGCGGCTGATGCTGGAGCTGATCGTCCCCGAGCCGGCCGCGTTCTTCCGCACCTCGCAGATGCGATCGGCGCTCGAACTCGCCGGTGTGACGCCGCCACAGCCTTTGGTCAACGCCAAGGGTCAACCCCTCACGTCGAGCGACATCACGCCGAGCAATTACCAGCTGTTCACGAGCCGCTACAACGCCGCGGGCGTGACGCCGCCGCCGGCGGAGTGGGTCTACATCACGACCGTTTTCGATCAGGGGGCAATCGATAACGGCCTGACCGTCTCGAAGTCCGTCAAGGACCTGATCGTTCCGGAGGGCTACATCCTCCGCTTCTTCAACGCCGAGGTCTCGATCATCTGGGTGCAAGGCGGGCCGCAGTTCATGCTGCAGATCGGCGAGTGGGGCTTTCACCTGCTGGCCAGCACCGCGGTCAAGCACGGCTCGAATCAACTGGTCGGGCCGTCCGCATCTCCGGATCCCTGGGATGACCCGATAGGCCCGGTGCCGGTGAGTATCATCGGCTACGACATCAACGCGTATGCGGTCAACGTCGCCGCGAACTGCGAGCGGACCACGGCACACTACGAGAAGTGGCAGCTCTCCACCTTCGACAAAATCTACACCGCCTACAAGGCGCTCAAAAGCGAGTACGACCAGAAGGTGGCACAGGCGCAGGCGCAGATCGGCGCGGTCGTGATCAGAGGGCGCAACCCACAGACCAACCGCACGATCGAGAAGGCCGAGCTCAAGAAGCTCTCGATCACGATGCTGACCGGACAGCATTTTGCCTACTTCGACGCGATGACGGATCCGCCCGGGCAGCCGGCTCAGATCCCTGAGGTCAAACCGATCGAAGCGCTAAGCGAGGGCCGCTATATCCAGTTTTTCGAGCAGGCCTTCGACTGGGATCAGATCACCTATCTCTTCTTCCCGTACTTCTGGGGCCGCAAGCGCAACTGGATCAAGGTCAGCAACATGGACGATCCCGATCCGCTGTTCGCGCAATTTCTCCAGGCGGGCGCGGCCCGGGTCCTGCTCCCCGTGTCCCCCGCGTACAACGAGGCAGTGCTCTACTTCCTCGAATCGAAGGACCCCGACGTCTTCAAAAAGATCTGGCAAGGCGGCGAGCCGCCGAAGCTGGACGATCCACTGTTCACGTCGATCGCGGAAGAGATCAAAGCGCAGACCGACGACCTGGCCGGTGCCGTCCCCGAAGGCGAGCCGTGGGAGTTCACGGTGCCGACGACGCTAGTCTGGCTGCAGGACGGTCCCGAGCTGCCGGTGTTCGAACCATGACGGGTCCGGCGCCATGAGCTTTCTCGGTCTTCCGGAGTGCGCCAGCTTTCCGGTCCGCAACGATCCGCCGAACGTGCTCGAGTATACGGCGGCCGAATGGTGGGTCCGCGAGTGCTACGCGAGTTACTTCCGCGGCACGCTGCCGGTGCCGCAGCTGATCACGTGGCAGTTGCAGCGCTTTTTCTTCAATTACGACCCGCTTGATCCGGTACTCGAGCTGGTGATGACCGTGCTCGAACGGGACTTCCGCAACGTGCTCAACCCACGTCTGGTGAAGCAGTTCATGCGGCTAGTGAAGGCGCAGGCGCCACACACAGAGCTGCTGGCGCTGCTCAAAGAGATCACGCCGGGCGGCGCGCGGAAGCCCGACATGCTCGGGATCAGCGCCAGCCGCAATCTGGTGTTCGACGGCGTCGAGGTCGGCACGGTCAAAACGGCGCAGTCCACGTGGGACGAGTTGAACGAAAAGCTCACTATCATCAAGGACGTGATCGTTCCGCAGCTCAAGATCGAGATGCCGCAACTGGCGATCCGAATGAGTAAGGGTTTCCAGTCATTCAGCGTGCCGCTCGACTACACAGTCAAAGGCAGCGCGTTTCGAATGACGCGATGGCAGCGCGTGCTGCCGCTGCCGGTGCGGATCAGCGGCAAGGGCAACGCGCGAAGCGCCGACTGGATCTGCTTTCACCCGTCGATGACGTGGCAGCCGGCCGGCGCACCACCGGCCGGGGGCGGCGGAGAGCCCCAGGGGTCCGATGGACTGTTTCTCTACCACATCCATCGCGCGACGCTGCCGAACCTGCCGGAGAAGGTGCGGCAGAACCTTGAGCAGGAGCTGCGGCGCTGGCGTCAAGGCCATGGGCTCGTGCTCGAACTGAACCCGGCCTACGCGTTCACGTTTCAGCAGAGCAAGAGCGACTGGTCGCCGGAAGCGAAGATGCTGTTCGGCTATCTCGGTCTCGGCGCGCTCGTGGTGATGGGCGTCGCGCTCGCGTGGGAGCTCGGGCTGGTCGCGGGCGCGGTAATGCTCGCAGAAGAAGGACTGTTGGCGCTCGCGGCCACGCCGCAAGTGTTCATTACGGCAATGGCCGAAGCGTCGGCACTGGCGCGCTTTCTCTGGCCTATCGCCGTCAGCGCCGCCCAGTGGTTGCCGGCAAAATAACTGCTGCTAAGGTTCCGGCCGTTCGGCGCCGCCGGTCCTGCGCCGGCACGCCGCCGAGCGACTTGTAGGCCGCGATCATGCTCGTAAACACACCCGCCTCCGCCTGCGCGACACCGTCCTCCGCCTAAAGCTGCGTCCGCTCCGCTGAGCAGAGAGAGAGGAAGAAGGTCTGCTGGTCAATCGAGTTCGGCCACTTCCTTACGAAAATGGGGAGTTCCGCGTTGGTGAATAGGTGTGAATTCGGCCGAGGCCGAACGAGCTTCCGCTTAGGGTCGCCTCCAGCCGTCCAGCGAACGGCCGCTATGGAGAAGGGTCAGGGAGGTCGGCAATTGGCGCAACTACGCCCTCAGGCGCGGTCGCCGGTAATGTCCCCGCTGTAAGGCGGTGGCACATCTAACTTTAACGGCCGACATGAGGCGCATTGCGGTCCGGCAGCATCGGTGAAGGTTTTCCAACGCGGGCCAAGGCCGGCCCCGAACGCACCCTCGCGCCGAGCCCCGCATCGGAAAACCTTCACCGGTGCGGAGGCTTGATCACTAGGAGCGTATCGTCCTTTTGCTGTCACCGTCGCCGAGCCTACAGCATTTCCCTGGCATCTGAGTTAATGTTGCGGCTGAGGGACCCAAACTTCAGCCTTGGGAGAGCTGTGTGGACGTTGCCACTTGGTTGCGAGGCCTCGGTCTCCAGCAATACGAGCAGGCATTTCGCGACAACGCGATCGACGCGGAAGTCCTGCCGGAGCTGACTGATGCCGACCTCGAGAAGCTCGGTATGCTCCTCGGTCATCGCAAGCGATTCCGCAAGGCGGTAGTGGGGCTGGAGCCGTCGTCAAGCCATCCCGACGCGAGCACCGATGACATCGCGGCTCAGAGCCGCACACGGGCCCTAAACGCGGAGCGTCGACAGCTGACCGTCATGTTCGTGGATCTCGTCGGCTCGACGGCGCTGGCGACGCGTCTGGATCCCGAGGACCTGCGTGAGACCATCGGAGCATATCACCGCTGTGTCGCCGATACGGTCACCCGCTTCGGCGGCTTTGTCGCCAAGTATATGGGCGACGGAGTCTTGGTGTATTTCGGCTACCCGCAGGCGCACGAGGATGCTGCTGAGCAGGCGGTGCGCTCTGGCCTTGCTCTCGTCAATGCCGTTAGGCGACTCCCAGAGCCCGAGCCATTGCGGGTTCGTATCGGCATCGGCACCGGACAGGTCGTCGTTGGCGATCTGATCACTGCCGGCGAAGGGCAAGAGCGCGGCGTTGTGGGCGAGACGCCGAACCTGGCCGCCCGCTTGCAAGCTCTTGCCGAACCCGACGCGGTCGTGATCGGGCCGCAAACGCGGCAGCTGGTCGGCGATCTTTTCGAATATCGCGATCTTGGCGCGGTCGAGGTGAAAGGCTTTCCGGAGCCGATCCATCCCTATCAAGTTTTTCGTGAGAGCGCTGTCGAAAGCCGCTTCGAGGCGATGCATGGGACGACGCCCACGCCGCTGGTTGGGCGTGAGGAGGAGGTCGACCTGCTGCAGCGCCACTGGCATCGTGCGAAAAGTGGTGAAGGTCGTGTGGTGCTGCTCTCAGGCGAGCCCGGCATCGGAAAGTCGCGCCTGACCGTCACCTTGCAGGAGCGGATCCAGAATGAGCCACACACGCGCTTGCGCTATTTCTGTTCGCCGCACCATCAAGACAGCGGGCTCCACCCTACCATTGCGCAGCTAGAACGTGCCGCCGGGTTGAGGCGCGACGACCCACCCGAGAGGAAACTGGATAAGCTTGCGGCCCTGCTTGCCCCGACCTCGCCGGAGGACGTGGCGCTGCTGGCCGAGCTGCTGTCGTTGCCGACCGAAGGTCGCTTCCCGCCTCTCCAACTGACGCCTCAGCGTAAGAAAGAGAAGACCTTCGATGCGTTGCTCAGGCAGCTCGAAGACCTGGCGCGACAAAGTCCGGTGCTGATGCTCTTCGAGGATGTGCACTGGATCGACCCCAGCTCGCGCGAGCTGCTCGACGTTGTAGTCGAGCGGGTGCTGCGCCTGCCAGTGCTGCTTCTCCTCACGTTTCGCCCCGAGTTTCAACCGCCGTGGACCGGGCAGGCCCACGTCACTGTTCTTGTCCTCAACCGGCTCGACCGTCGTGACGGCGCCGCGCTGGTCCAGCGGGTCGTCGGCACCGGGGAGCTGCCGAGCGACGTTGTCGCGGAGATCATCGAGCGCACGGATGGGGTGCCACTGTTCGTCGAGGAGCTGACCAAGGCGGTGTTGGAGGGCGGCAACGCCAGGACAGTGCTCTCAAGTGCTGATGCAACGGCGTTCAATGTCCCCGCCACGCTGCATGCCTCGTTGATGGCACGGCTCGATCGCCTCGGCTCAACCGTTAAGGAGGTCGCCCAGGTCGGCGCGGTTCTCGGTCGGGAGTTCTCTTACGAATTGCTGGCAGCGGTCGCACAGCGAAATGCCGCTGATCTAAATGGCGCGCTTGATCAACTCGTCGGCGCCGGTCTGGTGTTCTGCCGCGGGACGCGGCCACTGGCCACTTACCTCTTCAAGCATGCGCTCGTTCAGGACGCAGCGTATGGCACGCTGCTGCGCGGCAAGCGCCAGGAGATACATAAGCGTGTCGCAGATGTGTTGGAGGAAAAGTGGACCGGAATCACTGAACCGCAACCCGAGCTCCTCGCGCACCACCTACAGCAAGCTGGGGATTGGGCGGGCGCGCTCGATCACTGGCAAAAGGCGGGAAGGGCCGCCGTGGCCAGAGCTGCCACCCGGGAAGCCGTGTCGCACTTTTCCAGCGCTATTGACTGCAGCAGGCGACTTGGCGACGTCTCCGGCGGCGCCGAAGGGATGACACGTCTCCACCTTGAGATGGCCAATGCCTTGATGCAGGCTGAAGGGTATCGTTCCGAGCGCCTTGGGAAGACGCTTGAAGATGCACGGCTTGCAGCCGCGAACACTGCATCGGTCGAATTGCAATGTGACGTTGCGCTTTCGCTCGCTCCATTTTTTTATGCCACCGGGCGCAATCACGATTACCTGACCCTGGCCGAAGAGCAGCTCGTAAACTGTGCCGATCTCCTTCCAACGGCCTATCTGAGTGGTCTTTGGGCAACGAAGGGAATTGCTCATTCCAACCGGGGAGAACAACCAATGGCAGCGGAGGCTTTGCGCAAGGCCTTAGATCTGATTGATCGGGTTGACCCAAGTCGTCGCATTTCGTTCGCCGGTGCAGATCAACGTGTGTCTGCCCAGGCATATTTTAGCGAATCGCTGATCATATTGGGTTTCTTTGATGCTGCAGTCGAAGAGAAAGAGCGCCTGATGCGAAATTTTGACCAGCTCGATAAGCCCTTCGATCTCGCGTGGCATCTTCTCGTGCAGTGCCAATTGTGCGCGCTACTCGGCCAATACAAGGAATTACTCGATAACGCTACGAAGATGGTCGAGATTTGCGAACGGCATGGCTACACGGCGCGTCGAAGCAGCGGCATCAGGTGGCGTGGCCATGCCCGCTCGCATTTAGGTGAACTGGATGCCGGCATCGATGACGTCCGGGAGAGTGTGGTTCTTTGGCGTGGGCGGGGCGTCGTATTTCATACCCCTGAGAAAACATGCGAACTTTGTGATCTTCTCCTGCGGGCCGGTCGCATCGAAAATGCATCGCAAATGCTTGATGATGTCGATACCCTCGTTTTCGATACGGACGAGGCGAGCTACCTAGCAGAATGCATTCGCCTTCGTGGCCAGATCGCCGCAGGCAGAGGTGACCTGACGGGCGCCGCGCACCTATTCGAAACAGCAATTGCTACTGCCCGTCGGCAGCAAGCGACACTCTTCGAGCTTCGCGCCGCAACGCAACTAGCACCAGTTCTGGCACGGCAAGGTCGTGTCCATGAGGCGGCGACTGGTCTGCAAGCGGTGGTCCACACATTTAACACTAGGTATCCAATCGTCGACCTGATCGCGGCACAAAGGGCGCTGGACGCCCTGAGCCGTTGAGGTCGCACAATCTGCGGCGATTCCGACAGCGTAGTTTGTGTCGATTTGATGCAAGCTTGGCTCATGCGTACCCCACAACGACCTCCAGCGCGGTCGCCTGAGATGTCTGCTTTCGGGAAACGGCAAAGCTGATTGGGCGCAAAGCTGCCGTTGACATCGTACCCAACGTAGGATGGCTTCGGGTCACGAATGCTGGTTCCGGCCAATGTCGACTTCCAAGAAGAGAATTCGACTCCGGCGCTCTCGAAAGGGTAAAACTCTCACCTTCCGAGTGCGTACTCTCATCGTCGGCAGGGTGGCTGACTGGGTGCAGGGCTGCCATAGACAATCAGATTGCATCAACTGCGGCCTAGAGCTGGTCTCCTGCTGGCGATCCTTCACCAAAATCAAAAGCTCCATGTTCGCCAAACTACGCCAGAGCTTGCGAGCAATTGGTGAGCAGCCTTCGCACAATCGCTGGTGTGTCTGAGGCTAACTTATTGAAATGATTGGCGCACCCGACAGGATTCGAACCTGTGACCTCTGCCTTCGGAGTGCCAATTCCTTCCGCCGAAGCGAGCCGCCGAAAACGCGACGTGGCGCGAAAACATCCAATGTAACAATAACTTGGTGAATTTCATGCCGACCGCCGATACGCTACATCGCTCTATCACCAGCTTCGAATTGGTGAGTATGTGGTGAGCAAGGGATCGCGTCGTGCCGAAGTTGACCAAGACCATCGTCGATAAGGCTATCCCACGAGAGAAGCAGTTCACCATCTGGTGCAGTGAGCTCAAGGGCTTCGGCGTCTTCGTTCAATCGAGTGGGACGCGCACCTATTTCGTCGACTATCGCAACGTCCATGGTGTCCGTAAACGTATGACCATTGGGCGGCATGGACCGCTCACCGTGGAGCAGGCGCGCAAGCTGGCCATGGCAGAACTCGGCGGTGTCGTGACAGGCAGGGATCCTGCCGACGATCGGGCAACACGCCGTCGATCGGTTACCGTCCGCGAACTGTGTGAAGACTATCTGGCCATGGCCGAGAAAGGCTTGGTGCTCGGCAAGGGAAATCGCCCCAAGAAGATGAGCACCCTCTACACCGACCGGGGACGGATCAATCGGCACATTGTTCCGCTGCTCGGCTCGACGCGCGTCGTGGATCTCAGCAAGGCCGACATCAATCGCTTCCTGAGGGATGTGGCGAGTGGCAAGACCGCCAAGGTCGAGAAGACCATGAAGCGCGGCAAATCGATCGTGAAGGGCGGGGCGGGCACTGCGGCACGCACGACCGGTTTGCTCAGCGGCATCATCTCCTTCGCCGTCGACCAGGGCATCATCGAGACCAATCCGGTGCATGGAGTGAAGCGCCCAGCGGATGCGCGTCGCCGCCGTCGGCTTGGGCCCGAGGAATATGGACGGCTCGGGCAAGCGCTAGCAGAAGCACGAGCGAAGGGAGAAACGCCGCAGTTGATCGATGCGGTCTGGCTACTTGCCCTCACCGGCTGCCGGTTGGGGGAGATCATCCACCTCAAGCACGCCGAGGTGGATCGAGCAGGTGGCTGTCTGCGGCTGGAAGACAAGGAGGGAGCGTCACTGCGGCCGATCGGGCGGACGGTCCTGGACTATCTCACAACCATTGAGGCGGTGGAAGACTGCCCGACCGTGCTCGCACCCGTGCGTGACGGGCAGGTGTTTGGCGGAATGGCGAGAGGCTGGAAGCGGATTGCAAAGAAGGCGAAACTCGAGGGTGTAACGCCCCACACCCTGCGCCATTCCTTCGCCTCGGCAGCCTCTGAGCTCGGCTACACGGAGCCGACCATCGCAGCGATGCTTGGGCATGCGGCCGGCTCGATTACCAGCCGCTACATCCATCATCTCGACAGCGTCTTGATCTCGGCGGCCGACAACGTCGCAGCCACGATCCATGCGATGATGGTCTTTCAGCCGGAAGAGGCGCAGCCGGACTCAGGCGCTTTGGGTTCCAGGACGGTAGTCGAAGGTCTCTGAAGGCAATCGACTGATCGCGGCCAAGAGTCGATGTTCCGATCGACACGACAAAGGTCAGCCGTGCGCCAATTGATGACCTTCCTAGCGCTTCTCCAGAGCCGCCGTTCGCGCAACGGCTTGAGGCGACCCCAGTTGCGAACTCCAGAGCTAAATCTTGGGAGGGTAAACAAACTCGGCTACAACGAGGGAGGATTGGGCGCAGAAGGGAAAGCTGATCATGAATACAGCGATCGTATTTGACTGCGAGTTTCTTTGCCTTGAAGGGTCTCAGCGGAGATTCTGGTGTGCTGCCCACGATCCGGATCCAGTCATCGCACAGATCGGTGCTGTCAAGCTTGGCCTTGAAGGCGACTTTCCTCTCCTGGACACATTCAAGGCCTACGTTCAACCAGTCGACCGACATGGCAGTAGGTATTCTCTGGATCCGTTCTTCACCAAGTTGACTGATATAACGGAGGAGAACGTTTGGAATTGGCCATTTCGGCGACCCGGACCTTCCGGTTGCGGACCGCATCCTTGCCGCTCAAGTCGGCATACCGTTTCAGGGTAACGGCATCCCCCGAAAGCAGCTACCCTCCAGCGGCCACATCAAAGCGCCGTCCTAGGGAATTTCCGATTGACTGTTTACAGACGGTCACTGCATCAAAGGTAAGCATTTCGCGCACAAGTTTACTGTAGTTCAATGATACTTCCCGTCTTCCTCCAACAATCAATAACGCCGGAGATGAGTCGATGGTCGCCACGACCCCAGCCATTGGAATGTCTGCAAATTCGGACGCCGATCGCCGGTTTTTTTTCGCGTACACGCTGTTCATTTTCGTCACGGTGCTAGTTGGGTTTGTGCCCCATTCGGTCGACCTCGTCCATGCGGTTGTCGTTGGCCATCTGCCGCCGATCCCGTTGGCTATACATATCCACGCCATCGTGATGGGCGGCTGGATCATTCTTCTGCTAGTGCAGGCCGCTTCCGTTGCCACGGGCCGCACCGCCTTGCATCGCAGGCTGGGCATGATCGCATTCGCGTGGATCCCGTTGATGGTGCTGATGATGGTGCTTGTCGCCCGCTCTATCTGGATGATGGTGGCCGGCCTGCCAGCGGGCGCGATTCCACCCGATGTGCTGGCGTCTACCAAGACGCTGCTGTCGAACATTCTCATCGAGCAGATCACAGCTTTCGTCTTATTTCCGCTGTTCGCACTCTGGGGCATTGCCGTCCGGCGCAGCGATCCGGGCGCGCATCGGCGCCTGATGATCTTGGCTACGCTGGTGATACTTATGGCTGCGGTCGATCGCATAGCCGTACGCTGGTTGCCGACCACTTATCCAGCGTCCTACGATGCCCAATATATCTATGCGTTGCTGTGGATGGCACCAGTGCTGATCTTCGATCTGGTGCGCCGGGGTCGCGTGCATCGTGTTTGGGTGATCGGGCTGGCGTGCAATTTGCCGTTCTTCGTCTTCAACCATTTCATGTGGGGCTCTCCGCGCTGGCTGGAAACAGCGCCGATTATCATGGGCCTTTTCGGCGTATCAGGGTGGAAGTGAGACCGGTCGGACAATTGTCTGCGCCGGTCTGTTGGCGGCTTGCGCCTCGACGTCTCCTTTTTGAGCGGCAGGCCGCCATCGCCGCGTCGTTGGCGGTGCCCGCCCGGCAGGCCTGCCGCGGACACCTTGCGCTATGCCTCGCACCACGCGGCGGAGCTGCTAACATTCAGCCGCGTGCTGCGAGGCGAACGGGTGCTCGATGTTGGTTCTCATGAGGCCATATCACGCGGCTGCCATCGCTTATTGTAAAGTGGGCGCCGCCGTGGGCGGCGCTCGCACAATCGACAGTCAACGCCAAGCCCACACCGAGATTCCAAGGTGTGCTGAAAGGGCGAGAGCAAGGCCAGATTGTCCTGGAACAGACCAGGCGGCGGAAGGATGATGAGGGCAAATAGTGCGGCGGCCGCACTTACCGTGGCAAGACCACGAGCAGTTCGCGGTCTGCCATCAAATCGTTGGAAGAAACAAACACAGCGGATTAAACAGCAGTAGGTGTGTGTGAGGCGACACAATGGTCGCTCCGTCCCTAACGGCTGGCGAGCGAAAGGCCGCCGAATCCGCCGATCAGCCACCACGCGACGGCGAGCGCTTGAAAAGGGCCTCGACAAGAGGCGGCCGGTCCCGCGTGAGGGCCACAACGGCAGTGCGCTGAATCCTATGCCGATGGCCACGATGGGCTAACGGAGTCCAGGGTTGCTTCAGGTTCAAGCAACGGTTCCCCTGTCGCGACAACGCTCAGCGCTCACCAGCGGCAGCGCGTGAATCAGTCACTATCATATCGCACATCGAGGAGAACCAAAGAATCGATGCTCGTGGGTCAATACTTTGTTTGTCGGCCGTTAGAGTTCGGCGATTTGTTCAGTACGACTGATTTTCGCAGTGTTTCAAAGGACGCGGAGGTTACACTATATGCACGCAACGAACGCTTCTCGAAGTCGAAGGATCAACTACTATCGTGCTTCCGCCGTCGTCTTTCGTAGGTGCTCATCAACGATTGGAGCGATCGAGTCTCCAGCCCTCGCGGGGAGCAGGCGGCAGACTGCTACGGCCAGCAGCAGCCCCGTCATCACGTCGACTATATGATGCTGGTGCACCAATACTGTCGACACGATGATCGCAGCTAGCCACAGCCCCCACGCGGCGCGCACCACCCACCGGCGCGCTGCGGTTTGGAGACTGAGTATGCATAACGACGCGTAGGCAACGTGCAGCGAGGGCACCAGGTTATGCGGGCCATCGGCCTGGAACAGCCAACTGAAAATCACGCGGTATACGCCCTCCGATGGCACGGTGCGTTCGAAGCCCAAGTGCGCTGGTAGCGCTAAGAAGATGACGCTGCTCGCGACGGTGGCAGCCAGCATGCGGCGACCCAATACCGGTAAATCGGCTGCGCGCATTACCAGCGGCGGCATAAGGAACAGCAGATTGATGGACAGATACGCCCAAATCCAAATCGGCACGAACGGGGCTGCCCTCTCCGCGTCAAGGTACAGCCCGAATGTGGTCACGCGCATGCTTGTGAGCCAGTTGACCAGAGGATACAGCGTACCGAACGCCAGTAGGTTTAGTAAAGCCCAGCGTCCGTAGATTTGCCAGCGTGTCACTGAGCCGAAGTCGGTCATGTGTACGGGTCCTGCGCCAGTCGCTGCAGCGTCGAGGCCAGTTCGCGCAGTGTCGGGTTGTCGAGAAAGCGGCATAGCTCCGTTTCGAACAGCTCGGCGGCGAGGCCTGGGCAGTACACGCGGGCGGCCTCCTCAATGAGCGTGACAATCTGCAGAGAGTCAAACCCTAGGTCCACGAGCGAGTCGTCAGGCTTTGCACCTCCCACAGCGCCGTCGGTGGCCGAGCATGCAAGCGCGATTAGGCCGGAAAGGATATCGTCGTCAAGATCCGTCGTGGCGTGCTCGCCGGCGGCCGCGCGGACTCGCAAAATGTCGCGACGCTCACGAGCGACGAGGTCGAGCACTCCGGCGGGCAATCCCATCGGCGGCGTCCCTGACGCGTATTGGGTGGCGTCGGTCTCCCGCACGGACGCGTCGGCCGCACGCACGCGCGTGAGGCACGCCCGCCATGCGAGAATGCGGAAGCTATGGCCCCCGGGCTTTTCGAGGGGTTCGCAGGTCGACTCCAGGAAAGCCAGCGCCGGTGTGTTGCGCGCAGTCAACTCAATGGCCAGGACGATATCATCGCAGTTCGCACGCACGGCTAGTTCGCCCAATTGTGCCAAAACCTGATGTTCCACGCCGCGGCCCAACACGCGGCAACTGAGCATCCAGGTGTCGACGTGCAGGCTGGATTTCTCCACGCGCAACACGAGCGCCCCGGTAAGCCCGTAGTCGCCAAAGCGATCCGTCACGTGCACGGCGAGACACTGCGCGCCTAGACTCCGGAAATGTGCTGCGGTCTGCGCCTTTGGCACCAGATTGAACTGGTTGGTGCGGCGGCTCAATTCCGCCACGCGCTCCCACTCGCCGTCCTTGGGCGACTCGATCGTCACCCGCAGTTGCATCGAATCTAGGAAGGCCTGGAAGTCTTCGCTCTGCGCCCTCAATGCCTCGCGCTCGCCTTCCTGACGATATAGTCGCGTGCGATCCGACGCTTCCGCGCGCACCGCAGGCGCCAGTGCCCAGAGGTGCTCAAGCCAAGCAGGGATTTGAGCCAAGTCTTGGGGCAGGAGCAGCACCTGGACACCTGGGCAATGCGCCTGCACCTCGGCGCACTCGACCGGGTTGTCGTCGATGAACACGACGCTGTCCAAGCCCAACCGTAGGTCAGCGGCAAGCGCGCGCACGTTGTCGGACTTGCGTTGCCAGTCGATGCGGCAAGCGGCCACGTGTTCCGGCCGCAACAGCATGTCGGGATTTTGCGCGAAGACGGCGTCGACGTCGGTAGGCTCGTTGCGGCTGGCAAGGCACACCAGTCGTCCGGTCTTCACCTGTGCGACGAGCCAGGCCTGCAGCTCACGATGCGAGTCTGTCACCTCGACGCCGAGCGGCCCCTGTTCCGCGCACACGCCACGCCACAGGGTGTTGTCGCAGTCAACCACGATTACCTTTAGGGGCGGAAGCACCACATCGACGACCGTTCGAGCCACTCCGCTCGCGAGTGCGGCGTAGCGGTCACGGGTAAAGGGGATGTGGCCCAGCGCGTCGGACAATGGGGCCATATCCTGCGCAACCGGATACCAGCGGCGCACATCTGTGTCGGCCAGCAGGCGCAGTCCCTCGATGGCTGCGAGGCGCATCTCGAAGTCGCGCTGGAGCGCCCCGAGCACTGGATTACCGCGCCCGCGCTCCGACAGCGGCGCGAGCCACGCGACTAGCGGTGCTTCGCCACGCGCCGCTTTGCGCGCGAGACCATCGAGCAGCACATCGATGTTGGCATGCAACGCGTCGTCACGATCGGCAAATCGCCGCATGTCCTCCAGCCGCAACAGGACCACATTGACCCCGTCGCGGTTGCCGCTAAACACAGAGTTCGGATCGGCGAGCGCCTGCAGGACTTGGCCGTATGGCGAGAAAGCGGGTGCGAGAGGCACGCCGAAGACAGCCATCCATGAAGCGAGCACGCCCGCAAGCGGCTCGGCGACGAAGGTAGCGGCGATGGCGATCCGTGGACCGACACCTGGCAGCGCAGGCCGGCTCCTATGCGCAACCACGCCGCGTTCGAGTTCGGCGCAGACCGCATCTAGCAGCGCGTGGAGCCGGCCGTGATCGCCGGCTGCCGCCGGGCACGACGCCGCCAGTTCAAGCGCGTCGTCATGCTGTAACGTGAGCAGGTTGAGTCCGGCGCCGGGCGTGTCGAACGGAAGGAATGCGACATCCGTCGGCAGTTGACCGTCGAAGGCGAACGCGGCCTGCGAAACGCGCGCAAGATTGGAGCTCACCGCGCTGAAAAAATGGCGGCCATGGCGCGCCTGCCAGCGCTGGACGACGCCGAGTACGCGGCCCGTCGCGCGCTCTGGCAGCCACCGGAGCGCCGCGGTCGCGTGCGCTACGCCGAACTGCTCGTGGCGACTTAGCGCGCCCAGCACGTGGCGCCAGCAGGTAGAGGCGTCCCAGCCGGATTCGAAATCGAGGAAGAGCGGGTTACTCAGGTTCGCAGTCGTGCGCAGGGCCGTGTTGGTCAGGCGCAGGTCAACCGGGATCATTAACCGGCACGTGCCGCCCGTGGATGCTTGCGCAAGCGCGGCCGCGATGCGCGCGGTAGGCGAGTCAACCCGGCCGCGCACCTGGCGCAGAGCCTGAACATAGCCGGCTGCGGCGGACGGCGCACCGGCGGGCGAAGACCACATTGGCGGCAGCGAGGGGAGCGGGCGGCAATGCGGCGAGGCCTTCAACAGCGACCAGTCGTCCAGAAAGCCGCTCGAGCCGAGCAGGGGCTCGCCACGCAGCGCGCGGAACAAGTCCTGCGCGAAGTGCAGCAGCCCCGCCGCGTCCATTGACACGTGCGAGGCACGCAGCACCAGGCCTGCGCCGGGCCACCGCAGCACCTCGACGGGCGGGGCGCCGGTCGGCGCGAGGCGGCGTTGCAGCGCCGCATGCTGCAGCGAAAATGGCGTGTCGGCGTCGATGCTGACGATGCGTGGCATGCCACCTTCGTCCAGCCACCAACGGCCACTTAACTGCTGGCGTGACGCCGGGTTGGCCTCGACACACGCCGTCAGCGCCCGCTCCAGCGCCCTGACCTGCGGCAGGGCCCGCAGCGCGATACGCAATTGGATCGCGAACGGCGGCAGCTCGGACTCCAGGCAGCGGTACAGCCATTCAGTCGGCGTGCAGCGGCGCAGGCGCCTCATGGTGCTGGGGCTCCTTGCTCGTAGGCGATGCGCCGGCGCTTATGTGTCCAAGGCAAGTCCTGCCACGCCACGCGCGCGAGCGTCGGCAGGCGCAGTCCGAGGCGATCGGCCAAGGCCTGTAGTGCGTTCGCCACCGCGTCGTAGGCGGCGTCGGACCTCTCGGAGCAACTTATGAACAGCAACGCGCCCCGCTGAGAAAGGCGAAAGTCGCCCGGAACTGCAGCTAGGAGAAGCGCATGGCGGACGATGTCCGGGAACACGGGCTTGGTGCTACCGTCTCGCGCATCCTCGAACCAGAGTATATCGTCGCAGCGCCCCTCGATGCGCTCCAGCGCCATACTATGTCTCCCGCACTCGCACGGCGCAGCTCGCACGCGCAGCACGTCCTCCAGCCGGTAGCGCACGATTGGCTGCGTGCGGCGTGAGAAGTCGGTTATAACGGGGCAAAAGCGCGTGCGTTCGGCGTCCAGCCAATCGGGTTCGACGTGTACGAACTCCTCGTTGAGGTGCAGTACACCGCGTTCGCAGGTGTAACCGATAAAGCCCTCGGTGCACTGGTACAACTGGTGTACAGGCTGCGCGAAGGCCTGCGTGATGGCGCGCTCGTCGTCGGGCTCAAGCACCTCGGCCACCGAGATCACCTTGGTAGGCGCGATCCTCAATAGGCCTGCGGCCCGCTGCGACGCGAGCCACGCGAGGACGCGCGCCGGCGCGACGAGCAGGTCGGGCTCAAAATCGTTCAGCGTGTTAACGTGCGGCTCGACGCCCGCAATCAGATCAAAGAAGCGGAACGAAATGCGGCCCGACTTCAGGGTCTCATAAAGGTTGCTGTTGGCGCGGAGGAAGAACGCGATGCGCAGCGGCGGGCGCCACGGCGTCAGAAGGCGCCGGAATTGTACCGGCGTCAGCGCTCGGCCGATCATCACACCAGCCCACATCGCGCGCTCGCGGGCTGAAACCAAGAATACGCCGCGCGGTCCGCTCGTGCCGCTGGACAGGCCTACGGTGACGTCGCCGATGGTCGGCGAGAAGTCGCGCGAGCGCTCGGCCTTGGTGGCGACGGACAGCGCCTGTTCCAGTGCGATGCCGCCCATGTTTGCCGCCGCGAAGTTGTCCATCACGAGTTGCTTCGACATCGTCGGCCACGCCTCCAGCGGCTCGCCGACGTGCGGCGCATACAGCGGCACTTGAGATAGAACACGGCGCTCGAAGCGAGCGAGTTGCAACGACTGCCACCGCAACAGCCGCGACCGCGACGCGAAGTGTAACCCCCACCGCGTGCGCACCAGATGCCACGCGAGGATGGCCAACTCACACGACGACGGGGAGGACGAGCGCACGAGCGGTCTCCTGGCAGTGCGAGGGCACCAGCAGAATCTCTGGATGATCAGTCGATAGCGCCTGCAGCTTCTCGAAGATGCGCTGGTAGCTGGCTCTGTCCGCAAAGACACGCTGCGCGAGCCATGTGGGCGGCCTCGACTCGCGCAGAGCCTTTAATGACCAGCAGGCGTCCGCCAACAGAAACATGGCGCGGCCGTCGGTGCGCCGCAGCAACACCCCGAACTGATCGTGCGCGTGGCCGTGCAGCGGGATTGCTAGCAGGCTGGCGTCGCCGAGGATGTCGAAACCGTGTCCGAGGGGCCACAACTCGTGGGGAAGTTCCACGCGGGGCAGGCCCTCGATGAAGCGGGTGCGATCCTTAAAGTCGGGCGGCAGCAACGCCGGCAGGAAGCCTTGAGAGAGCGCACGCAAACGCGACATCCTATCAAGGTGCAAAAATGCCGCATGTGAGGCCACCAGAGTCGCGCGCGGGAAGTCGCGCAGTCCGCCGATGTGGTCTGCATGGAAGTGCGAGATGACGACGCCGTCAATGTCTTGCGGCCGCAGCCCGCGCGTGGCGAGTTGCGCCACCAGGCGCTCGACCTCTGGCAGAGCAATGGGCGTGACCCAACGGTATAAGCGCTCGGGAAATGGTTGTGTAGCCGCGTGGAAGTGCTCGCCATAGCCGGTGTCGAACAGCCAGTTGCCGAAGGTGGGATGCCGGATCAGTGCGCACATCGCGGGAAATATGATGGGCCGCAGCGAGCCGCCGCGCAAAGTCACGCATTCAGGATGACGGCAGAAGCCGACCTGCAACATCTCGATGGCCACTGGGCTCAACATGACCATCCTTGCGATCGCGCGCGCATCCACGCCGCGGTGAGCGCAATGCCATCGTCGAGATCGACGCGCGGCACGTAGCCCAGGCGTGTGCGCGCGTGCCGCAGGTCTAGAGTAAGCGAGAACGCTACGGTGCCGAGGCTGTAGCGAGTAATAGGCGGCTCCCATCCACGCGCGATACGTCCCGCGAACTCGCACGCACGCGCGAATGCGAGCCCCGCAGTCAGCGGCACGTGGCGCGGCCGCCAGGGTTGGCCGAAAGTGTGCGCGAGTTCGGAGAAGAGGTCGGCGGCGCGGCGCGGTTGGCCGTTGCTGACATTGAAGGTCTCGCCGATGGGGTTGGGCAGCGCTAAGGCCAACTCGATTGCGTCGACCACGTTGTCTACGTGCGTGAGGTCAATCAGCGCATCGCCGCCGTTAAATAGCGGAAAGCGGTCACGTCGCAACAGGCGCAGTAGGCGCGGCAGCAGCGTCTCGTCCCACGCACCGAAGATGCCGCGTGGGCGCAGGATAACCGACGGCACACGTGCCGCACGCACCAAGCGTTCCGCCTCACCCTTCGTGGCCGCGTAGTCGTTGACGGGCGGCGGCAGGGGCTCATCCTCGCACACTGCGAGGCAGTCGCGGAACTGGAAGTAAAGGCTCGGCGTGGATATGTAAACCAGCCGCGCAACGCCGTTCGTCTGCATGGTGGCCAGCACTTCCTCGGTTGACCGCACGTTTGCTTTACGGAAGTCGGCGCGCCGGCCCCAAGGCGACGACAGTCCGGCGCAATGCACGATCGCGTCCGCGCCAGCGGCCGCCCGCTTCAATGTCGCCGTGGCGTTGTTCGAGCCATGTGACAGTGCAGCAAATGCGACGGGCTGCGATGCGCGCGACATCACCTCGCGCGCTTTACCCGCGTCACGTCCGCTGAAGACGACGTCGTGACCGGCGTCCGCGAGGCGCCAAACGAGATGCCGGCCGAGGAAACCGGTGCCGCCAGTGACGATCACGCGCATATCAGTAGGTTAGCACAATCCCGCCCAACGTGACACCTGCCCCCGATCCGATCAGTAGCATGTCGTCGCCGCGCTGAACGCGGTTGGAGCTAATCGCGCGATGAAGCGCTGTTGGCAGGGAGGCGCCCACCTGATTGGCGAACTCATCGAACACGTCCAGCACCTTTTCCTCGGGAACACGCAGGCGCGAGCGCAAATGGTCCATGGCGAGCCGGCTCGCCTGGTGCGGCACGACCGCGGCGATATCGTTCAGCGTGCGCTCAGAATCCCGCAGCAAATCACTTACGAAGCCCTCCATCACGCCAGCCACCAAGCGAAACACAGCCTTGCCGTCCATCGAGAATTTAGCGAGAGAACTGTACGACGCCTGGTCGACGCGTTCCGGATGGAAACGCGTGCCACCGGCCGGGACCTCGCAGTAGCGCACGCCTTGCGAAAACGTCCGAAACCCGGAGGCAAGGATACACGAGGCCTCGTCCGGCGCAGACCTACGCAACACCGCTGCAGCCGCACCGTCTCCGAAATTCCCGCACTCATGAAGCCTTTTCCAGTTCAGGCCGAAGGTTGCAATGTCAGCCGACACGAGAACCACGGTGCGATAACGGTCATTATGGAGCAAATGGCCAACGACATCGAGGCCGGATAGGAACGACATGCAACTCGCACCGATATCGAAAGATGCAATGGGATGGTCGCGCAACCCGAGTTCGGCATGCACCAGCGCAGCGTTGTATGGCAAGCTTTGATCCATCGTCGCGTTTGCGGCTACTAGCAAGTCAATGTCTTGCCAACGCAGGCCGCTCGCAACCAAGGCTTGCTCGCAAGCGCTCGCCGCGAGGCCAGCAGCTGTCTCGTTGGTGCTCAAATAGCGGAATCGCGCTGCGCCGTTTGCTGCCAACGTGCCTGGCGGCAAGCCAAGTCGTTTGTCTAGTGCCTCGCGCGTGACGCCTTCGGCTGGAACTGCGGCGCCGGTCCCTATGATCCTGACGCTCGTCCTCATTCTTGCTCCTTGTTGGTAGCCATCTCACGGCGGCCCGCAGAGACGGTGCTGAAAAAGATTTGAAACGATAAAGTAGACTGGCAGCTTGTCCGACTGAATTTAGAAAGTGGTGCCGTTCGCTCAAGCAACTCCGAGCCGAATGACGCTATGCTTACAAGGCGATGTCAATTTGTTGATCGAGGGCGGTTTGTCCGGACGGCTTTGCGGCGAGCGAATTGTAGCCATCGACCTTGCGCAACGATCTGCCCCGACGCCCAGCACGGCCTCGCGGGGGTTCCGCCGACGGTAGGACGCTCTGCATTTTGATCCTGGGCATGAACTCTACGTGCAGGCGCTCGATGGGTTTGGTGGTGAGAACCCAGCGCCATGGTTCGGGCGGGAAGTGCATGAAGTTGAATAGTCGCGGCCTTCCCCAAAACTGCCGCGACGGCGCGGTACTTGAGCCGACATTTGCGGATGAAGGCCTTGCGCGGGGTACGATGCGACATGATGGAAAAAACCTAGCCGAACAGTTTGTATAGCATGACAAACATCAACGGATTAATTACAGAAAATGCTATAAACTGAACTATAGTACCAACTAGTGTCACGTACCTAGTCATTTGCGATTGCCCCGGAATGTACTTCGTGAGAGCCACCTTCCATAGTCTTGAAGTTACCCTCTCTCCAAACGGCATCCACAGATCCAACCAAACGTCCACTTCGTCCAAATTGTGTAGATTATGGCGGTGATGTCCGAGATGACGTTTCGTTGAAGCGACGCCTAATTTTTCTAGTACCGTAAACGTCCAATATACTAATGGGTTATAAAAATTCTTTCTATTAGAGACCGGGTTATGATACCATTCATGAATAGTTGCTTGAAGCAATTGCGCTAAGCATTGCGTGGAAACAAAAGCAATACCAAGAATCGGATCAATTAGAAAAAGAAAAAGAGAGATCAGTGGGAGCAAAACGAAGAAACCAATGAAGGCTCCATCGAAGACGATTCGTGGATCCATAAAGTATGCCAGTCGAGTTTCAAGCCATTTTTGGTGATATATTCTGATATTTCGATAGTGATGGATAAAGGAATTGTGGCATATCACCCCCATATCCTTCTCAGGCAATTCTATAAAACTTGCATGTAATTTGCTGTGCACCGTCAAGAATGCTATATTATTGACTATGTAGCACACAGGAAGGATGGCAACAAAAAAAACTGGATTAGCGTAAAAACAATACAGCGTTCCGACAAAAGCCGAACATACGATCAATATATACAAAATCAGGCATACTGCTCGTCGCGTGCCCAAAAGTGAGTAGGGGGCAACCACCTTGTCATCAACAATATGGTCGCGGCTGCACTCAACCTCGATTGGGCTGTGAGCGCCCTTGACGCCCAAACTGTTCAGACCAGCTTGCGATCCGCGATATGAACGCATGAGCCTCCGCCTTTCTATTACTCTGAGGCATCTCAAGATGCTGTCAGAAACTCATGTGAAGCATATCCGTAGAATAAATGGTTTTGGCAGATTATTAAAGTGTCCTGCTCTATTCGTGAGTCAGTTTGTTACTTGGCTGCTGTGGGCTTGCGTGACCACGAAGACGCGGTGTCTCACAAGTCACCGGAGCAAAGGCCCGATGATTAGTAAGACAGCGAAGCAACCAATCACGGAAGCCCCAACGCACGGCACCGCTCCGACCCAGCCTCGTCGGCCTGCGGCACTTCCTAGCAACGCGCCCACCGCAATCCAAACCGCGGCTATCGAGGTTAGAAGCAGGAGGAAGCCGAGCAGGTATAGAGGCCAGACCTCGTACCCTGCCCCGAAAGGTACGACTACGAGCGCGAAGACGACCGCCTTCGGGTTCAGCAGCGTGGTAATGAAGAGCTGATATGGGGTCACCAGCGCTCCCCTCTTTGGGAAACTCCCATGAAGGCGCCAAAGACGCAGAGCTAGCAGCAGCAGATAGACGCCAACTGCAATACGCAATGTAGCGGCTAGCAGAGGTGCTTTCGTAACTGCTGGACCCAGCACAAGTCCGATGACGAGAATGGAGACGGTGTACCCGCCCGCCTCCGCCGGGATTAGCAGAAGTGAGCGCTTTAGCCCAGCCGTAGCACCTGCGGTAGCCAGCAGGGTATTTGTCGGGCCTGGCGTGCTGAGGATTGCCAGTACAGCCAACGTAAAAAGGATAGGACTAGCCATGCGGTCTTGATCCCCCAGTCGATGGCCACAATCCCTCCAGACCTTCGCCAACCCGACATTATTTTTCCTATGTAGAAGAACGGATGATAGTAACATCCTAAGCGAGTCGCAATGGGGCTACCTAATACGGTCACGGCTGGGAAGTCAGGTTAACGCGCGTTTTGGAATTGACGCTGGTTTGTGATTCGGTCGGGCCTCTGATTCGAGGAGGCGGCGATGGGTCAACATTTGAGCGATCTGATTGATTTTGAGCTTGCCCGTTCGCGGGTTGCGATCTTACTGGATCACTTTTCCGATCTCGGCGACGATCGTGAACCCGAGCGGGTCATGTACCCGTTGTCGGAAGTTCTGTTTCTGGTGACCTGCGCCACCATTTGTTCCTGCGACGATTTTGATGAAATCGTTGCCTGGGGCGAGCACCATCTGCCTTTCCTACGAAGATTTTCAGAGTTTCACTTCGGCATTCCCTGCGAGCGCTGGCTGCGCATTTTGGTCAACCGGGTCGATCCGGTTCTGTTCGGCAAATGCTTCGATGACTGGATTGGCGCCTTGTGGCCGGATCGCCATGACCTCATCGCCATCGATGGCAAGACCGCCCGGCGTACGCACGACCGGCGCAAGGGCCTGAAAGCGCAGCACACGATCAGCGCCTACGCGACAGGCGCCCGGCTGGTTCTGGCGCAGACGCATGTTCCCGAAAAGACAAATGAAATCACCGCCATTCCCGATCTTGTCGACGAATTGGCCGCAAAAGGCGTCCTCAAGGGCGCGCTGGTCACCATCGACGCCATGGGCTGCCAGGCCGCGATTGCCGACACCATCACCGGCCATGGCGCGGACTTCCTGTTCACCCTCAAGAGCAACCATCCCGCGCTCGAGGCTGAGGTCGAGAGCTATTTCAAAACCGCGCCCGCCGAGGAAACGACCACTGTGACCGGTGTCGAAAAGGGACATGGCCGCATCGAAACCCGGATCGTCACCGCATCGTCCTGTGTCGACTGGATCGTCAGCGAGCGCAGCTTTCCGGGCCAGACAAAGTTTACATCCATCAAGACCATCATCAAGGTCGTGCGCCGGACCGAGTTTCACGACCGCTGCACGCTGACCACCCATTTCTGCATCTCTTCCGCGCCCAAGGACACCGCCCGCCTCGCCGAAGCTCTTCGCAGTCACTGGGCGGTGGAGAGTATGCACTGGATCCTCGATGTTGCGTTCAAGGACGACCTGTCCCGCTACCGCACCGGCAACGGCGCCAAGAACATGGCCATCATCCGACGCTTCGCCCTCAACCTCGTGCGCGCCAACAAATCCAAGGGCAGCATCAAAACAAAAGAAAATCAGCAAGTTGGGATACCAGCTATCTGCAGGAAATCCTCAACATCAACCCGCGTTAACCTCGATTCCCTGCCGTACTAATACGGTGTTTTGCCCCATCCGGTTTGTTGCTTGTATTACGGACAGCAGGCCAGCGTTCTCTTGGCCACGCCGCACTGACCAAGTTGGTGAGAGTGCAACCGGACAAAATAACTACGACGTCGGCTTTCCGTCGGTCTGCAGATCGCGGATACACCGGCGACGGTTCTCGCAGGATAGGTCGACAACTCTGTTTGACGGTATCCCAGGGAACCGGTCGGTTACCCTGTTGCAGGAACGAAAATGGAAGAGAAGGAGAACTTTCGTGTGCAGTTCTTGCACACGTCCTTCCATAACTGCCTGATTTTAGTTATCTATCTGGCCCATCCATCATGGGACGGTGACGGAGGATACGCTGCACGCAGTCCAGTAGGTTGGGCTGGCTAGCGGAGGGCTGCCATGGACAGTCAGATTAAATCAACTGCGGTGTAGAGCCGCTCTCCTGCTGGCGATCCTTCACCAGAATCAAAGCTCCATCTTCGCCAAACTACGCCAGAGCTTGCGAGCGATTGGTGAGCAGCCTTCGCACAATCGCTGGTGTGTCTGAGGCTAACTTATTGAAATTATTGGCGCACCCGACAGGATTCGAACCTGTGACCTCTGCCTTCGGAGGGCAGCGCTCTATCCAGCTGAGCTACGGGTGCCTTCAGGATCGGTGGTCCCAAAAACGAACCAGCCGGTAAACCGGCCAGCCACGGCTTCTTAGCGGAAGCAGGCGCCGGCTTCAACGGGCAATCGCCAGCGGGCTCAAACTGCCGTAGCAGCGCGGGGGAGACAGACACCGTCCCGTCCGGCGCCACCGCCTGCTCATTCTGTCATGGTAAGCACTGCCTTGCCGCTGATGCTGCGCTGTCGCAGCGCGTCGAGGGCCTGGCCGACGTCCCGCCACGGCACGGTGAGGACCACGCGCGTTTCGAGCCGGCCGGCTGCGATCAGCGCGAGCAGCGAGGCGATGTCGGCGCCAACCTCCGGACCGGAAGCGTAGTAGGCGAAGGTCTGCAGCCGAGCGCCTTCGTGCCCCGGAACGAACTGGCGGAAGCCGATGGGCGTGAGTTCGCCGCTGCTCGAGCCGAACAT
Organism: Mesorhizobium sp. M0954; assembly: GCF_040319155.1. Lineage (NCBI taxonomy): Bacteria > Pseudomonadati > Pseudomonadota > Alphaproteobacteria > Hyphomicrobiales > Phyllobacteriaceae > Mesorhizobium > Mesorhizobium sp. M0954. The sequence goes on along the minus strand of NZ_JAMYNR010000006.1, from coordinate 218,727 downwards.
GACGACGGTCCCGCCGGGCGCGATCCGTTCGATCGCGTGGGCGAGGCTATCGCCGCCCACCGATTCGGTAATCAGCGAGAACAGTCCTTCGGCCAGCTCGATCGTTTCGACGACCCGCTCGGCTCCGAGGCCGCGGAGATCGTCGGCATGCCGTTCAGCGGCGACCGCCACCACCGACGCGCCCTGCTGGCGGGCGATCTGGATCTGGAAACGGCCGACGGCGCCGCTTGCGCCGGTAATCAGGACCCGCTGGCCGGCCAGGTCGCCGCCGAGGCGCACGGTCCGCAGCGCGGTCGTGCCCGCGACCGGAACAGTGGCGGCGGAGACGAAGCTGACGTCGTCCGGCAGGACGGCGAGGTGGTCGGTCGGAACGGCGACCCGTTCGGCCCACCCGGCCTCGTCGACCAGAGCCGCAACCCGGGCGCCGACGGCCGGCCCGGAGCCGTCGGCCGCGGCGCGCTCGACAATTCCGGCGACGTCCTGGCCAGGCACCCAGCCGTTCGGACGGACGTTGAGCAGGCGCAGTTCACCGCGGTTCAGCGAGACTGCCCGGACCGAGACCAGCGCCTCATGTGGGGCGGGCTCGGGCTCACCAAGCTCGGCGAGCCGCAACCCGGTGGCGCTGTCGGAAGATGTGACCAAGGCGAGCATTGGTATCGTTCCTTCTTGCTGCGTGGCGGACGCCAGCCTGTTTTCGTGCGCCGGGCTTGTTGGTCCGACGTTCAGAACGCAAGCAGGGCATGACTAAATGGAAGCCCGCCTGTCGGCTTCTGAGTTACTCATCCCTAAACTATCGACTTTCCTGTTTGAGTAATTTAGATATCTCGGTAGTCGATCGCTAAAATCAGTCAATATGAGACAGCCTCTCCGCTACCCCTGGCCTTTCGATCCGGATGATGTCCTCGCCCCGGCAATCGCCGTGCGCGTTGACGTTACCGAAACCAGGGCGGAGGTGCCGGACCACCACCACCGCAAAGGGCAACTCGTCTTCGCGCTCGGCGGTGGCGTCACATGTCGCGTCCCCAGCGGCCTGTGGATGGTGCCGCCGCATTGCGCGGTGTGGATTCCCGGCGACATGGAGCACAGCAATATCGCGACCGCCAATGCCCGGATTTTCTTCGTCTATATCGAACCGGGAGCTACCGACCTGCCGGACCGGTGCTGCACGCTTTCGATCACGCCGTTGCTGCGCGAGCTCATCATAGAGCTGACGGATCGCGTTGAGGACGATGACGCGAGGGGCGAGCTCCTGACCAGCGTACTGCTATCCGAACTGCCGCGCATGCCTGTCCAGCAGCTGCATTTGCCGATCTCGTCCGAGCCGCGCTTGAGGCGCATCGCCGCGGCGTTGGCGCAAGATCCTGCCGATCGCAGCACGCTGGCGGAATGGGCCAGTCGCGTCGCGCTCAGCGAGAGCAGTCTCGCACGTCTCGTGGTGAAAGAGACAGGACTGACCTTCGGGCGCTGGCGCCAGCAACTGCACCTGATCGTCGCAATGCGCGAGCTGGCCTCCGGCGCCAGCGTGCAGCAGGTTTCGGCCGATCTCGGTTACGAATCGGTCACCGCCTTCATCACCATGTTCAAGAAAGCGCTTGGCAAGCCGCCGGCAAAGTATCTCAGCAGTGTCGCGCAAAACGGCGGCTCTGCGTTTGTCGCCTGAACCCGTACGCGGTCAACACTCGGACTTCAACTGTCACTGCTCCTCGGCATACAGCAGCCGCGTCTTTGCCTCCGAGGTCGGCAACAGGCTGCGCTGGATCAGCGCCTCGACGTGGTCGTTGCGCTGGCGCGCGCTGTCGGCGCCCATTACCACGATGATCAGCCTGTGCCCGTCTGCATTATAGGAGGTGACGATGTTGAAGCCCGAAGCTCTGATGTAGCCGGTCTTGATGCCGTCGACGCCGCGCACCCGGCCGAGCATGTCGTTGTGGCCGCGCACCAGCCTGCCGCGGAACATGAAGTCGCTTTCGGAGAAATAGTGGAAATGCTGCGGGAAGCGGGCGTGCAGCGCCATGCCGAGCACCGCCATGTCGCGCGCGCTCGTGTGCTGGTCGCCGTCCGGCAGGCCCGAGGCGTTGCGGAACACGGTGCTGCTCATGCCGATCTGGCGCGCCTTGGCGGTCATCATGCCGGCGAACGCCTCTTCGCTGCCGCCGAGATATTCGGCAATTGCGACCGCCACGTCATTGGCCGATTTGACGATGATGGCGCGGATCGCCGAATCGACGTCGATGGTCTCGCCGCGCCTGAACCGCAGCTTGGTCGGCGGCTGCCGGGCGGCGTTGTCCGACACCGGAATTTGCGTCTCCTTGCTGATGCGGCCCTGGTCCAGCGCCTCGAACAGGAGGTAGAGCGTCATCATCTTGGTCAGCGACGCCGGATAGCGCGGCGCCGTCGAGTTGACCTCGAACAGCGTCTTGCCGGTGCCGGCATCGATGACCATGGCGGCATATTTCTGCGGCGGCGCCGGTACCGCCAGCACGCTGTCGGGCGGCGTGACAGTCGTGCAGCCGGCAGCAAACAGCAGCAGCGCCAGCACAGCGACGCATTTGTGGACGGACGAAAAGAACCGGAAGGCGGACAAGTCAGTTCCGAAGGCAGGCTGTTTCTGAGACGACGCGAAGCTATCTTAACGCAAAGGCACAGTCCATTTGGTTAATATCGGTCGGGGCCTCGAACGGTGCCCTGTCCACAGGCCGACGTGGCGCCGCCTGATGTGAATTGCCGGCCACCGCGCTTGCGCAACCGGCGGCGAGTGGGCTTTGCTGGCGCCGGCAGAATCGGGCCGCCAGAATCGGGCTGGCAGAATCGGGCTGGCAGAATCGGTAGGTGCACATGGATACGGTCACGATCACGGCGAAGGGCATTTCGGTATCGGTCGATCTTGCCGTCGGCCATCTCGCCGACATGACAGTCGATATCGATGGCCGCCGGCTGAAGCCGCTGCATCGCGCACCCTGGGTCGGCGAGCCGCGCGAGATGCTGCCGAAAGACCTGCCTGAAGGGACGGTCCACCTGTCCGGCGATTTCCTCTGCGCGCCGTTCTCGATCAGCGACGTCGAAGCGGCACCTTTGCATGGCTGGCCGGCAAATAGCCGCTGGGACGTGGTCGACAGCGCGGCAACAGCCGACGGCTGGCGCGCCGTCTTCCGCTTGCAGCGCCCGGTCATGGGCGCAACCGTCGACAAGATCCTGACCTTGCGCGACGATCATCCCTTTCTCTATCAGGAGCACGTCTTTTCCGGCGGCGCCGGCGCCATTCCCGTCGCCCACCACCCGATGACGGTGATGACGGCCGGCGGCAGGCTGGCCTTCTCGCCCAAGCGCCTTGCCGCAACGCCGAGTGAGGCGCCGGAGCCCGATCCGGCCCGCGGCCGCTCGTTGCTCGCCTACCCGGCGCGAACCGCCGACCTGACGCGCTTTCCCGCCGCCAACGGCGGCACGATTGACCTGACCACCTATCGCATGGACCAGCTGCGTGAGGACTTCGTGACGCTGGTCGAGGCCGATCATGGCGGGCCGGGCTGGACCGCGCTGGCGCGCCAGGCGGAAGCCGATCTCTTGCTGGTGCTGAAGAACCCGGCCGAACTGCCGGTCACCATGCTGTGGGTCAGCAATGGCGGGCGCGATTATGCGCCCTGGAGTGGCCGCCACCGCGGCGTGCTCGGCATCGAGGACGGCCGCACGGCCGTCGGCCACGCCGCATCGCTCGGCGACAATTGGCTGAAGCGCGAAGGCGTGGCGACCGCCTTTGCCCTTTCCGAAGGGCGCCGCTTTTCGTTCCGCCATGTCATCGGCGCACTGCCATGGCCATCCGGCGAGCCGCCGCACGACGTCACGACCTCGCCGGGCCGCATGCGCATCCTGGCGGCTGACGGTGCCGTGCGCGACATCGGCTTCGACGGCGATTTCCTGCGGATCGGTCAATCCAGGCCCGATTGAAGGCTTGGCACAATCCGGCGTTTGAAATTTTCGAAAACTGCCGCCAAAATGCGCCAGAACCACCGTAAGGGGGCCAATGTCAGAAATCGCCCATATCGCTGCTGCCATTTTCAAGCGCGCCGGCAAGGCGCCGCGCTTCATCGTTGCCATTGCCGGTCCGCCCGGCGCCGGCAAGTCGACATTGTCGGCAGGCTTGCACGACCTGCTGCCGGAAGGCACGGCGGAAGTCGTGCCGATGGATGGCTTCCATTACGATGACGTCGTGCTCGATCGACGCGGCCTTCGCGCGCGAAAAGGTGCTCCGGAAACCTTTGATTTTGCCGGCTTCGAAGCGCTGCTGAAGCGCATCCGCGCCGGCGAGCCGGATATCGCCATCCCGGTCTTCGACCGCAGCATGGAGCTGTCGCGCGCCGCCGCTGCGATTGTCGCCGCCGACACCAAATTCATCCTGGTCGAAGGCAATTATCTGCTGCTCGACGAGGAACCCTGGACGCGGCTGGCGCCGCTGTTCGACTTCTCGATCTTCGTCGATGTGCCGCGCGCCGAGCTCGAGCGCCGACTGCTGGCGCGATGGCACGAGCACGGCCGCTCCGACGAGGACGCGCGCGCCTGGATCGCCTCTAACGATATGCCGAACATCGACCGCGTGCTTGCCCGTCGGCGGCCCGCCGACCTGGTGGTCGGCGACCTGGCGTGACTTGCAAGGAACCGCCCGGCCGGAACCTTGACAGTTTCAGGCCGTTATCCCGGACACGGCAATTGTGCCCATGAGGGAACCGTTCGATGGAAACCATGGCAAGAAAGCCTGCGCCCGCCAAGGGCAGGGCAACACGATCAAAAGCCACTCGAGTGAAAACCAGCGCCGGCCCGGCAGCGGCGGCCCGCCCCAAGGATGCGGCAAAGCCCAGCTTTGGCAAGGCGGCGCCGAAAAAGGTGATGCCTGCCGCGGCCAAAGCCGCTGCACCCAAGCCCAAAAGATCGGCAAGCAGCAGAGGATCGATCGCAGGCAGCGCAATGCGCACCGTTAAAGCAACGGCCAATGTCGCCGCCGGTGCCGTGCTTGCCACCGCCAAAGGTGCGGCGTCGCTTGCTGCTTCCGTAGTCGGCAAGGGCGGCTCAAAGCCCCGGACCAAGGCAAAATAGCCGAGCGGAATCGACGTAAGATCAGCTTCTGGCCGGAATGGTGAGGCCCCTCTGCACCGCCGGTCGGGCGAGGCCACGCTCCAGCCATGCGCCCACGCTGGGGAAATCGTCGAAACCGACGAGTTCCCGCGCCTCGTAGAAGCCGATCAGATTGCGCACCCACCCAAGCATCGAAATATCGGCGATCGTGTAATCGTCGCCCATGATCCAGCTACGGCCCTTGAGCCTCGTTTCGAGGACGCCGATCAGCCGTCGCGACTCGTCGCGATAACGTTCCAGCGGGCGCTTGTCGGCGATTTCGCGCCCAGCGAATTTGTGGAAGAATCCGACTTGGCCGAACATCGGCCCGATCGAAGCCATCTGGAAGAACACCCACTGGATCGTCTCATAACGCAGCGTCGCGTCTGCCGGGACCAGCTGGCCGGTCTTGTCGCTGAGGTAAAGCAGGATGGCACCGGATTCGAACAAGCCGATCGGCTTGCCGCCCGGGCCGTCCGGATCGATCATCGCCGGTATCTTGCCGTTCGGGTTCAAAGACAGGAATTCCGGGGTCCAGCTCTCGTTGTTGCCGATATCGACGGCATGCGGCTCGTAAGGCAGGCCAAGTTCCTCCAGCGCGATCGATATCTTCACCCCGTTCGGCGTCGGAAACGAATAAAGCTGGATGCGGTCGAGGTGGCTCGCCGGCCAGCGCCTGGCAATCGGAAACGCGGACAGATCGGTCATCGAAACTCCTGGTAGGGGACCGCGCCGAGCGGCACGGTCATGGCGGGTCGCAGAGAGTTAGGCGCGACGCCTGGCGCGATCAATATGCGCATGGAAAGTTTCGCCGGCCCCGGTGAAGGACCCGCAAGGGGTGCGGTCACACGGCCTTTACCGCCAGCACCGCATTGGTGCCGCCGAAGGCGAAGCTGTTGCTGATCGCGGTGCGCACGGTGCGTTCGCGCGCCACGTTCGGCGTGATGTCGAGATCGCAGTCGGCGTCGGCTTCCCGATAATTGGCGGTCGGCGGCACGATGCCTTCGCGGATCGCCATCACGCAGGCGATCATTTCCAGCGCGCCGGAGGCGCCGAGGCAGTGGGCGTGCATCGATTTGGTCGAGGACACCGAAAGCTTGTAGGCATGGCCGCCGAACACGCGTTTGATCGCAGCCGTCTCGATCTGATCGTTGGCCTTGGTGCCGGTGCCATGCGCGTTGAGATAGTCGACGTCCTCGGGATTGAGCCCGGCATCGACGAGGCAGAAGCGCATCGCCGCCTCAGGCCCTTCGATGGTTGGCGCGACGATATCGGAGGCGTCGGCGGAAAGGCCGACGCCGGCGATTTCGGCAAGGATGGCGGCGCCGCGCGCCATGGCATGCTCATATGTTTCCAGCACCACCATGCCGGCGCCTTCGCCGAGCACGAGTCCCTGGCGGTCGGCCGAAAACGGCCGGCAGGTGTCCGGCGACAGTACCCGCAGGGCCTCCCAGCCCTTGAGGATGCCCCAGACCAGCGGCGCATCGGTGCCGCCGGCGACCATGACGTCGGCCCGGCCGAGCCTGATCTGATCGACCGCCGAGGCAATGGCGTGGTTGGATGACGAGCAGGCAGAAGTGATGCCGAACACCGGCCCGCGCAGACCAAGATTCATGCTGACATGGCCGGCTGCAGCGCCCGGCATTACTTTCGGGACGGTGAAGATGCCGGCGCGGTTCTTGCCTTCGAGCAGGATGGCGCGATAGTTCTCTTCGATCGCCTCCCAGCCGCAGACGCCGACGCCGACGACGGTGCCCATCCGGTAGGTGTTGGCGGCGTGCGGGTTCAATCCCGCCTGCTGTGCCGCCTCCCGCGCGGCGATCGTCGCCAGAAGGCTGAAGCGGTCCATCGACACGACCTGCTTGCGGTCGATGCCGTGCTCGGGAAGCGCCTTGATTTCGCAGCCGACCTTGACCTTCAGATCATGCAGCAGCGGATTGTCGATCGCGCCGATTGCCGAACGGCCGGCGCGCATTTCATTCCAGATTGCCGGTGCGTTGGTGCCGAGCCCGCATAATCCGCCGATGCCCGTGATGACGACGCGCTTGTGCATTCAGTCAGGCTTTTTTCGCGATCAGCGCGCGAACCGCCTCGACCATGTCGCCGACATTCTTCAGATTGCTCCAGGCATCGACAGTGTTCATCTCGATTTCGATGCCATACTCTTCCTCGAGATCGAAGATGATCTCCGTCAGTTCCAGCGAATGGATGCCAAGGGCGGTCAGTTCGGTACTGGTGGTGATTTCCTCGCCGCCCGGCTCGGCATGAGCCTTGATCTTGGCGATGATATCGTTTGCCAGCTGGTCAGCCATTCGGTTTATTCCCCAACTCTGTCGTTTCCCGACGCCAACTGATCAGCGCCCCTTTTGTCCTCGATTACGTCGTCATCGTCGCCTTTTACCCCCGCCAGGCGCCGGTGACCGTACCAAGGTGGCTCCCTCTATAGAAACCGAAACGCTGTCAAGCAACAAGCTATATATCGACAAAGCCGCCGCAGTGCTTAACGTTGGTGTCGTGGATACGATCGCATATAGCTTGACTTCAGTGCCGCCGGCCCAGCGTGTTGCCGGCGTCGCGCGGCTTGGCTGCGACTGGAACGGAGGCCGCACGCGTCTTCGGCGTCTGTACCAGGACGGTTCAGCCAAGATCCGCATGCCGACGGTCTCGGCCGATCCGCTCGAAGCCGTCCTGATCAACACCGCCGGTGGGCTGACCGGTGGCGACCGTCTCGCCTGGGAGGTCGATGTCGGTGCCGGCGCCTCCGCAACCATAACAACGCAGGCCTGCGAGAAAATCTATCGCGCCGCATCCGACCGCGCCGAAGTGCGGGTGCAGCTGACTGTCGGGGAAGACGGCCACATTGCCTGGCTGCCACAGGAAACCATCGTCTTCGACCGCTCGGCCTTTGCCCGCAGCCTTGACGTGGAGCTTGCCACCGGAGCCGAGGCGCTGATCCTGGAGGCTACCGTCTTCGGCCGCCTGGCCATGGGTGAACGGGCTTCGCAAGGCCATTTCCACGACCGCTGGCGCGTCCGCCAGGACGGGGCGCTGTTCCATGCAGAGGAGTTCCGCATCGGGCCGGACATTGCGGCCGCCTTGAACCGTCCCGCAGCGGCCGGCGGTGCTGTCGCCGTGGCGACGCTACTGATGGTGTCGCCACGGGCAGAGGCTTTGCTCGAGCCGGCCCGGGGCATAGTCGGCGGCCAGGGCGGCGTCAGTTTCTGGAGCGTGCGGAAATCTGGCAAGCTTCTTGCGAGGCTGTTCGCCGAGGACGGCTACCAGCTCCGCAAGCGGCTGGTGCCGCTTGTCGAATTGCTCAACGGACGGGCGGGCCTGCCCAAATTATGGTCACTCTGATCTCGATTGTGCCACCGCAGGAAAAAGCATGAATCTGACGCCGAGGGAGAAAGACAAGCTGCTGATCGCCATGGCGGCGATCGTGGCCCGCAAGCGGCTCGAACGCGGCGTCAAGCTCAATCATCCGGAAGCGATCGCGCTGATCACCGATTTCGTCGTCGAGGGTGCCCGCGACGGCCGCGCGGTCGCCGAGCTGATGGAGGCCGGTGCCCATGTCGTCACCCGGGCCCAGGTGATGCAAGGCATTGCAGAAATGATCCACGATGTGCAGGTCGAGGCGACGTTTCCAGACGGCACCAAGCTGGTGACCGTGCACGAGCCGATCAGATAACACCGCCAAGGAGAGGAAATGCTTGAGCTGCGTCCCAACTGCGAGTGCTGCGACAAGGATCTGCCGCCCGACGCGACGGATGCGGTGATCTGCACCTTCGAATGCACCTTTTGCGCCGACTGCGCACAAAACGTGCTCGGTGGCGCCTGTCCGAATTGCGGCGGCAACTTCTCGGCCCGCCCGATCCGTCCGGCAGCGCTGCTGAAGAAATATCCGGCCTCCACCAAGCGCGTCCTCAAGGCAGAGGGCTGCGGTCCGGCCCGCAAGGCAGCGTGAGAGGGATGATGATCTCAAAGATGGAAGGCACGCCGATGATCCCCGCTACGATGAAACGCTCAACGCTGTCGGCGGTCCTGTTGCTGGCGGCAGCAATGCCAGCCTATGCCCATGTCGGCGTCGGCACGGTTTGGTCCTTCACCGCCGGCTTCTCCCACCCGCTCTCCGGCCTCGATCACATGACGGCGATGATTGCCGTCGGGCTATGGGCCGCGCTCAAGGGCGACAAAGCGATCTGGGCATGGCCGCTGGCCTTCGTAAGCGTCATGCTGGCCGGCGGCGTGCTTGGCATGCTGCATGTGCCGATGCCTTTCGTCGAGCCGGCGATACTGGCGTCCGTCGTGGCACTCGGGCTGCTGGTTGCGCTCGCCGTCGATCTTCCTGTCTCGGCCGGCGTCGCCGTCATCGGCCTGTTCGCGCTGTTCCACGGCTATGCCCATGGCACCGAGGTGCCTGAGAATGCCGGCGGACTCGGCTATATGGCGGGCTTTGCCGTTGCCACGGCACTGCTCCACGCCGTCGGCATCGCGGCCGGTCTCGGCCTCGGCTGGCGCTTCCGCGGGCTTGCCCGCGCCGCTGGCGCCGCTTGTGCCGCGATTGGCGCCGGCCTCGCTTTCGGCGTCGTGTGAGGCCGCGATGATCCCCGGCGAAATCATCACGGCAAGCGGCGAGATCGAACTGAACAAGGGTCTGGCGACGGTCACCTTGAAGGTAGCCAACAGCGGCGACCGGCCGATCCAGGTAGGCAGCCATTATCATTTCTTCGAGACCAATGAGGGACTGAGATTCGATCGCGACAAGGCCCGCGGCATGCGCCTCGACATCGCTGCCGGCACCGCCATGCGTTTCGAGCCCGGCCAAGAGCGCGACGTTACCCTGGTGCCGTTCGGCGGCAAGCGCGAGGTCTACGGATTTCAGCAGAAGATCATGGGCGCGCTGTGAGATCGAAGGCGTCGAGCAGTTTCGGCTCAGCCGGGCGGCTTGGCCGCCGCATAGATGACGACCTTTCCCGGATCGTCGAATTCCACCGCCAGAACGTCCTCGGTTTGCACTCGCCGCGAATCGATGGCGTTGAACAGCAATGCGTTCGCCTCGATCTCCTTGCGCAGCTCGGCGATGTCGTCCCGATGTTGCCTGACCTTGTTTTCGATCGCCGGCGGCGGGCCGCCTTCGGTGCGCGCGGCATCGGTAAGAAACACGATATCGACCTTGTCGAGCTTGGATGTCTTGCGCACGGCGGCGATGTTTTCACGCGTGCGGTCGATCGCCGAACTGACCTTGCCGGCTTCCGCATTTGTCTGGGTCTCTTCCTGGCCGACCTCCGAGCCGACGATCCGGTTGACGGTCTCGGCGCTGTCGAGGCTCTGCGCGTTCAGCGCGGCGTGCGGAATGCTGGCTGCCAGAAACGCGGTCGCGGCAATCCCATGCAGCCATCTGGTGTCGGAGAAGGTGGTGATCGCCATCGCTCGTTCTCAGGGTCCTTTTCGAGGCTCGTGTCAGGGCGACAGGACCGAAACGCAACGTCCCCCGTGAAGGTTCCCTTTGCGATGCGGCGGGCTGGCCGGGCGCCGGCCCGCCGCCTCGTCTCGTCAGCTCGCTTTCTTGGTGATCAGCGTCAGCGCGCCATTGGTGCTCATGCTGGCGGCGATCACCTGCGCCGAGGTGAGCCCCTTGGCTTCGAGCGCGGATTTGACCTGCGGTGTCGCGTCGATCGAGCCGCGCAGTTTCTGCAGGTCGGCATCGCTGCGCTTGGCGATGACCTCGTTGACCTTGGCTTGAGTGTCCGCGGGCAGATCCTTGATATCGACGACGTTGATCGCGTGGATGGTGGGCGCCTGCGGCTGCGCCCCGGGCGTGGCAGGAGCAGGCGCGGCCGGCGCCGGACTGGGCTGCTGCGCGGGCTGTTGCTGGGCGCTGGCGGCGGTTGCGAGCACCAGCGTGGCGGCGGCTGCCAGAAGGGTCGTTTTGCGCATGGATGTTCCTTTCCATCGATTGGCAAATTGTGGTTTTGGGGTGGCCCGGCCACCTCAAACGCTAAATGGGATCGGAAAGTGTCGCTCAGCGGGTCATTGCGTGACCATAGGATGGCGGCAATGTGGGGCCCGGCTTCGACAAGCGGTATTTTCGGGCTGTATTTCGGGAGCAATTGCTGATGGCTAAAATCACCCGCGCCGCCTATGCGCAGATGTACGGCCCGACCGTCGGCGACAAGGTCCGGCTCGCCGACACCGAGCTGTTCATCGAGGTCGAAAGGGATCTCACTCTTTACGGCGAGGAGGTGAAGTTCGGTGGCGGCAAGGTCATCCGCGACGGCATGGGCCAGAGCCAGGTGTCGCGCGCGCAAGGCGCGGTCGACACCGTCATCACCAATGCGCTGGTCGTCGATGCCACCGCCGGTATCGTCAAGGCAGATATCGGCCTCAGGGACGGCCGTATCGCCGCGATCGGCAAGGCCGGCAATCCGGATACCCAAGGCGGCGTCACCATCATCATCGGTCCCGGCACCGAGATTATCGCCGGCGAGGGCAAGATCCTGACCGCCGGCGGCTTCGACGCGCATATCCACTTCATCTGCCCGCAGCAGATCGAGGAAGCGCTGATGTCGGGCATCACCACCATGCTCGGCGGCGGCACCGGCCCGGCGCACGGCACGCTGGCCACCACCTGCACGCCTGGGCCGTGGCATCTGGCGCGCATGATCCAGTCTTTCGACGCCTTCCCGATGAATATCGGCCTGTCGGGCAAGGGCAACGCGTCGCTGCCCGCCGCGCTCGAGGAGATGGTGCTTGCCGGCGCCTGCTCGCTGAAGTTGCACGAGGACTGGGGCACGACGCCGGCTGCAATCGACTGCTGCCTGTCGGTTGCCGACGATTACGACGTGCAGGTAATGATCCACACCGACACGCTGAACGAGTCCGGCTTCGTCGAAAACACGGTCGCGGCGATCAAGGGCCGCACCATCCATGCCTTCCACACCGAAGGCGCCGGCGGCGGCCACGCGCCTGATATCATCAAGGTCTGCGGCCTGCCTAACGTCATTCCGTCCTCGACCAACCCGACACGCCCCTACACGATCAACACGCTGGCCGAACACCTCGACATGCTGATGGTCTGTCACCATCTGTCGCCGTCGATCCCCGAAGATATCGCCTTTGCCGAGAGCCGCATCCGCAAGGAAACCATCGCCGCCGAAGACATTCTGCACGACATCGGCGCCTTCTCGATCATCTCGTCGGACAGCCAGGCCATGGGCCGTGTCGGCGAAGTGGCGATCCGCTGCTGGCAGACCGCCGACAAGATGAAGCGGCAGCGCGGTTCGCTGCCGCAGGAGACCGGCGACAACGACAATTTCCGCGTCCGCCGCTACATCGCCAAATACACCATCAATCCGGCCATCGCGCATGGCCTGTCGAAGGACATCGGCTCGGTGGCGGTGGGAAAACGCGCCGACCTCGTGCTGTGGAATCCGGCCTTTTTCGGCGTCAAGCCGGACATGGTGCTGATCGGCGGCATGATCGCCGCCGCCCCGATGGGCGATCCCAACGCCTCGATCCCGACGCCGCAGCCGATGCATTACCGGCCGATGTTCGGGGCCTACGGCAAGGCGATGACCAATTCGTCGGTGACCTTCGTTTCGAAGGCCGCGCTCGACGCCGGCCTGCGCGGCAGGCTCGGCGTCGACAAGCAGATGGTCGCGGTCGAAAACACCCGCGGCGGCATCGGCAAGCATTCGATGGTGCTCAATGACGCCACGCCGCATGTCCAGGTCGACCCCGAAACCTATGAGGTCCGCGCCGACGGCGAACTCTTGACCTGCGAGCCAGCAACCGTGCTACCGATGGCGCAACGCTACTTCCTGTTCTGAACCATAGGCGTTAGAACGACCGATGTAGAACACGCCGCACCAGGCTTATGGACCAGCAACTCCCCTACGCCCACGACATTTTCCCGCATATCCGCATCGTCCTGGGCATGGTGATCGGGCTCGGCGTCACCCGCCTCTTGTCGGGGGTCGCCCGCATCGTCCAGCATCCCGGCCAATACCGGCTCTATCCCGTGCACCTCGCCTGGGTTGCGTCGGTGCTTTTGATGCTGGTGCATTTCTGGTGGTGGGAGTTCGGCCTGTTCCAGATCGAGAATTGGACCTTCGGCAAATACCTGTTCATCATCTTCTACGCCGTCACGCTGTTCCTGCTCTGCGCGCTGCTGTTTCCGGATTCGATGCTGGACTACACCAGCTATGAGGATTTCTTCTATTCGCGCCGGGCCTGGTTCTTCGGCCTGCTGGCGGCGACCTATCTGCTCGACGTGATCGACACGCTGCTGAAAGGGCCGGAGCATTTCGCCCATTTCGGCGTCGAATATCTGATCCGCACCCCGGTTTTCGTTGCGCTTTGCGTCATTGCGATCCTGATGCGCGACCGCCGTTTCCATATCGCCTTTGTCGCCGGCGCGCTCGTCTATCAGATATCGTTCATCCTGCGGCTCTTCGACACGATCGTCTGAGCCCCATTGGGGCGGCGGATGCGATAGGCTAGGCTTTTTGGGAGAGGCAGTTTTTACATGAAGCTCGATATTCGCACCGACTTCACCAAATTCCCGCGCGCCGTCTCCGTCCTGGCCGCAGGCGAAGCCGGAACCACCACGCCATACGACAGTGCGGTGCTTGCCCATGACGAGCGGCATCTGCGCCGTCGCGCCATCGAAACGGTGCGTAACGACAAGGTGCTGGTCGACCTGCCCGAACCGGTGACCTTGAACCATGGTGACCGGCTGGTGCTGGAGGATGGCCGCCACATCGAGATCATCGCGGCCGAGGAGCCGCTCTACGATATCCGTGCCGGCGGCCCTGTCCATCTGGCCGAACTTGCCTGGCATATCGGCAACCGTCATCTCGCGGCAAGCATCGAGGCTGACCGAATCCTCATTCTGCGCGACCATGTCATCAAGGCGATGCTGGAAGGGCTGGGCGCCACGGTGAGCGACGTCTCCGAGCCATTCAAGCCGGTGCGCGGCGCTTATTCCGGCCATGGCCATTCTCACGCCGAGGCGCATGCGCACAGCCATGCCGAAGCGCACTCCCATACCCATAGCGAATCGCATTCCCATAGCCATTCGCACGACCATGACCATGACTGACCAGCCTTCCAACGTTGCCCAGCCTTCCAATATTGCTTTGTTGCGGCTGATGGCGTGGCTGTCGCCTTCCTTCCCGGTCGGCGGCTTTTCCTACAGCCATGGTCTCGAGCAAGCCGTGCATGCCGGGCTGGTTGCCGACAGCAAAGAGCTCGCCGCGTGGCTGGAAACGCTGGTCGAGATGGGTTCGGGCTGGAATGATGCGGTGCTGTTTGCCGAAAGCTGGCGCAGGGCGCGCGAAACCGGCGATCTCGATGAAATCGTCGCCCTTGCCGAAGCTCTGGCCGGCTCGCGCGAGCGCCATGCCGAGACCATGCTGCAGGGCGCTGCTTTCCTGAAGGCGACCTTCGCCTGGCCGTGCCAGGTGCTGGATCGCCTGCCGGCCGAATGTGCCTATTGCGTTGCCGTCGGCGCCGTTGCCGGCGATCACGGCATTGCGCTGCGGGACGCCCTGGCGGCCTTTCTGCAGGCCTTCTTCTCCAATCTCGTCCAGGCTGCGATCCGGCTTGGCATCGCTGGCCAGAGTGCCGCGATGACGCTACTGGCCGCCTTCGAACCGCTTGCCCTGGCCACGGCCGACCGCGCTGCCGGCTCGACACTCGATGATCTCGGCGGCTGCGCTTTCATCTCCGACGTCACGGCGATGAAGCACGAGGCCCAGTATTCGCGGCTGTTCCGCTCATGATCGTCCTTGCTTTCGCCCTCTCGCTCGTCCTGCTGTTGATCACGGCACTGCATGTCTATTGGGGCATTGGCGGCATCTGGCCAGGCAGGGACGCCGCCTCCTGCGCTCGTGCGGTCATCGGCTTCCGTGGCGTCGACGAGATGCCGGCACCCTTCGCCAGCTTCGCCGTTGCCGCCTGCCTCGGCCTGGCGACGCTGTGGCCGATGGCGCTCGAGGGCATCTTTGCCACGCCTTTTCCCGAGGCCGGACTGGCCGCCACGGCGCTGCTCATCGCGCTGGTGTTCCTGGCGCGCGGCATTGCCGGCTTCACGCCCTGGTGGCGACGGCTGGCGCCCGAACAGCCTTTCGCGCGGCTCGATGTCCGCTACTATTCGCCGCTCTGCCTTTTGATTGGGGCAGGCTTCGCCGTTCTTGCGATCACGGAGTTCCCCGCATGATATCACCCAACGGTCCTCTTCGCGTCGGCATCGGCGGTCCGGTCGGCTCGGGCAAGACGACGCTCACCGAAAAGCTCTGCAAGGCGCTGCGTGACGAGTTCTCGATCGCTGTCGTCACCAACGACATCTACACCAAGGAAGACGCCATGATGCTGGCCCGGCTGCAGGCGCTCCCTGACGATCGCATCGTCGGCGTCGAGACCGGCGGCTGCCCGCACACCGCCATTCGCGAGGACGCCTCGATCAATCTGCAGGCGATCGCCGAGATGACCAAAAAATTCCCGGATCTCGACATCGTCTTCATCGAATCGGGCGGCGACAACCTCGCCGCCACTTTCTCGCCGGACCTTGCCGACCTGACGCTCTATGTCATCTCGGTTTGCCAGGGCGAGGAGATTCCGCGCAAGGGCGGACCGGCAATCACGCGGTCGGATTTCCTGGTCATCAACAAGAGCGACCTTGCGCCCTATGTGAACGTCAATCTCGACGTGATGGAAAGCGACGCTGCCCGCATGCGCGGCAAACGGCCGTTCGGCTTCACCGACCTGTCGCGCGGCAAAGGGCTTCAGGAGGTGATAGATTTCATCGTCGAGCATGGCGGGCTTCGGGTCGGCGCGGCCACCAGCACGGCGGCATAACGGCGCTCGCCTGCACCAAACGAAACCGGTTGCGCGTGTTCCAGCCGCGCGGCATCCTTGCTTCTTTCACCGAGGTTTACGATGAGCATCACGCGCCTGCAGAAGGAAGTGCTGACCAACCTGCCGTTCTATGAGGAGCGCGTCGATCTGGCTTGCGCCTTCCGCTGGACGGCGCGGCTTAACATGCATGAGGCGGTGGCCAATCATTTTTCGCTGGCGGTCAACGACGATGGCTCGCAATTCCTGATGAACCCCAACCAGGTGCATTTCTCGCGCATCAAGGCGAGCGATCTGCTTCTGATCGACGCCAATGATCCCGACACGCTGGTCGGCCCGAATGCGCCCGACCCGACGGCATGGGGCCTGCATGGTGCTATCCATCGCAACGTGCGTCATGCGCGCTGCGTCATGCATGTTCACTCGATCCACGCCACCGTGCTTGCCTCGCTCGCCGACTCGACGCTGCCGCCGGTCGACCAGAACTCGGCGATCTTCTTCAACCGCCATGTCGTCGACGCTCATTATGGCGGGCTGGCCTTCGAGGAAGAGGGCGAGCGCTGCTCCCAGCTTCTTGTCGACCCGAAGGTCAAGGTGATGGTGATGGGCAACCATGGCGTGCTGGTCATCGGCGACAGCGTCGCCGACACCTTCAACCGCATGTTCTATTTCGAGCGCGCCGCCGAAACCTATATCAAGGCGCTGTGGACCGGCCGGCCGCTGCGGGTACTGTCGGATGAGATCGCGGAGAAAGCGGCAACGGAACAGGAAGACTATCCCGGCCAGGCCGAGCGCCACCTTTCCGAACTGAAGGCGATCCTCGACGAGCAGGAGCCTGCCTACCGGAGTTGAGCGCGGTCCGGCCGAGCCTGGCTTAAAGCCCCAACTGAGCCCGCAATTCGTCGGCGCTGTTGATGACAATCGCCCCCGGCGGTCCTTCCATGGGCACCTCCGGCCAGAAGATCGTCTTCATTCCCGCTGCCAGCCCCGCCGTGGCGCCGGTCACGCTGTCGTCGACCGCCACGGCCTTGGCGGGATCGACGTCGGCCAACCAGGCGGCGCGCAGGAAAGGTTCGGCATGCGGCTTGCCTTCACGCACGTCGTTGCGGCTGACCGTCTTCATGCCGGGATATACGAGGCCTACGGCGCGCAGATTGGCATCGACGATCAGTCTGTCCGAGTTGGACACCACCGCTTGCGGCACGCCAAGCGCGCGCAGCTCATTGAAAATCTCGATCGCGCCGGTGCGTGGCGTCAGCGTTTCGGCCATCGGCAGATAGTGATCGTATTTGCGCACGATCCAGTCGTCGAAAGGCAGGTCGAGGCCGAACTCGTCGCGCAGCATTTCGTAGACCGGCCATGCGGCGATGCCGAGCACGCGCTCATGCAGGTCGGCCGGCGGCGCGATGCCGACGCTGTACAGCGCCGCAATCAGCGCCGCCTCGTGCAGCGGCTCGCTGTCGACCAGCGTGCCGTCCATATCCCAGAAAACCGCTTTCGGCGTCATGCAAGGCTCCATTCTCAAAAAATTCCTTAAAGCGTTTAGCGCGCGAGATAAACCGCCGCGTCCCCGCTAATGCATGTCGCGCAAAGTGTGCAGCGGTTTTGCAATGACGACATGCATAAAAAGCAACCTAAAACCCGTCGCATGAGGCCGATCGAACGCAACGCGCTTTAGAACCGGGATTGGTGCGACCTCGACAGCCTTGCTGTTGCAACGAGACTGGGTCGACCTGTCACTTCGCTCCAAACACCAAGTTTCATCACTAAGCAATTGCTCTTACAATAGGCAATTGCGCGCAAGTTCATTCCCTGCGAGACTACTGCGCTCCGCCTCTTATGCTCGGCGGGGTTGGGAGGTAGGAACTTGAATTCGCGGCAGGACAGCGGCGGCAACAGGCTGGACGACGCGGCGCGTGCCGGCTGGCTCTATTATGTCGCAGGCAACACCCAGGACCAGATCGCCGCCACGCTTGGCATCTCGCGGCAGACGGCGCAGCGGCTGGTGTCGCTCGCAGTCTCCGAAGGGCTGATCAAGGTGCGCGTCGACCACCCGATCGCCAATTGCCTCGACCTTGCGGCACGGCTGAAATCGCGCTTTGCGCTTGATCTGGTCGAGGTGGTGCCGAGCGACCCTTCTTCGTCCTCCACCGTCATCGGCGTCGCCGAGGCGGCGGCGGCCGAGATCGAACGGCGGCTGCGGTCGCCGGTGCCGATCGTCATGGCGATCGGCACCGGCCGCACACTGAAGGCCGCGATCGAGCAACTGCCGCCGATGGAATGCCCGCAGCACAAGGTGGTGTCACTGACCGGCAACATCTCGCCGGACGGCTCGGCGGCCTTCTACAACGTCATCTTCACCATGGCCGATAGGGTCAAGGCGCGTTCGTTTCCGATGCCTTTGCCGGTCATCGCTTCCTCGCCCGAGGAGCGCGAGATGCTGCTCAGCCAGCCGATGATCCAGCCGACGCTGGCGCTTGCGGCCGAGGCCGACGTCACCTTTGTCGGCATCGGCGATCTCGGCCCGAAGGCGCCGCTTTACGAGGACGGCTTCATTTCGGAGGGTGAATTAAAGGCGCTGCAGAAGGCCGGCGGCGTCGCCGAGATCGTCGGCTGGGTATTCGATCGTGACGGCCGCATGATCGAGGGCATCACCAATGATCGAGTGTCGTCGGCACCGCTGCCGTCGCGCGAAAAGTCGCTGGTGATCGCGCTTGCCATGGGCGACCGCAAGCTGCCGGGCATCTTCGCCGCCGTCAACCGGCGGCTGGTCAACGGCCTCATCACCGATGAGCGGACCGCCGCCGCCTTGCTGGCGGGCGCATGATCTCCGAGCCGCTGGCGGTCGGAAACGATCATGTGAAATCGAAACGCATCTGAATCCCCGATAAAACGAGCGTCACTACTGGTGCCGGCCGCAAGGATCGTTGCCGTCGAGAAAGCCCATGTCGCGCTGCAGATGCGGCGGCAGCTCCCGGACGTCGAGATAGGCCCGTTTCCGCGCCGCGTGCCTTGCCAATCCCCGCGCCAACTGTGAAAACCAGCCATGGGCTGGAGCAAGAAACAGCTTTTCCTGTATTGTGGTCATGATCGTCAGCCTTCGCTATCTCTAGGCGTAATTGATCTTCAATACGGAATATCGGTAGGACCAGCCGGTGCCGCCAATCAAACGTCGATCACTGCCCATAAGGAGGGCTTATGCCGGAGCTCAATTCACGACAGCTGGTTTCGCAGCTTCCTCCGCTTCAGGCGATCCGGGTGTTCGAGGCGGTGGCGCGGCATCTCTCGTTCACCAAGGCCGCCCAGGAGCTTGGCATGACGCAGGCGGCGGCAAGCTATCAGATCAAGCTTCTGGAGGAGCGCATCGGCGCGCCCCTGTTCTTGCGCCAGCCAAAACAGATCGTGCTGACCGAACCCGGCCAGCGCCTGGCGCCCGCGGTCAGCGAGGCGTTCGCGCTGTTGAGCGGCGCCTATGCCGCCGCGCGCACCGGCGCCGACGGCGTGCTTTGCGTTTCGACGCTGCTGACATTTGCCTCCAATTGGCTGGCGCAGCATCTCGGTTCGTTCCAGGTCGCGCATCCGTCGCTGGCGGTGCGCGTCGATACTTCGAACAGGGTTGTCGACTTTGCCAGAGAGGATATCGACATCGCCATCCGCTCCGGCGGCGGCAACTGGCCGGGCGTCGAGACCCATATGCTTTTCAGGGCCGATTTCACGCCGGTCCTTAGTCCAAAGCTCGCGGCAAGCATCGGCGGCGTCAAGGAGCCGGCCGACCTGCTGCGGCTGCCGATCCTCGACCCGGGTGACATCTGGTGGCGGGACTGGTTTGCCGCCGCCGGCCTGCCGGTCGAGGAGCTGGCCAAGCGTCCCGGCACCAGCATGGGCGCGCAGGCCTACGAGGCCAATGCCGCGATTGCCGGCCACGGCGTGGCGATCGTTACCAAGGCGCTGTTCAAGACCGAACTTGCCGACGGCCGCCTGATCCAGCCCTTTGATCTGGTCGGTGACGACGGCCACGCCTATTGGCTGGTCTATCCGACGGCACGACGCAACGTGCCGAAGATCCGCGCCTTCCGCGATTGGATCCTGAGCGAGATCGCTTGCCAGTAGGCTGAATCCCAGCAAGCCCGAGCAAAGCGCCGGGCCCAATCAGCCCGGCCGAATCCTTCGTCAGACATGCCGCAAACGTCCCAGGCTTGCCGCTGCACAAGACCCGGCGTGCTGCGCTGCAGCAACGAATCCGTCTTGACATAATTCATCGCAAGTGAGTAATTGCTCACAGCCAAGGCAAATGCTCATCTTGGTTTATGGGAGGAATTTTGATGAAACTTCGCACGTTCACCCTAGGCCTGTTCTCGGCCAGCGCCCTCGCTTTCGCCGCGCATGCCGAATCCATCACCATCGCCACGGTCAACAATGGCGACATGGTCCGCATGCAGAAGCTGACCGACGACTTCACCGCCAAGAATCCCGACGTCCAGCTGCAGTGGGTCACGCTCGAGGAAAACGTCCTGCGCGAGCGCGTCACCACCGACATCGCCACCAAGGGTGGCCAGTACGACGTGATGACCATCGGCACCTATGAAGTGCCGATCTGGGCCAAGCAGAACTGGCTTTTGCCGCTCGACAAGCTCGGCGACGATTACGACGTCAAGGACATCATCCCGGCCATAGCCGGCGGCCTGTCGGTCGACGGCAAGCTCTACGCAGCCCCGTTCTACGGCGAAAGCTCCTTCGTCATGTACCGCAAGGACCTGATGGAAAAGGCCGGGCTCAAGATGCCCGATGCACCGACCTGGGACTTCATCAAGCAGGCCGCCGACAAGATGACCGACCGCGCCAACGGCGTGAACGGCGTCTGCCTGCGCGGTAAGGCCGGCTGGGGCGAGAACATGGCCTTCCTGACCGCCATGTCGAACTCGTTCGGCGCGCGCTGGTTCGACGAGAACTGGAAGCCGCAATTCGACCAGCCCGAATGGAAGAACACGCTGCAGTTCTATGTCGACCTGATGAAGGCCGACGGCCCCGAGGGCGCGTCGTCCAACGGTTTCAACGAAAACCTGGCGCTGTTCCAGCAGGGCAAATGCGGCATGTGGATCGACGCTACCGTCGCTGCCTCCTTCGTTTCCGACCCGAAGAACTCCACCGTCGCCGACAAGGTCGGCTATGCGCTGGCGCCGGACAATGGCCTCGGCAAGCGCGGCAATTGGCTGTGGGCATGGTCGCTAGCCATCCCCGCCGGCACGCAGAAGGCCGACGCCGCTCAAAAGTTCGTATCCTGGGCAACCAGCAAGCACTATGCCGAGCTCGTCGCCTCGAAGGAAGGCTGGGCCAACGTTCCGCCGGGAACGCGCTCGTCGCTCTATGCCAATCCCGAATACCAGAAGGCAGCACCTTTCGCCAAGATGACGCTGGACTCGATCAACTCCGCCGATCCGACGCACCCGACCGTCAAGCCGGTGCCTTATGTCGGCGTCCAGTTCGTCGCCATTCCTGAGTTCCAGGGTCTCGGCACCACCGTCGGCCAGCTCTTCTCGGCGGCACTTGCCGGCCAGTCGAGCGTCGACGATGCCTTGAAGCAGGCGCAGGACGCCGCCACCGCGACGATGACCGAAGGCGGTTACATCAAGTAAGCTCCTCCCGGTGCCGGTTGCCAATGGCGACCGGCAACGGCCGCCCGAATCCCAGTTCGGGCGGCCAGCTTTCACACCGCTGAAAAACTTGGCCGACCTCGAAGGGTGACCGTCATGGCTACTCAGCAGACCCGTTCGCTTGCCCGTTTCATGATGGCGCCATCCGTGGTGCTGCTGCTGGTCTGGATGATTGTGCCGCTGGCATTCACGCTGTGGTTTTCCTTCCAGCAATACAACCCGCTCAATCCGATGCGCGACGGCTTCGTCGGGTTTTCGAACTACGCGCTGTTCTATTCCAACCCGGCATTCCTGCAGTCGATCCTCAACACGCTCACCATCGTCGTCAGCGTGCTTTTGATCACGGTGATTGGCGGTATTCTGCTCGCCCTTCTGCTCGATCAGCCGATGTGGGGACAGGGCATCGTCCGCATCCTTGTCATCTCGCCGTTCTTCGTCATGCCACCGGTGGCAGCACTGGTCTGGAAGAACATGATCATGCATCCGCAGTACGGGGTTTTCGCCGATATTGCGCGCTTCTTCGGCGGGCAGCCGATCGATTGGTTCGGGCAGCACCCGCTCCTGGCGATCATCATCATCGTTGCCTGGCAATGGCTGCCGTTTGCTACGCTGATCCTGTTGACCGCGCTTCAGTCGCTCGACGTCGAGCAGAAGGAAGCCGCCGAAATGGACGGCGCCGGCTTCATCAGCCGCTTCATCTATTTGACGCTGCCTCACATGTCGCGCGCCATAACCGTCGTCATCCTGATCCAGACGATCTTCCTGCTGTCGGTCTATGCCGAGATCCTCGTCACCACCAACGGCGGCCCGGGTTACGCCTCCACCAACCTGCCCTTCCTCGTCTATCAGAAGGCATTGCTGGAGTTCAAAATCGGCCAGGCGTCCGCCGGCGGTATCATTGCCGTCATTCTCGCCAACATCGTTGCCTTCTTCGCCATGCGCGCTGTCGGCAAGAACCTGGATAAATAAGGGAGGATAAGATGGCACGTGCAGTCACCACCCAGCACAAGACGATTGCTACCGCGGCCGCCTGGATCGTCGCGCTGCTGATCTTCTTCCCGATCCTCTATACGATCATCACCTCGTTCAAGTCGGAGCAGGAGGCTATCCAGGGCTTCAACCTGTTCCCGTCGGGAACCACGGAGAGCTATTCCGAGGTCCAGGCGCAGAACGGCTATTTCAAATTCTTCCTGAACTCGGTGTTCCTGTCGGTCGGCTCGACCATCCTGGCTCTGCTCGTCGCCATACCGGCGGCATGGTCGATGGCGTTTTCGCCGGGCAAACGCACCAAGGACATCCTGATGTGGATGCTTTCCACCAAGATGATGCCGGCCGTCGCCGTTCTGTTTCCGATCTATCTGATCTTCCGCGATACCGGTCTGCTCGACAGCCGCATCGGCCTGATGGTCATGCTGATGCTGATCAACCTGCCGATCGTGGTCTGGATGCTTTACACCTATTTTCGCGAGATACCGGGCGAGATCCTGGAAGCGGCGCGCATGGACGGCGCATCGCTCTGGAACGAGATAATCTACGTGCTGACGCCGATGGCGGTCCCCGGCATCGCCTCGACCATGCTGCTCAACATCATTCTCGCCTGGAACGAGGCGTTCTGGACGATCCGGCTGACCACCACCGAGGCCGCGCCGCTCACCGCTTTCATCAGCTCCTTCTCCAGCCCGCAGGGGCTGTTCTGGGCCAAGCTTTCGGCCGCCTCAACGCTGGCGATCGCGCCGATCCTGATCATGGGCTGGTTCAGCCAGAAGCAGTTGGTTCGAGGCCTGACATTCGGCGCGGTAAAGTAGCGGGCATTGCCTGACGCAAAACGAAAAGATAGCCCTTCGGGGGAGGAAACCATGGGAAACATCACGCTCAAGAACGTCTCCAAATCCTTCGGGGCGACGTCCATCATCCCCGGCCTCGATCTGGTCATCGAGGACGGAGAGTTCGTCGTCTTCGTCGGCCCGTCGGGCTGCGGCAAATCCACCCTGTTGCGTCTGATCGCCGGCCTCGAGGATACCAGCGGCGGCACCATCATCATCGATGGTCGCGACGTCACCGGCGAGGCGCCGGCCAAGCGCAAGCTGGCTATGGTGTTCCAGTCCTATGCGCTCTACCCGCACATGACAGTGGCCAAGAACATCGCCTTCCCGCTGAAGATGGCGGGCGAGGACCAGGCGACCATCGACAAGAAGGTGAAGGACGCCGCGCGGATCCTGAACCTCACCAACTACCTCGACCGCCGCCCCGGCCAGCTCTCCGGCGGCCAGCGGCAGCGCGTCGCCATCGGCCGCGCCATCGTGCGCCAGCCATCGGCCTTCCTGTTCGACGAGCCTTTGTCCAATCTCGACGCGGCGCTGCGCGGTACCATGCGGCTGGAGATCAGCGAGCTGCATCACCAGCTCAAGACCACCATGGTCTACGTCACCCACGACCAGATCGAGGCGATGACCATGGCCGACAAGATCGTCGTGCTCAATGCCGGCAATATCGAGCAGGTCGGCTCGCCGATGGAGCTCTATAAGACGCCGAAGAACCTGTTCGTCGCCGGCTTCATAGGTTCGCCGAAGATGAACCTGATCGAAGGCGCGCCGGCCGCCAAATATGGCGCC
Source organism: Mesorhizobium sp. M0954 (assembly GCF_040319155.1). Lineage (NCBI taxonomy): Bacteria > Pseudomonadati > Pseudomonadota > Alphaproteobacteria > Hyphomicrobiales > Phyllobacteriaceae > Mesorhizobium > Mesorhizobium sp. M0954. The sequence continues at coordinate 194,504 of NZ_JAMYNR010000006.1, read as the reverse complement.
AAGACAGTCGGCATCCGCCCGGAGCATATGAACATTTCGAAGACGTCAGGCGACTGGAAGGCGACGGTCGGGGTTGCCGAGCATCTCGGCTCCGACACGTTTTTGCACGTCCAGGCGGATGGTGTCGGGCAGCTGACGGTGCGTGCCGACGGCGAGTTGGCCGCCCATCACGGCGACACGATCTACCTGACGCCGGAAAAGGCCAAGCTGCATCGTTTCGGCGCCGACGGGAAGGCGATGCTGCAATGAGGCTCCGGGGTAAATCGGCGCTGATTACCGGATCGGCGCGCGGCATCGGCAGGGCGTTTGCCGAAGCCTACATGCGCGAAGGGGCGACGGTCGCGATTGGCGACATCAATCTCGAAGCCGCCGAGAAGACGGCTTCGGAAATCGGCCGCAATGCCTACGCGGTAAAGCTCGACGTCACCGATCTCGCGTCTATCGATGAGGCCGTCAAGGCGGTCGAAGCCAGGGCCGGCGGCCTCGATATCTTGATCAACAACGCTGCTTTGTTCGACTTGGCGCCGATCGTCGAGATCACCAAGACAAGCTACGACAAATTGTTTTCGGTCAACGTCGCCGGCACGCTGTTTACGTTGCAGGCCGCCGCACGTTCTATGATTGCCCGCGGCAAGGGCGGCAAGATCATCAATATGGCAAGCCAGGCCGGGCGCCGCGGCGAGGCGGTGGTTGCCGTCTACTGCGCCACCAAGGCTGCGGTCATCTCGCTCACCCAGTCGGCAGGGCTCGACCTGATCAAACACCGCATCAATGTCAACGCGATAGCACCGGGCGTCGTCGACGGCGAGCATTGGGACCATGTCGATGCCTTGTTCGCCAAGTTCGAGAACCGGCCGAGAGGCGAGAAGAAGAGGCTGGTCGGCGAAGCCGTGCCTTATGGCCGCATGGGCGCGGCGCAAGACCTCACCGGCATGGCGGTGTTCCTGGCCAGCGATGAGGCCGAGTACATCGTCGCGCAGACCTATAATGTCGATGGCGGCCAGTGGATGAGTTGAGGGGGCGAAGGCGCTCTTCCCCCCGTCTCCTCCACGGGGGGAAGAGCCGTCCCGCTAAAGGGTAAAGCAGATGACCGTGAAACTCTCTTCTTCCATCCTCGCCAAGCTGCCGCCCAAGGTCGCCGGCCCGAAATACGATCGCGCCGCGCTCAAGGCCGGCTTCGTGCATTTCGGCGTCGGCAATTTCCATCGCTCGCACCAGGCCGTCTATCTCGACGACCTGTTCAATTCGGGTGTCGGCCACGACTGGGCCATTGTCGGCGCCGGCGTCTTCGAAGGCGAGAAGGTCGGCCGCGGCAAGCTGCAGGAGCAGGACTGGCTGACCACCGTGGTCGAGCAGGACAGCGGCCATATGAGCGCGCGCGTCACCGGCGTCATGATCGACTTCCTGGTGCCGGGCGATGCGGCCGCAATCGTCGAGCGGCTTGCCGATCCGGCGATCAAGATCGTCTCCCTGACCATTACCGAGGGCGGCTATTTCATCGATCCGGCATCCGGCGTCTTCAATCCGACACATCCCGACATCGTTGCCGACGCTGAGCCGGGGGCGACGCCGAAGACCGTCTTCGGCCTCGTTCTCGCCGGGCTGCTGCGCCGCCGCGCCGACGGTATCGTGCCCTTCACAATCATGTCCTGCGACAACATTCCCCATAACGGCCACGTCACCTCAGATGGCGTCATCGGCCTTGCGCGGCTAATCGACGAAGGTTTGGCAAACTGGGTGAGCGAGAACGTTACCTTTCCCAATGGCATGGTCGACCGCATCACGCCGGCCACCACCGACCGCGAGCGCGGCATTCTCTCCAGCGAGTTCGGCCTCGACGACAATTGGCCGGTGTTTTGCGAACCGTTCAAGCAATGGGTGCTGGAGGACCGTTTCACCGACGGCCGCCCGCCGCTGGAAAAAGTCGGCGTGCAGTTCGTCAGCGACGTCGCGCCCTATGAGCTGATGAAGATCCGCATCCTCAATGGCGGCCATGCGACCATCGCCTATCCGGCCGGGCTGATGGACATCCATTTCGTCCATGAGGCGATGCAGGAGCCGCTGGTACGCGGCTTCCTCGACAAGCTCGAGCATGACGAAATCATCCCGACCGTGCCGCCGGTTCCGGACACCGACCTCGAAGATTACTACCAGCTCATCGAGCACCGCTTCTCCAATCCGAAGATCGGCGACACCATACGCCGGCTTTGCCTCGACGGCTCCAACCGCCAGCCGAAATTCATCATCCCGACCATCACCGACCGGCTGAAGGGTGGCAAAAGTGTCACCGGCCTTGCGCTGGAATCGGCGCTCTGGTGTCGCTACTGCTTCGGCACGACGGATTCCGGTGCCGTCACCGAGCCCAACGACCCGAACTGGGGCCGGTTGCAGGCGACGGCCAAGGCGGCGAGGGACATGCCTGCCGCCTGGCTTGCCATGGAGGACATCTATGGCGATGTCGGCCGCTCGCCGCCGTTCGCTGAAGCCTTCGGCCAAGCGCTGAGACTGCTGTGGGCGGACGGCGCGCGCGCGACACTGACGCGCTATCTCGCCGGCGACCTCTGAAGCCGATCCAGCGCGATGACGCCTGAACTGGTCATTTTCGACTGTGACGGCGTGCTGGTGGACAGTGAGATGCTGTCCGTCTCGGCATTGCTGGAGATGATCGCGCTTGCCGGTGGCAACGTCAGCGAGGACATTGCCTACGAGCACTTCCTCGGCAAGAGCATGAAGAGCGTCCGCGAAATCCTCGCAAGCGACTTCGGGCTCGATCTCACCGAGCAGCATCTGACCGAGATGCGCTCCGAACTGATGCGCAGATTCCGCGATGAGCTGAAACCGATGCCAGGTATCGCACAGGTCCTGCCGAGGCTCGGCGTACCGTGCTGCGTCGCCTCCTCCGGCACCCTGGAACGCATCCGCTATGCGCTCGACGTCACCGGGTTGCTTGGGCTGCTGGAGCCGCATTTGTTCAGCGCCGCCATGGTGGCGCGGGGCAAACCGGCGCCCGATCTCTTTCTCCATGCAGCAGATAAAATGAGAGCGGCCCCGCGAAACTGCCTCGTCGTCGAGGACAGCCCGGCCGGCATCGAAGCGGCGCGGGCGGCCGGCATGCGCGTCCTTGCCTTCACCGGCGGCTCGCACACCGGCAACCCGGCATTGAAAGCGCGGCTTGCGTCGAGTGAGCCGGACTTTATATTCGCTGACATGCTGCAATTGCCCGATCTGATTGCAGGCCTGGGAGCGAGAGCAAGAACACCTTGACCAACAGTTTCGTTTGCGCGGTCGATGTCGGCACCGGAAGCGCTCGTGCCGGCATTCTCGACACGGGTGGCGCCTTGCTCGGCCGCGCCGAGCACCCGATCGCCATGCAACAGCCGAAGGCCGATCATGCCGAGCACGATTCGCAGGATATATGGTCGGCGGTGTGCATGGCCGTCCGCGCTGCCCGCGAAAAGGCGGGCGTGCGGGCCGAGGATATCGTCGGCATCTCCTTTGATGCCACCTGCTCGCTGGTGGTGCGAGACCGGCATGGCGGCCAGCTCAGCGTGTCCGTCACTGGTGAAAGGCGCTGGGACACCATTGTCTGGCTCGACCATCGCGCAATTGCCGAGGCCGACGAATGCACTGAAAGCGGCCACGCTGTGCTCGACTATATCGGCGGCGTCATGTCGCCGGAAATGGAGACGCCGAAGCTGATGTGGCTGAAGCGCAACCTGCCCGGAACATGGAACGAAGCCGGCTATCTATTCGACCTCACCGACTTCCTCACCTGGAAGGCAAGCGGCTCGCTCTCCCGTTCACAATGCACGCTGACCGCCAAATGGACCTATCTAGCCCATGAAGCGACCGGCTGGCGGCGCGACTTCTTCGAAGCCGTCGGGCTCGGCGATATCTTTGAGCACGGCAACCTGCCGGAAAAGGCAAGCCCGGTCGGTGCCGATATCGGCCCGCTCGGCGCGCAAGCCGCGACGGAGCTTGGCCTCACCGAAAAATGCCGGGTCGGCGCCGGCGTCATCGATGCCTATGCCGGCGCGCTTGGCGTGCTCGGCGGTTTCGCCGGTGACGCAACGAACATCGGTCGCCATCTGGCCCTGATTGCCGGTACGTCGAGCTGCGTCATGGCGATGTCGACCGATCCGCAGCCTTTCGCCGGTGTCTGGGGCCCATATTATGGCGCAGCCCTTCCCGGCCTGTGGCTGTCGGAAGGTGGCCAGTCGGCCACCGGCGCGCTGCTCGACCACATCATCCGCTGGCATGGCGCCGGCGGCGAGCCGGATGCCGCCATGCATGCCAGGATTGCCCACCGCGTCGCCGAGCTGCGCGCCGTCGAGGGCGACAACCTCGCCGCAAGGCTGCACGTACTGCCCGATTTTCACGGCAACCGCTCGCCGCTCGCCGACCCGCATGCCGTCGGCGTCATCAGCGGGCTGACGCTGGATGCCTCCTTCGACAGTCTGTGCAAGCTCTACTGGCGCACCGCCGTCAGCGTCGCGCTTGGCGTCCGTCATGTGCTGGAAGCGCTGAACGAGAACGGCTATCTGATCGACACGCTGCACGTCACCGGCGGCCACACCAAGAACCCGCTGTTGATGGAGCTCTATGCCGATGCCACCGGCTGCACGGTGGTCGAGCCGCTGGCGGACGAGGCGGTGCTGCTCGGCACCGGCATGATTGCCGCCACCGCGGCCAGGCTTTTTCCCGATTTGAACGCTGCCTGCGTCGCCATGCAACAGGGCGGCAGGACGCGAGAGCCCAATCCGGCTGCCGCCGGCCGGTTCGATCGCGACTACCGCGTGTTTCTCGAAATGCACAGGCAAAGGCAGGCGCTGGACGCGATCCGATAAATCGGATCGGTTGCTATCTCTGGTTCCAGCGCCGGATGACCGGCTCGTCAAGGTCGTGCTCATAACCGAGCACGCTTATGCTGGCGGTATCCAGCACGAAAAACGCGCCGGCTTGCGGCGGCGGGCCGAGCCAGCGTGCGGCCAGCACTCTAAGGAAATGCGAGCTTGAGAAGACCAGGACATTGCTGCCGACCTCGCGCAACCGGCTGACGATCCGGTCCGCCCTCGAGCCGACATCCGTGGCGGACTCGCCGCTCGGGCAGCCGTCGCGAAAAAGACGCCAGCCGGGGCGCTCGGCGAGGATTTGCTTGGTGGTCAATCCCTCATAGGCACCATAATCCCACTCCGCCAGATCGTCCTTCTTCACGCCTGACGAGCCGAAGCCGGCCAGCGCACAGGTGTTGAAGGCGCGCTGCGACGGGCTCGACCACACCGCCGAGAAGGACAGGCCCTTGAGCCGCTCAGCGATCCGCCTTGCCGCTTCCTCGCCGGCCGGCGTCAGCGGTATGTCGGTTCGGCCGGTATGTTTTCCGGACGCACTCCATTCCGTCTCGCCATGCCGAACCAGATAGATTTCGGGAAACGTGCTCATCAGGCTGCCTTTCAAATGGATCTGCCGCGACCATAGCGGCTTCCATAGCCTCTCCAACAGCCTGCATGGAGCTGACTGGCTTAACCCTTCCGCAAGTCAGCCTCTTGCCACCGGTGCCTATTTCATAGACAAACTCGCCGTAATGCGGAATCCGGCCGATCATGGCCGTTTCCGCGCTGAGACGCGGCTTCCGGCTCTTGCCGACGTGCCGCAATCGGATAGGCGGAAAACTAGAATGTCTGCGATCGAAGCCGACGCTCGCGCGCCGGAAAACCTTTGGCGTCGGGAAATCAGGGCGATGCTGGCGCTCGCCTGGCCGATGGTGCTGACCAATCTCGGCCAGACCGCGATGACCGCTACCGACGTCATGATGATGGGACGGCTGGGGCCGGACACGCTGGCCAGCGGTGCGCTTGGTGCCAACCTCTACTTCATGCCGCTCATCTTCGGGCTCGGCCTGATGCTGGCGACCTCGCCGATGATGGCGACCGAGCTCGGCCGCCGTCGGCACTCGGTGCGCGACCTGCGCCGCACCGTGCGCCAGGGTCTGTGGCTGGCGATCCTCATTTGCATTCCGATATGGGCCCTTCTCTGGCACGGCGAGAGCGTGTTGCTGGCCATGGGTCAGGAACCGGCGTTGGCGCACCAGGCCGGCATCTATCTGCGCTGGCTCGAATGGGCGGTGCTGCCCTTTTTCGGCTACATCGTCCTGCGCTCGTTCATTTCGGCGCTGGAGCGGCCGGGCTGGGCACTGATCATCGTTTTCGTTGCCGTCGCCTGCAATGCCTTCTTCAACTGGCTGTTCATGTTCGGCAATCTCGGCATCCCTTCGATGGGCATCGCCGGCTCCGGCCTTGCCACCACTCTGTCCAGCACGCTGATGTTCGCCGGCATGGCGATGGTGGTGATGCTTGAGAAGAAGTTCCGGCGCTATCGTCTGTTCGGACGCTTCTGGCGCGCCGACTGGCCGCGCTTCAAGGGCCTGCTGCGGCTCGGCCTGCCGATCGCGGGCCTGCTGGCGTTCGAGGTGACGATCTTCAACGCGGCGGCCTTTCTCATGGGCCTGATCGATGCGGCTTCGCTTGCCGCCCATGCGATCGCCATCCAGATCGCCTCGATCACCTTCATGGTGCCGCTCGGCCTCAACCAGGCGGTGACGGTGCGCGTCGGACTTGCCCACGGCGCCGGCAATCCGGAAGGTGTCAGCCGGGCTGGCTGGACCGCCTATGTCGTCGGTGTCTCCTTCATGGCGCTGATGGGGCTAGTGATGATCCTGTGGCCGCATCTCTTGATCGGCGCCTTCATCGATCTGGGCAATCCGGCTAATGCCGAGGTGGTGGCGCTTGCCGTGTCGTTCCTCGCCTTTGCCGCGCTGTTCCAGGTTTTTGACGGTGCGCAGGCTGTCGCCAGCGGCATGCTGCGCGGCCTGCACGACACCAAGGTGCCGATGATCTATGCCGCGATCGGCTATTGGGGCATCGGGCTGCCGCTCGGCGTGCTGCTGGCCTTTCGTTTTGGCTTCAACGGCGTCGGCATCTGGATCGGCCTGTCGTCGGGACTGGCGGTGGTTGCGGCACTCCTGCTGGTGCGCTGGCTGCGGCGTGACAGGATCGCGCCGCCGCTGGTATTCGGGCGTTGAATTGCTGGTCGCCCGCTCAGCGGGCCGCCGCCCGTTGCTCGAGCGAACGTGCGTATTGCGTCAGCGGAAAGCACATGACGAAGAAGATCAGCGCTACCAGCCCATAGACTTTGAACGGTTCGAAGGTCGCATTGTTGATCGCGTTGGATGTCCTCACCAGCTCCTCGAAACCGATGATCGAGGTCAGCGCGGTCGACTTGATCAGCTGCACCAGGAAGCCGACGGTCGGTGCGCGGGTGATCGAAAACGCCTGAGGTAAGATGATCAGCCGGAGTTCATGCAGATAGTGCAGGCCGAGGCTGGCGCCGGCGTCCCACTGGCCGCGCGGCAGCGCATCGACGCCGCCGCGCCAGATCTCGGCGAGATAGGCGCTGGCGAAGAAGGTCAGGCCAAGCACCGCCGCGGTCCACGGCTCGATGCGCAGGCCCAGCATCGGCAAGCCGAAGAACATCAGGAAGAGCTGCATCAGCAGCGGCGTGCCCTGGAAAAGCGCGATGTAGCCGGAGGCAAACCGGCGCGCCCATTTATTCTTGGCGATCCGGAAGAACAGCACGATCATGCCGACCACGGCCCCGCCGACAAAGGCGGCCAGCGACAAGAGCACCGTCCAGCGCGCCGCCAGCAGCAGGTTGCGCAGAATGTCCCAGAAGGTGAATTCGATCATGACACGCCGGCTCCGAGAAGCCGGCGGCCGCCGCCGACCAGCAGCCGGCGCAGCCCAATCGACAGGGCGAGGTAGACCATCGTCACCACGAAATAGGTCTCGAAAGCCCGGAACGTGCGCGCCTGCAGCATGTCGGCTTCATAGGTCAGCTCGCGAACGGCGATCTGCGATACCACGGCGGATTCCAGCATCATGATGACGATCTGGCTGGTCAGCGCCGGATAGATCACCTTGAGCGCCTGCGGCAGCACGATCTTGATGAAGACCTGACGCGGCCTGAGCCCAAGCGCCAGTGCCGCTTCCGTCTGCCCGGGCGGCACCGCGTCGAGCCCGGCGCCAACGATCTCGATCGTATAGGCGGCCATGTTGAGCGTCATCGCCAACATGGCTGCCAACACCGGATCGAGCCTGACGCCGATGCTGGGCAGCCCGAAGAAGATGAAGAACAGCTGCACCAGGAACGGCGTGTTGCGGATCACCTCGACATAGACGCCGATCGCCCGCTTGAGCAGCAGCGGACCGTTCCGCCGCCCTGCCGCGCCGAGGATGCTGAGCAACGTTCCCGCCAGCGTGGTCACGGCGATCAACAGGATCGTCGTGGCCGCGCCGCGCGCGATCGCCCCTGTCGCCCCGGCAAGCCAGCCGAAGTCGAGGCTATACGTCACCGGCGATCAATCCTTGAGATTGGCGGGATCGAGCGGTGTCTTCAGCCAGGCCTTCGAGCTTTCGTCCAGTTTGCCGTCGGCCAGCATCTTGGCGACCGCATCGTTGACCGCTTGCTTGAGGCGGTCTTCCTTCTTGTTGAGGCCGATATGCGAGGGCGAGGTAAGAAGCTGGAATTTCTGCTCCGGCTTCAGTTCCTCCTGCCGGGCGAGCACCTGGGCGCCGACATCGTTGCCGACCACCATCAGTTGGGTCTGGCCCGAGATGAAAGCCTGGATGACGGAATTATAGTTGTCGAAACGGCGGATGTCGGCCGAGGCGGGTGCCGCCTCGGTCAGCGAGGTGTCCTCCAGCGTGCCGCGATTGACGGCGATCGACTTGTTGGCAAGGTCTTCCTTGCCTTTGACCGAGAGTGCTGCCGGGCCGATGACGGCGATGTAGTAGGGTGCGTAGGCGGCGGCGAAATCGATCACCTGCTCTCGCTCCTTGGAGTAGCCGACGCTCATCAGCAGGTCGACGCGCTTGTCGGTCAGGTACGGAATGCGGTTCTGGCCGGTCACGCTGACCAGATTGAGCTTGACCTTGAGCTGGTCGGCGATGGATTGCGCCACGTCGATGTCGTAGCCCTTGATGCTCATGTCGGCGCTGGCCGAGGAAAAGGGCGGGAAGTCGGAAAAGATGCCGACATTGATGGCGCCGGCCTTGGCGATGTCGTCGATCGCGTCGGCATTGACGGCCTGCGTGGTGAAAGCAAAACCGGTCGCGCCGAGCATCAGCACGGCGGCGATGGACGATTTGAGTTTCATGTGAAGTGTCATTGTCATTCCCCTGCTGGAAGCTTGTTTGTTTGAGTGCAACCGCCGGCTCCAGCGCGGCGGTCGCCTTTGGATTCTCTGGTGGACCATGATCTTCTCCGAAAACCGGTTCCCACTTTCGGGATCATGGTCGAGCGTGTCAGCCCGCCTTGCCGGTGATTGCCGGGCTGAAGACCATCAGGCTGAGGATCTCGAACAGCACCTGCGCGCCGGCGTGCGCCGTGTTGGTGGTCGCGTCGTACTGCGGTGCCACCTCGACCACGTCGCCGCCGACGATGTTGAGTCCCTTCAGGCCGCGCAGCAGCTCGAGCACTTCGCGCGTCGTCAGCCCGCCGACTTCCGGTGTGCCGGTGCCCGGCGCGAAGGCCGGATCGATGCTGTCAATGTCGAAGGAGACATAGGTCGGGCCGTCGCCGACTATCCTGCGCGCCTTCTCGATAATGGCGGGAATGCCGAGGCCGGTCACCTCTTCGGCATGCACGACGGTCATGCCGGACTCATAGGTGAACTCCCACAGATATTCGGCCGAGCCGCGAATGCCGATCTGGACGGTGCGGCTCGGGTCGAGCACGCCGTCCAGCACCGCGTTGCGGAACGGCCCGCCATGGTGGAACTTGGTCATGTCGAACAGGCCGCTGGTATCGCAATGAGCGTCGATATGGATCATGCCCACCGGCGCGTTCTTGCCGACCGCCTTCAGGATCGGGTGGCTGATCGAATGGTCGCCGCCGACAGACAAGGGCAGGACGCCGGCGTCGACGATCTGGTTGGTGCGGCGTTCGATGTCGTCATGGCTGGTCTCCAGCCGGTAGCGGCTCTGGAACGGCACGTCGCCGATGTCGGCGACCTTCAGCTCATGCGTCGGTGCGCATTCCAGCACATGATTGTAGGGGCCGATGCGCTCGATGGCGCGCAGCGCCCTTGGCCCGAAACGGGCGCCCGGCCGGTTGGTGACGCCCAGATCCATCGGCACACCGATCATCGCCACCTGCAGATCGCCGAAATCCGGATTGTCGGCGGCGATTTCACGATAGGGCGCCGCGAGGAAGGTCGGGATGCCGGAATAGGGCGCCAGTCGCGTGCCGGTCTTGGAGAAGATCTTGTCGGCGACACGCTGGAATTTCGGGTCGAACATTTCGCCGCCATGGCTCTCGCCGTATTTGCGGCGCAACGCTTCGAGCTTGCCGCGGTCGTAACCCATGTCGGTCCTCCATGGCTGGTGCGGCGCGCGGGCGGCGGCCTCGATAGCCGCAGCCGCCGGCTGCCTGCAGATTTCACGTCTTGATGCAATGCCTGGGCAAAGTGTCCCGTAGCTGCATTGAAAAATCAATTGATATTGTTAGCGTGTTATCTGTGAGAAAATCTCACAGAGCCTAGGGTCCAAATGGCCAAGCGTTTGCCACCGCTCAACCCGCTGCGCGCCTTCGAGGCGACGGCGCGCCACGCCTCGCTGAGCAAGGCGGCGGCTGAGCTCAACGTCACCCACGGCGCCATCAGCCATCAGATCAAGGCGCTCGAGCAATCGTTGGGTGTCAAGCTGTTCGAGCGTGCCGGTCAGCGGGTGAAGCTGACGCCGCACGGCGCCGAGTTGCTGCCGGCGGTGTCGACCGCCTTCGACGGCATTGCCGCCGCCACGCAGCGCATGACGAGACCGGCCAGCACCGGCGTTCTCTCTGTATCCTGCGTGCCGGCGCTACTGTTGCTGTGGATGATCCCGCGGCTGGGCAGCTTCACCTCGCAATATCCGGATATCAGGCTGACGCTGATCCCATCCAATGATGCCAAGGACGTCCGCGCACCGCACATCGATGTCTGCGTGCACTATGGTGACGGCAGCTGGACCGACTGCTGGATGCGCAAATGGTCGGGCCTCGAACTGTTCCCGGTGGTCAGCCCGACGCTGATCAACAACCGCCCGATCCGCACCGTCCGCGACCTCGCCGATCACGTCTTCCTGCATGGCGACGACGGCCGCGAATGGCATACCTGGCTGGCCGCCGCCGACGCGCTGGACCTCGAGCGCGGCCGTCGCCATCATCTCGGCGATGCGCGGATGGCGACCGAGGCCGCGGTTCACGGCCATGGCGTGGCGCTCGGCGATACGGTGACGGCAAGCGGACTGCTCGCCAGGGGCCTGCTTGTCGCCCCGTTCAGTCTTTCCGTGCCGGCCGTCGACGATTTCTACGTCGTCTGCCGCAACGAGATGCGGTCGGCGCCGATCGTGCAATTGTTCATCGATTGGCTGTTTGCCGAGAAAGAACAGGCCGACCGCCGCGCTGACGCACCGGTGGCAGGCCGCATCGGCATTCGCCGCAAGCGTCCGGCGCTCAAGGTGGTCGGCGCCAAGACCGCATCCTGAGGCCGAAACTGCCGTAGGCGCCGCTTGCAGCAGGGGCTTCTTTTTGTCGGGCCAGCCCGCAAAGCGGGAGGCGCGTTCAAAAATTCGATGCTAAGAGGCATTTGGAGCAATTCCAGGAAAAGTGCGCAGCGGTTTTCCGTCCGGAATTGCGCTAGACAAAAGCTAGAGCGAGCAACGAAGGCGCATTAAGCGATGGCAAAGACCGATATAGCGCGGCGCGTCTACAATCACACCTGGAAGCTCGACCCGATCGTCCGCAGCTTGCTCGACACCGATTTCTACAAGCTTCTGATGCTGCAGATGATCTGGGGCATGTATCCCAAGGTCGACGCCACCTTCTCGCTGATCAACCGCGCCACCTCGGTCCGCCTTGCCGAGGAGATCGATGAGACGGAGCTGCGCGAGCAGCTCGACCATGCCCGCACCTTGCGCTTCTCTAAGAAAGAGATGATCTGGCTCGGCGGCAACACCTTCTATGGCCGCAAGCAGATATTCGAACCGGAATTCCTCGCCTGGCTGGAAAATTTCCGGCTGCCCGAATACGAGCTTTCCAAGCGCGACGGCCAATACGAACTCGCCTTCAGCGGTCCGTGGATGTACACGACGCTGTGGGAGATCCCGGCGCTGGCAATTATCAATGAACTTCGATCTCGCGCGGCCATGCGGGCGTTCGGGCCGTTCGCGCTCGACGTGCTCTATGCCCGCGCCAAGGCCAAGATGTGGGCCAAGACCGAGCGGCTGAAGGCGCTGCCCGGCATCCGCATCTCGGATTTCGGCACCCGCCGCCGTCATTCTTTCCTGTGGCAGCGCTGGTGCGTCGAAGCGTTGAAGGAGGGCATCGGCGAGGCCTTCACTGGCACCTCCAACGTGCTGCTCGCCATGGACAACGATCTCGAGGCGCTCGGCACCAACGCGCATGAGCTGCCGATGGTGTTCGCCGCGCTCACCAATTCGGAAAAGGAATTGAAACGGTCGCCCTACAACGTGCTGCAGGACTGGCAGCGCTACTACGGCGGCAACCTGCTGATCGTACTGCCGGACACCTTCGGCACCGCGGCGTTCCTGCGCGATGCACCGGACTGGGTCGCCGACTGGACCGGCTTCCGCCCCGACAGCGCGCCGCCGATCGAAGGCGGCGAGAAAATCATTTCCTGGTGGCGCGAAAAGGGCAAGGACCCCAAGCAGAAGCTGCTCATCTTCTCGGATGGGCTGGAGGTCGAGACCATCGAGGAAACCTATCGCCATTTCCGCGGCAAGGTGCGCATGTCCTTCGGCTGGGGCACCAACCTGACCAACGATTTCGAGGGCTGCGCGCCGACCGAGACCAACCGGCTAGACGCCATCTCGCTGGTCTGCAAGGTCACCGAAGCCAACGGCAGGCCGGCGGTCAAGCTTTCCGACAATCCGGCCAAGTCGACAGGCGACGAGAAAGAGATCGAGCGCTATTTGCGCATCTTCGGCCAGAAGGACCGCGTGGAGCAGTTGGTGAAGGTGTGAAGTAGGGGAACTCTTGCGTAGTATGAGTTCCTTCGCGCCCCCCTCTGTCCTGCCGGACATCTTCCCCGCGAGGGGGGAGATTGCGCCCTCATTGCTGCTTTCGCCAATTGCTGAAGTTGCAGAAGGAGAGCCGACGGCGGAACCGCCGATCTCCCCGCTTGAGATGTCCGGCAGGACAGAGGGGGGCGCTGTAGAGCGCTGCATTTCGGCAATCAGGCCCTTTCCCGGCCTCGTCGCTTCCTTGGAATTCCCATCCACGCCCGCCTTCGCCCACGCCTCCGACCGCGGCCATGTCCTGCTGCTTCCCACCGGCTACTACGTCGTCGGTGGCGCGCTCGCGGTTGCCGCCAGCTTCCTTGTCCTGGCTCTACTGCCGCCGGACTCCCTCGACCGCTTCTGGCGCAAACGCCTGCCGCTTTTTACCTTCGGCGACGGCGCGCGGACTGCCGTCAGCCTGGTATCCTTTGTCGGCTTTGCAATTCTGATTGCCGCCGGCCTGTTCGGCAGCCGCGATCCGCTTTCCAATCCGCTGCCGCTGACCGTGTGGACGCTGCTCTGGGTTGGCCTGGCTCTGTTGCAGGGGCTCGCCGGCGATCTCTGGTCGTGGCTCAACCCCTGGTACGGGCCATGCCGCGTCGCCTCGCGCCTGTCCGGCAGAACGCAGCCGAATCTGCTCCCCCAACGGCTCGGCTATTGGCCGGCTTTCCTGCTGTTCTTCGCCTTCGCCTGGTTCGAGCTGATCGACCCTGCGCCAGACGATCCGGCGCGGCTGGCCTGGGCCGCCGGCGCCTATTGGCTGCTGACCTTTGCCGCTATGCAGGTCGTCGGATACCGCAACTGGAGCCTGCGCGGTGAGTTCCTGACGGTGTTCTTTTCCATGGTAGCGCACTTCGCCATCATCGAGCGCAACGAAGACGGCCGGCTCAAACTCTGCTGGCCGGGTGCCAAGCTGCTCGGTGGCGCGCCGCTACCGCTCAGCGGCGTCGCTTTCCTGCTGCTTGCGCTGTCGTCTGTGTCCTTCGACGGCCTGTCGAAAACCTTCTTCTGGCTAGGCTGGTTCGGCATCAATCCGCTGGAGTTTCCTGGACGCACCGCTTTGATCGGCATCGGCAGTTTCGGTCTTGTGCTGAGCTTTGCCGTGCTTGCGGCCGTGTTCGCGCTAGCCGTCTTTCTTGGCCAGCACCTTGCCGGCAGCAACCATTCGCTCGGTCACGCCGCCGGGCTTTTGGCCTGGTCGATCGTACCGATCGCGCTCGCCTACCACTTCGCGCATTATCTGACGGCGCTGCTGGTCGACGACCAATATGCGATTGCCGCTCTCTCAGACCCGTTTGCGCTTGGCTGGAACCTGTTCGGTACCGCAGACATGTCAATTCAAGCCGGCGTTGTCGCCGGCGCCGGCTCGGCGTGGTGGCTGTGGAACCTCCAGGCCGGCGTCATCATTGGCGGCCACATGCTTGCTGTGCTTGTCGCCCATGGCTTGGCCTGGCGGCTGCACGCCATTCCGGCTCGCGCCGCGCTCAGCCAGTTCCCGCTCACCGTGCTGATGATCGCCTACACCGTCCTCGGCCTATGGCTGCTTGCGACGCCGAGCGCCGGATGAACGAGGTGTGCGATGGCCGTCAATCGAACCTTGGGGAAAGCTCGCTTGCCACGTCAGAGCTTTGGTGATTTAGTTTGTACACATGCAATTTTCGCCCCTCTTAACAAGAGTGGCCTGCCTGCTACAGCCATTGGTCAAAGCTCAAAAACAAGGGGAACTGCCGTGACTGACAAGAATGGGTTTTTCGATCTCTCCAGATCCGCTCTCACCCGCCGCACGGCGCTGAAGGGCCTTGCCGCCGGCGCCGGTCTTGCCGTCGCGCCGGGTTTCGTGCGTTACAGCCAGGCGCAGAGCTCGGCGCCGATCAAGATCGGCTTCCAGTCGCACCGCACCGGCATCGGCGCCGCCTATGGCCGCTGGTACGAGAAGACCACAGCGGCTGCCGTCAAGGCGATCAACGATGCCGGCGGCATCAACGGCCGACCCGTCGAGGTGATCATCGAGGATGACGGCACCGATCCCGGCCGGGGCGCCGAAGTCGTCGGCAAGTTCGCCTCTCAGCACAAGACCGATATCGTCTACGGCACGCTGTTTTCGCATGTCGTCATCGGCTCGGCGCCGGCTGCCGGCGAGGCCAAGATGCCCTATTTCGTTGTCAGCGAAGGCCACCACGTCGCCTCGACCAAATTGAACCGCTACGTCTTCCAGCCCGGCATCACCGATGTGAAGAGCCAGATCCAGTCGATGGCGCCGTGGATTGCCGCCAATGCCGGCAAGAAGGTGACGCAGATCTTCCCCGATTTCGCTTTCGGCTACGACCATCGCGACTACCTGCCGCCGGCCCTGAAGGCGCAAGGCGCCGAGGTCATTGCGCAGATCGCGATTCCGCCGACGGAATCCTCCTTCACCAAATATTTCCCGCAGATCCCCGCAGAGACCGAGGTGATCTACCACGTCATGGTCGGCCCGGCGGTGCTCACCTTCGTCAAGGAGCTCGGCGAGTTCTACGGCTCCAATCGGCCGCAATTGTTCGGCTTCATCGATTCGCTCGAAGCCACCGACATCAACAGCCCCGGCCTCGAATTCCTCGACGGCAGCCATTTCTGGGAAGGCTCGCCGCGTTATGCGCAGCCCGATGACTCCCCTGCGCAGAAAGCCTACCGCGCCGCCGTCGGCATCGACGACAATGGTGCCGCCGTCGGCGACCCCAAGGACGTCTCCACCGCCGCGCACATGTTCGGCTGCTGGGAAACGCTCTACGTCGTCAAGAAGGCGATGGAGGATGCCGGCTACAAGGGCCCGGAAGACCGCGCCAAGCTGGTCGAGGCGACCGAGGCGTTGACCGAGTTCGCCGAGGGGCCGGAGCACCCGCAAGGGCCGAAAACCTTCAACGGCAAGATCCACCAGTGCTTTGGCATCCAGAACATCTCCAAGGTTGAAGGCGGCCGGCTGAATGTCGTCCACAAGACCAAGATCGAGGACGGCCTCTACGAGCCTGAGGGGGATTACACGACGCAGACGCTGTGAGCTTGGCTGCTGCAGCAAGCGTGAGCGCCAAGATACCCCCCTCTGGCCAGAGGGGGGTGCTTCGCGCATCCGCCGGTGCTTAGGCGATGCACTTCGGACCTCACCTGCTCCTCGCCGCCCTCGAAGGCCTCGTCACCTCCGCAGTGCTGGCGCTGACGGCGCTTGGGCTGTCGCTGGTGTTCGGCGTCATGCGCGTCGTCAATGTCGCGCATGGCGAGTTCTTCATGCTGGGCGCGGTGCTTGCCTGGGCGATCTCAACGGCGATATCCGGCCATCCGGCGCTCGGCTTCCTGGCCGCCCTGGTGCTGGCGCCGCTGATCGTCGGCCTGATCGCGCTGCTCGCCGAACGGCTGGTGCTGCGCCGGCTCAACTACAATCCGGAAGCCACCATCGTCGCCACCATCGGCATGCTCTACATCATCCAGCAATTGGCGCTGACCTTCTACGGCCCGGAGGCGCGGCCGGTGGAGCCGCCGTTCAGCTACCGCATCCTCCTGCCGTGGTTCGGCTATTCCGGCTACAAGCTGTCGATCATCGCCGCGTCGGCGCTGCTGCTGGTCGCGACCTGGCTGGTGCTGACGCGCACGAAAATCGGCCTCGTCATGCGCGCCACGCAATATGACAGCGAGACGGCGCAGGCCTTCGGCATCCCGGTGACCAGAGTCTATGCCAGTGTTTTCGCGCTCGGCGCCATGCTGGCTGCTGTCGCCGCGGTGCTGATCGTGCCGATCAGCCAGGCCCACTATCTGATGGGACAGGACCCGCTGTTGCTGTCGTTCATCGTCGTCATCATCGGCGGCCTCGGCTCGCTGCGCGGCACGGTCGTCGCCGCGGTGCTGATCGGCCTTTCCGACGGCATCATCTCGGTGTTCTTCTCACCGACGCTGGCCAAGATCATCGCCACCTTGCTCGTCGCCATGGTGCTGGTGTTCCGGCCGCAGGGCCTGTTCGGGACGACATCACGATGAAGGATGCTTCGCCGGCAAAGCCATATGCGCTGCACCTCGGCGTCATCGCCCTGCTTTTCGGGCTTAGCTTCGTCCTGCCGGAATACCATCACGGCCTGCTCGCCCGCATCATGGTGCTGGCGGTCTTCGCCATGGGCTACAATCTGCTGTTCGGCTATGTCGGGCTGCTCAGCCTCGGCCATGCCATGTTCTTTTCAGCCGGGCTCTATGGCGCCGGCCTTGCCGTCATCCATCTCGGCTGGAGCGTGCCGGCCGCCTTCGCAGCCGGGCTTGCCTGCGGCGCGCTTCTCGCGCTGGTGATCGGGCTGCTGGCGCTGCGCACCTCCGGCGTCGCCTTCATGATCGTCACCATGATGTTCGCTCAGGTATTTTATCTCGTCATTCTTTATTTCGCTGCCTGGACCGGTGGCGACCAGGGCATGGTCGTGCCGCAGCCGATGCGTGTCCTTGTCCTGGGCAGCACGTCACTCGACCTCACCAACCCGACCGTGCGCTATATGAGCGCGCTGGCACTGTTCTCGATCGTGCTGCTCATAAGCCTGGCGATAGTCCGCTCCGGCTACGGTCGCGTGCTGGTCGCCATCCGCGAGAACGAGGAGCGGACCAAGATGCTTGGCTACGACACGTTCTCCAGCAAGCTCGCCGCCGTCGTCATCTCCGGCAGCATCTGCGCGGCTTCCGGCGCGGCCTATGCGCTGCTGTTCGGCTATGTCGGCTCGAGCTTCGCCTCGGTGCAATATTCCATCCTGCCGCTGCTCTGGGTGCTGCTGGGCGGTGCCGCCACCACGCTCGGTCCGCTGATCGGCACGCTGTTCATGTATTATGTCATCGACGTCGCCAGCGGCTACACCTCGGCCTATCTGCTGGTCGTCGGCATAGCGCTCATCCTGCTGGTGCTGTTCTTCCCGAGAGGCATTCTCGGCAGCATCCGCCAGCGCTGGCTCGGGTGGTTGCCATGATGCCGCTGCTCACCACCAAAGGCCTGTCGCGCAGTTTCGGCGGCTTGCGTGCCGTCGACGGCGTCGACTTCGCGCTGATACCGGGCGAGATTCGCGCCATCATCGGCCCCAACGGCGCCGGCAAGACCACCTTCGTCAGCCTGGTCAGCGGCCGCATCCAGTCCTCGTCGGGCACGATCATCTTTGACGGCGCCGATATCACCAGCCTGCCTCCCTACGCCAGGGTTCGCCTTGGCATCGCCTATACTTTCCAGATCACCAGCGTCTTTGCCAATCTCAGCGCCTACGACAATGTCGCCCTGCCGGTCCAGCGCACGCTGACCGATGGCCGTTCGAAGGGCGCGGTTCACACCGGCGTCATGGCGGCGCTCGAGCGCACCGGCCTTGCCGACCGGGCGCAAATGCCTGCCGGGCAATTGTCCTACGGTCACCAGCGGTTGCTGGAAGTGGCAATGGGACTGGCACTGAAGCCGCGGCTGCTGATCCTCGACGAACCGACGCAAGGGCTTGCCGACAGCGAGATCGACAATTTCATCGAGCTGGTGCGCGAGATCGCCGATAGCGCCACCGTGCTTTTGATCGAGCACAACATGCCGGTGGTCATGCGGCTCGCCGACCGCATCACCGTCTTCAACGCCGGCAGGATCTTGGCTGAAGGCACGCCCGAGCAGATCCGCGCCAATGCCGCGGTGCAGGACGCCTATCTGGGGACGACCCATGGCTGAGGCCCAGTCCAAGGCACTGACGATCTCCGGGGTCGACTGCTTCTATGGCGAGGTCCAGGTGCTCTATGGTCTCGATCTTGTCTTGAACGAGGGCGAAGTGCTCTGCCTGTTCGGCCGCAACGGCGCCGGCAAGACGACGACGCTGAAGGCAATCATGGGCCTGGTGCCGGTAAGCTCCGGGTCGATTCGGCTCGAAGGGCGGGAATTGAGCGGCTTGCCGGCGCACGAGGTGCCCAAGGCCGGCGTCGCCTACGTGCCGCAGGGCCGGCGGCTGTTCGCCGAGATGACGGTGGCGGAAAACATCGAGATCGGCCTGATGGCCCGCAACAAGGGCAAGGCGACGCGCGAGAACGTGCTCGATCTCTTCCCGCTGTTGCGCCAGCGCCTCAGGCAGCGTTCGGGCACGCTATCCGGCGGCGAGCAGCAGATGCTGGCCATGGCCCGCGCCCTGTGTCTGGAACCGCAGGTGCTCCTGCTCGACGAGCCGACCGAAGGGCTGATGCCGTCGATGATCGCCAAGATCCGCGAAACCGTGTCGAAGCTGCGTGCGCTTGGCGTGTCGACAATTCTTGTCGAGCAGCGCGTCGATGCCGTGCTGTCGGTCGCAGACCGCGTTTGTTTCATCGAAAACGGCCGCAACCGCGAGACGGTCGATGTCGAGGAACTGCGTTCCGATCCCTCCGCGGTCCGTCGCTATGTCGGCGTCGGATGATCAGGCAAAGAACAGCAAGCCGGCAAGCAGGAATGTCGGGATCAGCACCGCGCCCGACCATGCCATATAGCCAAAGAAGCTCGGCATCTTGATGCCGCGATGCCTGGCAATGGCATAGACCATGAAATTCGGCGCATTGCCGACATAGGTGTTGGCGCCCATGAACACCGCGCCTGCCGAGATCGCCGCCAGCGTCGAGGCGAGCTCGGTCATCAGATGCTGCGCATCGCCGCCAGCCAGCTCGAAGAACACCAGATAGGTCGGCGCATTGTCGAGGAAGGACGACAGCGCTCCGGTCAGCCAGAAATAGGCAAGGTTGTCCGGCGCGCCGGTCGGCGAACTGACCAGCAGTACCAACGGCGCCAGCGCGCCATCGAGCCCGGCCCGCAATATGGCGACGACCGGCACGATGCAGATGAAGATGCTGGCGAACAGCTTCGCCACCTCGGCAATCGGCCCCCAGTTGAAGGCGTTTGCGCCGCGAAACTCCTTCGGCGAGACGACAAGCGAAGTGAAGGCCAGTATCAGGATGGCGGCGTCCCGCACCAGATTCTGCAGCTCGAGGCTGACACCCTGAAATGAGAAACTCACTCCCGGCTTCCAGGCAGCGGAAATCAGGATCGCGGCGATTACGCCGGCCAGCAGCGGGATGTTGGCCAGGCCGCGAATGCGCACCTTGCTGTCGGGCGTCGGATCCTTGATCTTCGGCGCGCCTTCCTCCCGGCGATGCATGATGATGTCGATCGCCAGGAAAACAGCCAGCACCACGCCGGCGACGAACAGCGTCTCGGGCAGCAGGTGAACTGTCGTCCAGAAGAAATCGACGCCGCGCAGAAAGCCGACGAACAGCGGCGGATCGCCCAGCGGCGTTAGCGACCCGCCGATGTTGGACACCAGGAAGATGAAAAAGATGACGACATGGGCGTTGAAGCGCCGGTTGTCGTTGGCGCGGATGAGCGGCCGGATCAGGATCATCGAGGCGCCGGTTGTGCCAATGATCGAGGCAAGCAGCGCCCCTCCCAGCAACAGCCCGGCATTGACCAGCGGCGTGCCGTGTATGTTGCCGGCAACGAAGATACCGCCCGAAATGGTGAACAGCGCAAACAGCAGGATGATGAACGACATGTATTCGGTGAGCAGCGCATGCAGCACTGCCTGCGTGGCGGACGGGATGCCGAAGGCGATGGCCAGCGGCCCGATCACCAACGCTGCCCAGAAGGCAGCGATCTTGCCGTAATGGTGCTCCCAAGCATGATGGAACAGCAGCGGGCCGGTCGCGATGCAAAGCAATAGCCCGGCAAACGGCAGCACCCACCAAAGCGACATGGCGCCGCCCGGCAATTCGTGCGCTTCGGCCGCGAGAACCGCATTCGGAGAAAAGATTGCTGCAATAAGTGCAGCACTTGCCGTCAACGCCGCAAACCGCATGAAGCCCCTCAAAAGTCCGTCAGGTTCGGCTGGATGACGTTCAAATCAGTGTCACGCCGGCATCGCGCATCCGGCCCAGCATCCGCTCCACGGAGCCGTTGAGATCGATGCCGCGGCAGGCGTCGAGCCGCACGGACGTCTCAAAACCGAGCTTGACCGCGTCGAGCGCCGAAAAGGCGACGCAGAAATCCGTCGCCAGGCCGACCAGGGTCAGCGTCTCGATGTTCCGATCCCGGAGATAGCCGGCAAGGCCGGTCGGCGTCGTCCGGTCGTTCTCGAAGAATGCGGAATAGCTGTCGATCGCAGGACGGAACCCCTTGCGGATCACCAGCTCGGCCTTGCTCCAGGCGAGGCCCGAATGGAAATCCGATCCCAGGCTGCCCTGGATGCAGTGATCCGGCCACAGCGTCTGGTGGCCATAAGGCACGTCGATCGTTTCGAACGGGTGCTTGCCGGGGTGGCTGGAGGCAAAGCTCGAATGGCCGGCAGGGTGCCAGTCCTGCGTCAGCAGGACGTGCTCGGTCCGCCGGATTAGGTCATTGACCAACGGCACGATTTCGTCGCCACCGGCCACTTCAAGGGCGCCACCCGGGCAGAAATCGTTCTGCAGGTCGATAACGACAAGCGCTTCGTCGGCCATGGAGCCTCCTTATTTTCTTGGTCTTGAGCTTAGGCTCCAATAAAAACGCGACCGGACGCAGAAACTTGACCAGATGGCCGGCTGCGTCAACCTCTCATGGCATAACAAATGCATTCCGGATGCACCGATGCCAACAGTCGTGCAAACTCTGGCTTTGACAATTCCTGCCGGCTTGATATCATTTGCATACGAATGAATTTCCTGCCTTGAATGCTCGGGAAAATCTTTCGGCAGGATCCCCTCTCGGGAAGCCCATTCTGGGAAGGCAAAGCGTGATCCGTTACGCAAAACCCACCACGGTCGACGACGCCCTCGCTTTGCTGGGCGAAGGGCAATGGCGCATCCTCGCCGGCGGCACCGACTTCTATCCGGCACAGGGCAGCAAGCCTTTCCGCGACAATGTCCTCGATATCAATGGGCTGGTGGCATTGCGCGGCATTGCCGAAGCCGAAAACCATTGGCTCGTCGGCGCGCGCACCACCTGGACCGATCTCGTCCGCCATCCTCTGCCGGCGGCTTTCGACGCGCTGAAGCAGGCGGCGCGGGAAGTCGGCTCGGTGCAGATCCAGAACGTTGCCTCGATTGCCGGCAATCTCTGCAACGCCTCGCCGGCCGCCGATGGCGTGCCGGCGCTGCTGGTGCTCGATGCCGAAGTCGAACTGCGTTCCGCTGTGGCGACCCGGCATCTGCCCCTTGCAGAGTTCATCCTCGGCAACCGTCGCACCGCACTGCAGCCCGGCGAAATGGTCACGGCAATCCGCATTCCCAAACCCGCGACCGCCGGCAGCTCCGCCTTCGTGAAACTCGGCGCGCGGCGTTATCTCGTCATCTCCATCGCCATGGCCGCCGCACGCCTGGCCGTCGAAGATGGTATGGTCAGGAACGCGGTCGTCGCCGTCGGTTCCTGCTCGGTTGTCGCCAGGCGGCTGGCGGGTGTCGAGGCGGCGCTGCGCGGCCGGCCCGTCGGCCACGCGCTGGCCACTGCGATCCAATCCGCACCGATGGACGAGCTGTCGCCGATTGGCGACGTGCGCGGCAGCGCCGCATATCGGCTGGACGCTGCGCGCGAGATCGTCGCCCGCGCCGTGCTTGGTGCGATGGGCGCTGTTCCCGACGAAAGGGCGGCGGCCTGATGAGCATGGAGCGCGTCGACATCGCCTTCGAAGTCAACGGCGCCGCCGTCAGGGTTTGTGTGCCGCCGGTGCGGCGGCTGTCCGCGGTGCTGCGCGACGAGTTGCGGCTGACCGGCACCAAGATCGGCTGTGATGCCGGCGACTGCGGCGCCTGCACGGTGCTGGTCGACGGCGAGCCGGTCTGCGCCTGCCTGATTCCCGCGGCTTCCGCCTCCGGCACCGTGGTGACGACGGTCGAAGGCCTCGCCAATGGCCGGCTGTCGGGGCTGCAGGCCTCGTTTCTCAGCCATGGCGCAGCGCAATGCGGCGCCTGCACGCCCGGCCTGCTGGTCGCCGCAACGGCACTCCTGGACAGGACGCCTTGCCCGAGCGAGGCCGAAACGCAGGATGCGCTGGGCGGCGTGCTCTGCCGCTGTACCGGCTACCGCAAGATCGTCGCCGCGGTGATGGATGCTTGGCGCCACGCCGACGGCCTCGATCAGCGCATGCCATCCTCTGGCCATGCCGTCGGCTCCTCCCCGATCCGCCTCGATGGCCTGCCGAAAGTCACCGGCGGCGAAAAATTCGGCGGTGATTCATTCCCGGCCGACGCATTGTCGGTGCTGGTGGTCCGCTCGCCGCATTATCATGCCGCTTTCACTTTTGGCGATCTCGGCAGCTGGGTGAAATCCCGTCCTGGCATTGCCGGCGTCTTCACCGCCGCCGACATTCCGGGAAAGAATTGTTTCGGCGTCATCGCGCCCTTCGCCGACCAGCCGGCGCTGGCCGAAGGGGTTTCGCGCTTTCGCGGTGAGGCGGTGGCGCTGGTTGCCGGCGAACGAGAGGCTATCCTCGATCTCGACCTTGCCGATTTTCCTGTCAGTTGGACCGAGTTGCCGCATTTTCTGGAAACTGGCGAAGCGCAGGCCGGCGGTGCGCAACTGGTCCATGAAAACCGGCCCTCGAACCTGCTCACCTCCGGCTTCGTCGAGCGTGGCGACCCGGAAGCCGCGCTTGCCGGTGCGGCTATCGTCGTTTCCGGCGCCATCGACACCTCCTATGTCGAGCACGCCTATATCGAACCGGAAGCCGGCTATGCCTTCATGGACGGCGACACGCTGGTGGTCGTCGCCTGCACGCAGGCGCCCTATATGGACCGCGACGACACGGCAAAAGTGCTCGGCCTTGCCCCGGAAAAGGTGCGCATCGTGCCGACCGCCACCGGCGGCGGCTTCGGCTCCAAACTCGACGTCTCGCTGCAACCGCTCATCGGCCTCGTCGCCATGAAAACCGGCCGGCCGGCGGCGCTCGCCTACAGCCGCACCGAATCGATGATCTCGACCACCAAGCGCCATCCGGCTCTGATGAGAGCGAGCATCGGCGCCGATGCCGACGGCCGCGTCACTGGCATGGTCTTCGCCGGCGATTTCAACACCGGCGCCTATGCCAGCTGGGGGCCGACGGTCGCCAACCGCGTGCCGGTGCACGCCTCCGGCCCCTATGCCACGCCGAACTATCGCGCCGAAGGCCGCGCCATCCACACCAATGGCCCGATTGCCGGCGCCTTTCGCGGTTTCGGCGTGCCGCAGGCGACGATCATGCAGGAGACCCTCTATGACGACCTGGC
The DNA here is from genome assembly GCF_040319155.1 of Mesorhizobium sp. M0954. Taxonomy (NCBI): domain Bacteria; kingdom Pseudomonadati; phylum Pseudomonadota; class Alphaproteobacteria; order Hyphomicrobiales; family Phyllobacteriaceae; genus Mesorhizobium; species Mesorhizobium sp. M0954. Next base: position 170,187 of record NZ_JAMYNR010000006.1, on the reverse strand, counting down.
CGACAAGCTCGGCATGGATCGGCTCGATTTTCGCCTGAAGAACTGCCTTCGGAACGGATCCGAAACAGTCACCGGGCAGCGGCTCGAGTCGGGCGTCGGCATCGCCGACTGCCTCGAGGCCCTCCGTTCACATTGGCAGCGTGCCGTTCGCGATGCCGAAGCGTTCAATGCCGGTAGCAGCATCAAAAAACGCGGCGTCGGCATCGCTTCTTGCTGGTACGGCTGCGGCAACACCTCGCTGCCCAATCCGTCGACCATCAAGGTCGGCATCTCGGCATCGGGCGCAGTCGTCCTGCATCAGGGTGCGGTCGATATCGGGCAAGGCTCGAACACCGTCATCGCGCAGATCTGCGCCGATGCGTTGGGTCTTCCGCTTGAAAAATTCATGCTGAAAGGCGCCGACACGGCGATCACCCCCGACGCCGGCAAGACCTCGGCCTCGCGCCAGACCTTCGTCACCGGCAAGGCCGCCGAAAAGGCCGGCCGCGCCTTGCGCGAGGAGATCTTGCGTTTCGCCAATGTCTCGGAAAAGGCGGCGATTGCGCTGGACGGCACAAGCCTGAGCATCAGGGAAGGCGAAGCGACCCGCCGCGTCGATCTTTCCTCGCTGAAGGCAGACCCCGAAGGCTTTGTCTTTCGCGCCGAGGAAAGCTACGACCCGCCGACGCTGCCGCTCGATGCCAAGGGCCAGGGCAAGCCTTATGCCGTCTATGGCTATGGCGCGCAGATCGCCGAACTGGAGGTCGACCTCAGGCTCGGCACCGTGAAGCTTATAAAAATCACCGCCGCTCACGATGTCGGCAAGGCCATCAACCCTTTATTGGCAGAGGGCCAGATCGAGGGTGGCATCGCCCAGGGCATCGGCATGGCGCTGATGGAGGAATTCATCCCCGGCCGCACCGAAAACCTGCACGACTATCTGATCCCGACGATCGGCGACGTGCCGCCGATCGAGACCATCCTGATAGAAGTTCCGGATCCGGAAGGACCCTTCGGCGCCAAGGGTTTGGGCGAGCATGTGCTGATCCCGACGGCGCCGGCGATCCTCAACGCCATCCGCCACGCCACCGGTGTGCTGGTCACCAAAATTCCGGCGACGCCGACCCGCATCCGCGCCGCCATCCTCGACAAGGAGGCGCGCCGATGAGCGAGCTTGCCGAACGCTTCGAGACCCACGATCCCGGCGAGAAGCTGGTGGCCGAGAAGATCCGCTGCGATGCCTGTCCAGTCATGTGCTACATCGCCGATGGCCGCACCGGCGCCTGCGATCGCTACGGCAATGTTGGCGGCAGGATCGTGCGGATGGATCCACTGACCATCCTCGACCACGCGGCCGAGACCGGCGCCGCAATCGTACCCTTTGCCGAAGAGGGCGAGGCATGGGACGGCGAACTGGTCAACACCGGCCGCCGCTTCGTCACCGCCATCGGCGCCGGCACCACCTATCCCGATTACAAGCCGGCGCCCTTCATCGTCAGCCAGGAGGTCGAGGGCGTCGATCTGGTCACCGTCGTCACCGAGGGCATCTTCTCCTATTGCGGCGTCAAGGTGAAGATCGACACCGACCGTCATATCGGCCCCGAAACGGCTACGGTCCGTGCCCAAGGCGAGGCGATCGGCCATGTCACGACCGGCGAATACGGCTCGCAGATGCTGTCGCTGGGCGGCGTACATCATCTGACCGGCGGCTCGAAGGCTGAAGGGCGCGCCACCTGCGACGCCATGCTCGCCCTGTGCAACCGCAAACCGGTTGAACTCGTCATCGACGGCGGCGCCACCGTCATCGTCGAAGCCGGCAAGCCGCCGGTCATCGACGGCAAGCTCGAGCAGCGCATGCGCGTCGGCTGCGGTTCGGCTACCATAGGCATGTTCGCGACCCAATGGCGCGGCCTTGTCGACGAGGTGGTGGTGGTCGATGACCACATCACCGGCGTCGTCTCCGAGCATCAGGCCGGCAAGGTGCTTGGCTGGCAGGATACCGGCATCAAGATCATCGGCCGCCGTTCGACGCCGGGCCGTTATTTCAAGGTGTCGGAGCCCGGGCTCGGCTGGGGCGGCACCAGCATTTCCGACCCGCTGTCGATCCTTGGTGAATGGAACGCCAAAAAGGGTGCGCGCCCCGGCATGTCGCTGCTGATGGTCTCGACCACCGGTGAGCAATTCGCCTATTACGAGCTCGACGACGAATTGAAGCCGGTGCAGAAACCGTTCCCGGAGCGGCTGCGGAAGTCGGTCGAACTGATCGAGGACAATTGCGAGCCGGCGCTCTGCACCGTGCTTTTCGTCGGCGGCGCCGGCGGCTCGCTGCGCGCCGGCGTCACCGAGAACCCGGTCAATCTGACCCGCTCGGTGCAGGGCTTGACGACCTACGTGACGGTCGGCGGCGCGCCGGTCTATGTCTGGCCGGGCGGCGGCATCACGCTGATGGTCGAGGTCACCCGCGTCCCGGAAGGCGCCTTCGGCTATGTGCCGACGCCGGCGTTGGTGGCGCCGATCGAGTTCACCATGCGCCGCGACGATTATGTCAGACTTGGCGGCTACGAAGCCGAAATCCGCAGCGTCGACGATATCCTGGCCAAGGGCGGCGAATATCTCAATCCGCGCCGCGGCACGGCCGCACCCCGTGACAATCCCTGGCCGCCGCTGGCGCAGTTGCGTCGCGCGACCGCAAACGGGGCCGGGCGATGAACGGCCCGCAGGCGCATTGGCTCGAGGACGGCCGGAGGCTTCACCTCAATCATGGGCCGATCGACCTGATCGTCGAGGCATTCGGCGAGGCGAGTGAATGCAGCGCCGCACATCGCCAGGCAGTGGCGCGCTTCCAGACAATCCTGCCCGAACTGGTCGAAGAGTTGCCCGAACTGCGGCGCCCGGCCGCCTCGCGGCCACGTGCTTTCGCTGGCCCGACGGCGCGCCGCATGGAAGCGGCGGTCGTTCCGCTAGCGAAACAATTCATCACACCGATGGCGGCTGTCGCCGGCTCGGTAGCCGACGAAGTGCTTGGCGCGCTGCTTGCCGGCCGCCGGCTCGAGCGCGCCTATGTCAACAATGGCGGCGACAGCGCGATCTATCTCGGCCACGGCCAGTCGATGACGCTTGTCATTGCCGGGACAGGTCATGGGTTGGCAGATCGTCTCACGATCCGCCCCGAAGACGGGATCCGCGGTGTCGCGACAAGCGGCTGGCGCGGCCGCTCCTTTTCGCTGGGCATCGCCGACGCGGTCACGGTGCTGGCGCGAACGGGTGCTGAAGCCGATGCCGCCGCGACCTTGATCGCCAACGCCGTCGATCTGCCCGGTCATCCGGCCGTTAGGCGCGTGCGGGCGCGCGATCTCGCACCTGACAGCGACCTCGGCGACCGTTTGGTGACGCAGGGCGTGGGGCTGCTTTCCGCCGCTGAAATCGATATTGCACTGGAAGGCGGATTTGCCGTTGCCGAGGAGTTTCGGCGGCGCGGCCTGATTGCCGCCGCGGCGCTTTTCCTCGGCGGTCAGGCGCGCATCGCAGGTCCGATGGCGCTCGCCAATAAAGTTTTAGAGAGGGAAATTGCTCATGCCTGAGTTTCCGATCCGCAAGATCGCCGTGCTGACCGAAGAGATTTTTCACGAAGGCGGGCCGGTGGCGAAGGTGCCGCGGCGCCGCGCGGCGGCCATGGCTGTGGTCAAGAACCCGTTCGCCGGCCGTTACGTCGAGGAACTGCAGAGCGCCATGGAGGATTTGAAGCCGCTCGGGCTGCTGCTCTCCGACAGGCTTATTGCCGCATTGGGCGGCGACGTCAAACAGATCGACGGTTACGGCAAGGGCGCCATCGTCGGCATGGCGGGCGAGCTGGAGCATGGCGCGCTGTGGCATGTGCCGGGCGGCTATGCCATGCGCGAACGGCTCGGCGACGCCAAGGCGATCGTGCCCTCGGCGAAGAAGGTCGGCGGCTTCGGGGCGCGGCTCGATGTGCCGCTCGGCCACATCAACGCCGCCTATGTGCGCAGCCATTTCGATGCCATGGAAATCGGCACCAGCGATGGCCCCCGTCCCGACGAGATCCTGTTTTGCCTCGCCATGACCTGCGGCCCGCGCGTGCACGACCGCATGGGTGGGCTGGCGGCCAAGGACATTAAGGCATGGGATGGGCTGCGGTGAGCGCCGAGGACAATCTGCTCAAGCTGGTCGAGGCCGAGGAGCCTGACGAAAACGACTATCGCTTGCAGGAGCAGGTCGGCTTCATCCTGCGCAAGGCGCATCAGCGCCATGTCTCGATCTTCGCCGCACACATCGCCGATCTGACGCCGCCGCAATTTGCCGCTTTGGCCAAATTGCGCGACGTCGGCGAGACCTCTCAGAACCAGCTTGGCAGCCTGATCGCCATGGATGCGGCGACCGTGAAGGGCGTCATCGACCGGCTGAAAGCGCGTGGCTTTGTCGAACTTAGCAAACACGAAGTCGACAAACGGCGCCTGCTGGTCAATCTGACCGCCGAGGGGCGCGACGCGATCGAGCGGCTGATTCCGCTTGCCCGTGAGATTACGCAGGAAACGCTGGCGCCGCTTTCCGCCAAGGAAGCGGCCATTTTCATGAAGCTGCTGGCCAGGCTGGCTTGAGCTGCTGCCTGCCGGCGTTTGGTTGTTGTTCCTGCCGGGCGCTGAACGCCCGGCAGGAAAGCCTCGTCTCAGAGGCCGTTGTCCTTCAGGATCTGGGCGGCATTTTCCTTGGTGATCTTCTGCGTCGGCAGGGTGATCGTCTTTTCCACCTTCTCGCCGTTCAGGAACTTGATCGCCTGCCGCAGCCCTTCGGCGCCCGGCGTCACATAAGTGAACGTCGCCGTCAGCTCGCCATTGGCGACCAGCTGCACGCCTTCATTGGGCAGGCCGTCGATGCCGATGAACTTGATGTCCTTCTCACGTCCGACGTCCTTGGCGGCAAGATAGGCGCCATAGGCCATCGGATCATTGTGGCCGTAGACAAGATCGATTTTCTCGTTGTTGCGCAACGCCGTCGCCATGATGTTGTAGGCCTGGTCCTGCTTCCAGTCGCCCGACTGCTGGTCGAGCAGGTATTTTATGCCCGGCTCCTTGTCGGTGAATTCATGGAAACCGTCATGGCGGTCGTGTGCCGGCTGGGTGCCCATGCCGCCCCAGATCTCGACAACGTTGCCGGCGGCCTTGCCCTTGCCGCCAAGCAGCTCGACGGCATATTCACCGGCAGCCCGGCCGATCAGCTTGTTGTCGCCGCCGACGAACTGCGTGTAGTCGTTGGTTTCGACGTTGCGGTCGAGCACGAAGACCGGGATCTTGGCATCGATCGCCTGCTGCACGACACCGGTCAGGCCGGCGGATTCTTTCGGTGATACCAAGAGCGCATCGACCTCCTGACGGATAAGGTTTTCGACATCGGCGACCTGCTTCTCGGTCTTGTCCTCGCCGTCGGTGATGATCAGCTCGACTTCCGGATGCTTGGCCGCTTCGGCCAGGATGTCCTTGTTGAACTGGGCGCGCCAGGGTTCGATGGTCGTCACCTGCGAGAAGCCGATCTTCCACTTCTTGTCCTGCGCATGGGCGCCGCCGCCAAGCATGGCGGTCGTGGTCAGGAGTGCCGCTGTCAGCCCGGCGAGCTTCAACAATTCACGTCGTTTCATTTCTTGTTTCCTCCAATATTCAGAGACGCGGTCTCTTGCGACGGCCGCTTTGCCGCGGCCGTTTCCTTGTGCGCTTGCCCGCCGGGCAGTCGCAGATAGAAGAGAAGATCACCGGCACTGCGCTCCTGTACGAGTACGGTACCGATGATGATCATCCCCTTCAGCACCAGCTGAAGGTTCGAATTGATGTTGTGCAGCTGCAGGATGTTGGAGAGCAGCCCGAAGATCAGCACGCCGCAGAACGTCCCGGTGAGGCTGCCGCGTCCGCCCATCAGGCTGGTGCCGCCGATGACCACGGCGGCAATCGCGTCGAGCTCCAGCCCGGCGCCGGCGTCCGGCTTGCCTTGCCGGTACTGCGCGACATAGAGCACCGCCGCGATGCCGGCCAGCAGCCCTGACACGGCATAGGTGGCGATCTTCACGCGGCCTGCGGCGATGCCCGACAGCCGCGCCGCCTCCTCATTGCCGCCGATCGCATAGACATAGCGGCCGAACGGGGTGAAGCGCAGCACAGCGCCGTAGATCAGGATGGCGCCGAGGAAGAACAGGCCCGGCATCGGGATCACACCGAATACCAGCGAGCGCAGCATTTCGAAATCGGCCGTGGCGTTCGAGCCGGTATAGACCGGCAGCACCGCATTGTTCTGGCCGGCGGTCAACCGGGCGATGCCGAGCGCCGTGACCATCATCGCCAGCGTGACGATGAAGGGCTGCAGCCGCCCGGCGACGATGATGAAGCCGTTGAGCGCACCGAACAGCAGGCCGACGCAAGGCGCCACCAGCAACACGCCGAGCACGCCGAATTTTGAGCCCACCTGCGGCAGCAGGAACCACAGCACCAGACTGCACAGGATCACCCCGACAATGCCGGGCGTCACCAGCCCGCGAACGCTGTCCAACCTGATGTCGTGCATGGCCTGCGCGCCGGCGCGGGATTTTTCGATGTTCAGCAGGATGAAACGAGTGACGAGAATGCCGAGGCAAAGGGCTGCCAGGGCAACTGTCGGCACCCCCAGCACCACCGCCGGCGTCACGCCGGGGACCGTCAGCAGCATGGCACAGACGACCGTGCAGATAGCCATCAGCGAGCCGACGGAAAGGTCGATACCGCCGGTGATGATCACCGCAGTCATGCCGGTGGCAATCAGCCCGGTGGTCGACACCTGGCGCAGCACATCGAGCAGGTTGCCGTAGGACAGGAAGATGTTGTTGCCCTTGGAGCTGATCGGCGAGCCGAGCACGCCGATCAGGAAGATGGCGATCAGGCCCCAATAGAGCTTCGTCCGGGACAGGATATGCAAAATGCTCATGCGGCAGGCCTCGTCATCGTCCGTCGCGGCGCCGCAAGCCGCATGATGGCCTCCTCGCTGGCTTGCGCGCGGGATAGGATTCCCGTCTGGCGGCCGTCGGCCATGACCAGGATACGGTCGGAAAGATGCAGCAGCTCCGGCAATTCCGAGCTGATGACGGCGATTGCCAGCCCGTCTCGCGCCAGCTTGAAGATGAGATCGTAGATTTCCCGCTTGGCACCGACATCGATGCCGCGTGTCGGCTCGTCAAGCAGCAGCACCCGCGGCCTCGTCGCTAGCCATTTGCCGATGACGACCTTCTGCTGGTTGCCGCCGGACAGCGTGCCGGCCGGCTGCTCGACGGTCTCGCAGCGAATGCCGAGCGCCTTGACGGCGTCCCGTGCCAGCCCTTGCTCACCGGCCAACGAGCGCACGCCGAACCGCGCCAGGGCGCCGACCAGCGGCAGCGCGACATTGTCGGTGATCGAGGCCTCGAGATGGAGGCCCTGCGTCTTGCGGTCTTCCGTGACCAGGGCGATGCCGAGCCGGCGCGCATCGCGCGGCGAACGGATTTCTACTGCCTCGCCATCGAGCCTGATCCCACCGCCGGCACGTCCGCCGCTGGACCCGAAGATGGTTTCCAGGATTTCGGTACGGCCCGAGCCCAGCAGCCCGCCGATACCGAGGATTTCTCCTGCGGCAAGATCGAAGCTGACGCCATCGAGCACGGTGCGCCAACCATTGCGATTGGGCTTCGACAGCGACAGCTCGCTTACGGACAGGACCGTGTTGCCACCGGGGATGCGGTGCTCCTGGGAGGAAGCAAGCAGGTTTCGCCCGACCATCGCCGAAATTATGGCGTCTTCGTCGAGCTTGTCCATCGCCCGCGTCAGGACGTGGCGTCCATCGCGAAACACGGTGACGCGGCTGGCCAGATGCATGACCTCGTCGATGCGGTGCGAAATGTAGACGATCGCCACGCCGCTGTCGGCGAGCTGGCGGATGATGCGGAACAGCCGCTGGCATTCGGCCGGCGAAAGCGCCGAGGTCGGCTCGTCCATGATCAGAATGCGCGCCGACATCGACAGCGCCTTGGCGATCTCGACCAGCTGCTGTTCGCCGACGCGCAAGGCACCGACGCGCGCATCCGGGTCGAGCTCGATGCCGAGCCTTTGCAAGAGCGCGCCGGCAGCGCGGCTGCTCGCCTTGCGGTCGACGATCAGCCCGGCGATCAGCTTCTCGCGGCCGAGAAAGATATTGTCGGCGACGCTAAGTTCGGGAACGAGGTTCAGCTCCTGGTGGATGATGGCGATGCCGGCGCGCTCGGCCTCGCGGACGCCGGTAAAGCGCACCGGGTGGCCATCGATACTGACCGTTCCGTTATAATCCGTGTAGACGCCGGACAGTATCTTCATCAGCGTCGACTTGCCGGCGCCGTTCTCGCCCATCAACGCATGGACTTCGCCGCGCCGCAGCTCGAAGCCGACATCGACGAGTGCTGCGATGCCGCCGAAGGATTTGGAGATGTGCTCGGCCCTCAGCACGATAGCCGAGCCGTCCGCCGTAGCGCCTTCCGCAGGGATGGAATTGCCGTGCTGCATGACAAGGACGGCCTCCCTCCGTCGTCACCGAACACCTCAAACGCTAATCTAAACGTTTCGATCATGTCAAGGCAATATCTGGAGCCTGAGATTGTTCCATTTCAATTCTTGCGCAAAATCATAAGATTCCGTACGTATTGCTACCGTGAAGTGGTGAAACGTTTCGAAAATGACAGCGTCAGGACGAAAAAAGCAGCGCAAATTCACTGCTCCGACTATGCTTCATGTGGCCGAGGCCGCGCGTGTTTCCGTGGCCACCGTATCGGCGCTGATCAACGGCACCGCGACCGTCAGCCCCGAGCTCAGCCAGCGCATCGAACAGGCGATCCGCGACATTGGCTATAAGCGCAACGCCATCGCCCGCAGCCTGAAGATGGGCACCACACGCACCATCGGGCTCACCGTCCCACACATCACCAATCCGTTCTTTACCGACGTGGTTTCGGTTATCCAGCAGGCTTTCGACCGGGCCGGCTACGCCGTCATGCTGTGCTGCACCGACGAGCACCTGAACACGCAGGACGACCAGATCAGGCTGTTGCTCGACCGCATGGTCGACGGACTGATCGTCGCGCGTGTCGGTGACGGCGCGATCCTCAAACGGATTGTCGACGACGCCAATGTGCCGGTCGTGCTGCTCGACCGTGTTTGCCAGGGTGTCGACACCGATGCCGTCGTTCTCGACAATCAGCGCGCGGTGTTCGACGCCATCAATTACCTGATCGATCTCGGCCATCGGCGCATCGGCTACATCTCCGGCTCGTTCGATATCTCGCCGATGCATGACCGCATGGCGGGATACCGCGAGGCCCTCCAGGCCGCCGGCCTGCCGGCCGAGGCCGAACTCGTCCGCTTCGGCAACTTCCATGAAGTCGACGGCTACAACGCCACCATGCAGCTGCTTTCGCTGCACGACCGGCCGAGCGCCATCTTTTCGGCCAACAACCCGATGGTGATCGGCACCATGAAGGCCATTCGCGATATCGGCCTGTCCTGTCCGGAGGATATTTCGGTCGCCTGCTTCGACGACTTTCCGTGGTCGGATGTGTTCCGGCCGCAATTGACCACGGTCGCACAGCCGGTGCAGGCGATTGGCGAACAGGCGGCCAATCTGCTGCTCGACCGGCTCGCCGGAAACAGGGATGCGCCGCCGCGCAAGCTGACGCTCAAGGGACGCTTGATGATCCGCAATTCATGCCGTCCGCTAGGTGCAACTGCGCAGAGCGTCAGCGCGTAGCGCTTGGGCTCTGTTCAGAAACTTTGCAATGCCGGACGGACAGCGCTCCCTCTGTCCTGCCGATCCCGGGCCTTCGCAGCCACTACGGGCGTTCGTCTTTCGAAAACCGAGCAATTGAAAGACGCGGCGCCGATCGAGCCAAGTGGCCAACAATCAGCCAGCCGACAGTCAGGAAAATCTTGGCAATCGAAGCATGTCGGTTTAGGAATATGACGAGATGCGACTGATCGTTCACACGGGCGCCGGCTTGAGTCATGCGCGTGAAATCGATCCTAATCGGGCTGGGACTTGCTGGGATGGTCGCATTCTCCGGCTGCACCACCGGCGGAGCGTTACAGACCTTTCCCCAGGCCTATGGCGGCCTCACCGACGCCGGTTTTCGCGTTCCGCCGGTTCCGATCTACAAGGTTGACCAAAAGTTCCATCGGCAGACAGTGCCTTATGCGACTGATGAGGCGCCGGGCACCATCATTGTCGATACAGGAGCGAAGTTCCTCTACTACGTGCTGGGAGACGGTCAGGCACTGCGCTACGGCATCGGCGTCGGCAAGGCGGGCTTCGAGTGGCATGGCACTGCTCACGTTGCGAGGAAGCGCGAATGGCCGGATTGGAGCGCGCCGTCTGCGATGATCGTGCGCGAGCAGAAGCGAGGCCGCATCATACCGGCCCATATGGAGGGCGGACTCATGAACCCGCTCGGGGCGCGGGCGCTCTATCTTTTTAACGAGAAAGGTGACACTGGATATCGCCTGCACGGTAGCCCCGAATGGTGGTCCATCGGCAAAGCCGTGTCTGCGGGCTGCATTCGCCTCATGAACCAGGACATCATCGATCTCTATGACCGCGCCACAATTGGCACCAAGGTGATCGTCATTTAGTGGACGCCGCGTTTCCCGCTAACGGACGAGCATGACGGATCGAAAAGCTCCGCGCAAAACGCGCGAAATGTTCGCGATGTCTTCGCACACCTGTTCGCGATGTTCCCTGCCTAAGGCCGGCCTTGCCCGCAGCAGAGGCAAGTGGCGAACCAACTCTCAGGCAGCTTCCGACAGCGATTTGTGAGCGTCGGCCAGGATCTCGAACGAGCGCACCCGCGCCGCATGGTCGAAAATCTGCGCTGTGACCATCAGCTCGTCGGCCCCTGTGCGGCGCACAAACGCCTCGATGCCTTGCCTGACTCTTTCGGGAGAGCCGACGACGGCGCAGGAAAGCGCCTGGCCGAGCATGGTCTTGGCCATAGGGTCGAGGTCGCGCTCATATCCTTCGACCGGCGGCGGCAATCGGCCGGGCCGGCCGGTGCGCAGATTGACGAAGGCCTGCTGCAGCGAGGTGAACAACAACCGCGCCTGGGCATCGGAAGGAGCGGCGAAGACGTTGAGGCCGAGCATCACATAAGGCTTGTCGAGCTGCTCCGAAGGCTGGAAACGCGAGCGGTAGATCTCCAGAGCATGGTCGAGCTCGGCCGGCGCAAAATGCGAAGCGAAAGCGTAGGGCAGGCCGAGCATGGCGGCAAGCTGCGCGCCGTAGAGGCTGGAACCGAGAATCCAGATCGGCACCTTTTCGCCTTCGCCGGGCACCGCGCGGATGCGTTGGCCGTCTTCGGCCGGCTGCAAGTAACCCATCAGCTCGATGACGTCCTGCGGGAAATTGTCGGCGCCAGCGTCGAGGTTACGGCGCAGCGCCCGTGCCGTGGCCATGTCGGTGCCGGGCGCCCGGCCGAGGCCGAGATCGATGCGGCCAGGATGCAGAGCGTTAAGCGTACCGAACTGCTCGGCGATGACCAGCGGGGAATGATTGGGCAGCATGATGCCGCCGGCGCCGACGCGTATCGTATTGGTGCCGCCGGCCACATGGGCAATGACCACCGAGGTGGCGGCGCTGGCGATGCCCGGCATATTGTGGTGCTCTGCCAGCCAATAGCGCCGGTAACCCAGCCGCTCGGCATGACGGGCGAGATCGAGCGAATTGGCGAGTGACTGTGAAGCGTTGCTGCCTTCGACGATCGGCGACAGGTCGAGAACGGAAAGAACGGTCATCGGCGCGGGTTTCCTGTGGGCCGAAGGGATGTAGGAAGCCGTTGCCGAGGCGGCAAATTCAAAATGTTGATGGAGCGCTGAGGGCACAACGGACGTGCGACCGATGCAAGGTCGTGATCCGCACCAATCGGGGGCGCTTTTGACCCTTTAAGCCGCTACTTTTTCGCCTCGTCAATTTCTTCGTCCTCGATCGCTGCCGTGTGCTGCGCCGCCAGGAAATTGCCGACATGGCTGAGACCGTCGAAATGATCGCAGAACACCTTGATGACGACCAGCAGCGGCACCGCCAGCAGCGCGCCGACGAAACCCCACAGCCACGACCAGAAGGCGATGGCGATGAGGATCGCCACTGCGTTGATTTCGAGACGGCGCCCGACCACCGTCGGCGTCACGAACTGGCCTTCGACGACATCGCACATAAGGACGAAGGCCGGCGCCAGCAGCGCATAGGAAATCGTGTCGAAGCTTATCAGCGCGATGATCGTAACCAGCGTGATGGTGGTCAGCGCCCCGATATAGGGCAGGAAATTGAGCAGAGCCGCTGCCGCGCCCCAGACCTGCGCGTTGGGCACGCCGAGCGCCCACAGGCCGAGCCCGATGACCACGCCGAGACATGTATTGATGACCGTGACAGTAAGCAGATAATGCGAGATTTCACGTTCTACGTCGTAGACGACGCGCAGCGCCCGCTTCTTTTCGCTGAGACTGGGGAAGGACTGGACGATCTTTTCATAGAACATCGTGCCCGAGGCGAGCAGGAACAGCGACAGGACGAAGACGATGGTAACGCTGGCGCCGGCCGACAGCACATTGCCGGCGGCCTGCGAGAGAATACCGGATGGCGCCGTCGCCACCCTCTGAACGCCCGGCTCCTGGGATGTCTGTGTCAGGCCCTCGATCTGGCGCGAAATCTCCACGATCCGTTCGAACGGACGGCGCAGTTGTGCCAGACGTTCGGTAAGCTGCTGGCCGATCGTCGAGGTGTTGTTGATGAGGTCGATGACCGGGCCGCTGAGCAGATATCCCGCGACGGCGACGAGGCAGAACGAAAGCAGCACCAGCAGTGTCGCTGAAATGACATCGGGCATGCCATGCTTGCGCAGGAAGCGAACGATCGGCGTCAGCGTCAGCGCCAGCAGGAAAGCCAGAATGACCGGCATGAAGAAGGCGCGGGCGAAGTAAAGCGCGTAGATCGCCATGAGGATGAAGATGCCGACGAGCAGCGAACGCATCAGATGCGCATCCGCCCGCGCCTCGACGCGCGGATCCGGGCTTTCGGCAGCGCTTGCGCCCGAAGCGTCGGGTTCGGCTTTCATTCTGACCCTCGGCGGCACACCGCGATTGGTGCAGACCGTTGGCGAAAACGCCTCTGTCGCTTCAAGGTTCCGTTAGCCGGCGTCACCGGCCAGGCCGCCTCGCGGCCTTGCCGGTGAATCAGGTGACTGGGAATCAGGCAACCGGCGCCGCCACGGCGGGAACGGCCTTCGCAGTTTCCCGGCGCACGATCGGCGCCACTTTGGTTCCGTAGAGTTCGATGGCCTTCATCACCTTGGCGTGCGGCATGGTGCCGATCGCCATTTGCAGCAGGAAGCGGTCGTTGCCGAATATCCTGTGCTGGGCAAGGATCTTCTCGGCCACCTGTTCTGGATTGCCGACGAACAGCGCGCCGTTTGGGCCGCGCGATTGGTCGAAATGTGCCCGCGATGTCGGCCCCCAGCCGCGCTCGCGGCCGATGCGGTTCATCACCTCGGCCTGCGGCCCGTAAAAATCGTCGGCTGCCTGGTCCGTGCTGTCGGCAATGAAGCCGTGCACGTTGAGACTGGTGGCAAGGCTTGCCGGATCGTTGCCGGCGCGCCTGGCTGCATCCCTGTAGATGTCGAACAGCGGTGCGAACCGCGCCGGCTCGCCACCGATGATCGCCAGTGCCAGCGGCAACCCGAGCACGCCCGCGCGGGCGACGGATTGCGGTGTTCCACCGACGGCGATCCAGATCGGCAATTTGTCCTGCAAGGGCCGGGGATAGACGCCACGATCATTGATCGGCGCGCGCAGACGGCCCGACCAGGTCACCTTGACATGGTCGCGGATGGCGAGCAGCAGGTCGAGCTTCTCGGCGAAGAGTTCGTCATAATCTTCGAGATTGTAGCCGAACAGCGGAAAGGATTCGATGAACGAGCCGCGCCCGGCCATGATCTCGGCACGGCCGCCGGACAGAAGATCGAGGGTGGCAAACTGCTGGAAGACGCGCACCGGATCGTCGGAGGACAGCACGGTGACAGCGCTGGTCAGCCTTATGCGCTTGGTCCGTTCGGCCGCCGCCGCCAGCGCCACCGCCGGAGCCGAGGCAGCATAGTCGGGACGGTGGTGCTCGCCGAGACCAAAGACGTCCAGCCCGACCTGGTCGGCGAGCTCGATCTCCTCGATCAAATTGCGCAATCGCTCATGCGCACCGATCGCACCGGGACCCGGTTCCGGGCTGACGTCGGCGAAGGTGTAGAGACCGAGTTCCATACTGTCATCTCAGCGTTTTGTCTTGGCGGTAGCGATCAGTCCGCCGCCCCGCCAGATGCCTGGATGGTGAACAGTGCGGGTGCTTTCGGCCGAATTCAATCGAAATGGCGTCTCCCGGCTGCAACAGATCAGAATTTCATGGCTGGCATACCGTTTTGGCGCTTGAACTCTCGGTTTTCACGCGTATGTAAGCCTCGCAAATTGACTTCAGGGAAGTGGACTTGGCTATCTATAGGGAAAAAGACGTTTTCGAGCGGCGCAATGCCGCAAACGAGGCAAAGAAGGCGCTTCTGGAGCGCTTCAAGGCAAAGCCGGCGGCAGATGATCCAGCGGTGCTGGCACGACAGGCCGAGCGCAAGGCAATCCTCGAGGCCCGCGCTATACGCGAGGCCGAAAAGGCCAGGCTGAAGCAGGAAAAGCTGGCGCGCGAAGCGGCCGAAAAGGCCGAGCGCGAGGCAGCTGCCGAAGCGGCACGCATCGCTGCGGAAGAAGCCGCACAGGCCGAAGCGAAGATCCGGGAAGCTGAAGAGAACGAGCGCATCGCCCGTTTTCTTGCCGACGAGGCCGAACGCAAGGCCAAGCGTGATGCGCGCTATGCCGCGCGCAAGCAGCGCACCGGCAGGACGCCGCCCGGCTTCTCCGCGCGATAGCGCTTTCCGGCGCTAATCAGCCGAATTCAAGAATCAGGGCCGCCTTGCAGCGGCCCCGCACGCGTTGGTCTGTCGGAATCGGCTAAGCCGCGAGCTTCAGTCCCATGATGCCGCAGACGATTGGCGCGATGCAGGCCAGCCTGATCGCCGTCGCTGGGTCGCCGAGCAGCCATATCCCCAACAGCGCCGTGCCGACCGGCAACGCCTTCAGCGCCAGGCCGAGCAAGGTCAGGCTGACGATCATCGAGGCTACCGTCAGGACGGTTGGCAGCGGCTTCGAGAATCCGTCGGTGTATTTGAGGCCGATCGCCCAGCCGATCTCGAACAGGCCGGCGAGGAACAGGAAAACCGACGACATCGGAACGCTCCGTTTCGATGGCTTTCGGCCGATTTCTTGAAAAGCGCAAAAATTGCCTTCGCCGCATCCAAGGGGATGCGCGTGAGCTTAATGAACAATCATACCGGCCGCGTTTGCGGCCGGTCGAAATAAGCCGAAACGGTAGCTGCGGCTCTACTTGTCCTTCAGCTTCATCGCCTTCACCGGCGGTGCCTTCAGGGCCGGCGCCGGAGCCGGTTTCTTCGCGTCCTTCTTCGGCTTGCGGGCCTCCTTGCCTGCCTTCATCGCACCCTTAGCCATGATTCGTTCCTCCAGTTGATATCTGGCGAAGTGAAACAAGAGAAAACGTTCGACTGCAAGAGGCCGCTGCCGTGCAGTCGCCTGGCCGATGGGCTGTCAACCGGTTTCTAATTCCCTCGTAAACCGCAGCGGTCCGTGCCATGGTCTTCTTCGCACTGCAGCATCAGCCCTCGCGTTTCGCCGGCTGATGATCAGGCAGGCCGGTCAGGACGACAATGCGGATCCACATCGGTTGCCAGATGAGCTTCGACTTCCCGCAGGAAACACCGCTGATCGCGATGCTAAATGTCCATTATTCGCGCGCATCCGATCTTGAGCGGCCGGACTTCCTGACGTCGAACCCGCCGGTGCCGATCGAGAGCTACCGCGACAGTTTCGGCAATTGGTGCAACCGTTTCGTTGCGCCGGCCGGGCGCTTTGCGTTCGGCACGGACGCGGTGATCCGCGACCCCGGCTCCTTCGAGACGCGCGAGCTGACGGCGTGGCAGCACGAGGTGCGCGATCTGCCGTCGGAGACGCTGCTGTTCCTGCTGCCCAGCCGCTATTGCGAGAGCGACGTGCTGTCGAATGAAGCGTGGCGACTGTTCGGCAGCACCCCGCTCGGCATTCCGCGCGTCCAGGCGGTCTGCGACTTCGTCCATAACCACATCGTCTTCAACTATTTCAATGCACGGCCGACGCGCACCGCCGCCGAGGCCTATCGCGAGCAGAGTGGTGTATGCCGCGACTTTGCTCATCTCGCTGTCGCCTTCTGCCGCGCCCTGAACATTCCGACCCGCTACTGCACCGGCTATATCAGTGATATCGGCCTGCCAAAGCCGTGGTCGGACATGGATTTCGCCGCCTGGATGGAAGTCTATCTCGGCGGCCGCTGGCACGCGTTCGACCCGCGCAACAACGCGCCGCGCATCGGCCGCATCCTGATTGCCTCCGGACGCGATGCCGCCGATGTGCCGCTGACCCACATTTTCGGGCCGGGCGCGCTGGCTGGCTTCAAGGTCTGGACGGACGAGGTCGTCGAATAGCCCGCGCCGCCCTTTTGAACAACTGACCTTGTGAACAACTGGGCGCTTCAGGCGTTGTGAGAGCTGTGGAGCGTGGGCGGACGCTCCGCCAATCTCGGGGCATCAACCAGGGCAGCACACCATGGCGGCGCATGGCGGGTCGAAAAAAGTGATCTATGCGGCGCTCGCCGGAAATCTTGCGATCGCACTGACCAAATTCGCCGCTGCCTTGTTCACGGGCAGCTCGGCAATGCTCTCGGAAGGCGTCCACTCGCTCGTCGATACCGGCAATGGCAGCCTGCTGCTTTACGGCATGCACCGTGCCGCGCGCCCGGCCGACCGCACGCATCCGCTCGGCCATGGCCGCGAGCTGTACTTCTGGAGCTTCATCGTCGCGCTCCTTGTCTTTGCACTGGGCGCCGGCATATCGTTCTACGAAGGCGTGATGCACATCATGGCGCCGGAGCCGATCGCCAACGCCAAGGTGAACTACGCTGTCCTTGGCCTTTCCTTCCTCTTCGAAGGCACCTCTTGGCTGGTGGCGCTGAAGGAATTCCGCCACCAAAAAGGCAGCCACGGCTGGCTTGAGGCGGTGCAGCTCAGCAAGGATCCGAGTGTCTACACCGTACTCTTCGAGGACAGCGCGGCACTTCTCGGCCTCGTTGTCGCCTTCGCCGGCATATTGGCGGCGGAATTGCTGGACATGCCGAAGCTCGACGGCGCCGCGTCGATCGGCATCGCGCTCATCCTGGGCGCGACCGCGATCTTCCTGGCACGCGAAAGCAAGAGCCTGCTGCTCGGCGAGCCGGCCTCGCCCGAGGTGCAAACAGAGGTGCTGGCCGTCATCCAGCAGGACCCGGCGGTGCAACGGGCAAATGGCGTGCTGACGCTGCATATGGGTCCGCAGGAGATCGTCGCCGCTTTGAGCATCGAGTTCGAGGATCATTTGTCGGCGCCGGAGATAGAGACCTGTGTCGAGCGCCTCGAGACGCGGCTGAAGGCGGAGATGCCGGAGGTGACGCGGCTCTTCGTCAAGCCGCAGACCACCGGCACCTGGGAACGCCGGAGCAAGGCCCTGGCGGCGTCCGGAGGGGAACCGGCCTGAGGAAAATGGCTGCGCCATCGGGCAGTCCCGGTTATGATTGCAGGCAAAAGCTCCAGGAGGAACGAAGATGAAAATCGACGGCGCGTGTCATTGTGGCGCTATCACTTACGAGGCCGAAGTCGATCCGGAAAAGACCACCATTTGTCACTGCATCGATTGTCAGAAGCTAACCGGAACGGCCTTTCGCGTCACCGTGCCGGCGTCCGAGGACAATTACAGGATCACCAATGGCGCGCCGAAGATCTACATCAAGACCGGTTCGAGCGGCGCCAAGCGTGCCCAGGCATTTTGCGGTGAGTGCGGCTCGCATCTCTACGCCACGTCGGCGGGCGAGGGACCGAAGGTTTACGGTATCAGGGTCGGCACGGCACGGCAGCGCGAGCAACTGGTGCCAAGAAAGCAGATCTGGCACCGCTCGGCGCTGCATTGGCTGCCGGAATTCGAAGGCACAACCATCATCGAGGAGCAGTAGCGCCAGACCGGGGCGAAGCCTCCGGTTCCGGCGCAGCTCTCAATCGTCGCCTTCGACGACCCTTAGCCTCAACTGCCCGGTTTTCGAATCGGCGACGCGCGGGCTGCTTTCCGCTTTTGCTCCGCTGCCATTCGAACCAGCGGTGTCCTCCGCCGGCTGCACGCCAAACTCCAGCGCCTCGATCTTTTGTCCGCGCCTGGTCACCTTCGATGTCGAGACCAGGATGTCCTCGATGTCCTTGGCCGATTGGCCGAAATGCGTCTGCAATTTGCGCACCCGCTCGTCTAGCCGGGAGACGTCTTCCATCAGCCGGATAACCTCGCCCTGGATCAGGTGTGCCTGTTCGCGCATGCGCGCATCCTTGAGGATCGCCTGGATGACCTGGATCGACAGCATCAAAAGCGATGGCGAGACGATGACGATCCGTGAGCGATGCGCCTTCTGGACAACGGCCTCGAAATTCTCGTGGATTTCGGCGAACACCGATTCCGAAGGCACGAACATGAAGGCGGTGTCCTGCGTCTCGCCCTGGATCAGGTATTTTTCGGAAATATCGCGGACATGCACCTCGATGTCGCGGCGGAAAGCCTGTGCGGCGGTCTTCTGCAGTTCGGCGCCTTCGGCGGCCCGGATGGCATTCCAGGCCTCGAGCGGAAACTTTGCATCGATGGCAAGCGACGGTGCGCCGTTCGGCATCTTCACCAGGCAGTCGGGCCGGCTGCCATTCGACAAGGTCGCCTGGAATTCATAGGCGCCGTGCGGCAATCCGTCGGCGACGATGGCTTCCATACGCGACTGGCCGAAGGCGCCGCGCGTCTGCTTGTTGGAAAGGATCGCCTGCAATTGCACGACCTGGCCGGCCAGCGACTGGATGTTGCCTTGCGCGATATCGATGACCGCCAGCCGTTCCTGCAGCTTGGCGAGGCTCTCATGCGTCGATCTCGTCTGCTCGGTCATGGTCTGGCCCAGGCGGCCGGTCATGGCATCGAGGCGCTGGCCGATCGACTGGGTGAGTTCGGCCTGGCGCGCCCCGAACACTTCGGCGATGGCGCCCATGCGGCCCTGCATTTCCGCTTGGGATTGCAGAATGCCGGCCATCCGCGCCTCGGCGTCGCGGGCGTGGTCGGCGGCTTCGGCAGCCGCCACTGCACGCGCCTTGGCCGATCGCCAGAGCGCAACGATGAGCGCCACGAACAGGCCGAGGAACAGCATTGCGCCGAAACCCAGGGCATGGCCGAGCGTGATCGTGGTGGCGCCGAGGCGGGCGACAGGTTCGGACAGGATGGTGGCCAGATCGTTCATGTCGACAGCATAGATGATTCGGTCTGCCGGCGCAGATCAAAACGTGAACGACCCGAAGGCGCCCCGGTTGACGCTTTTCCTGCGAGGTCTTAGGTGAGACACCATGTCGATCAAGCCGCTTATCATCCTCCCCGATCCCGTCCTGCGCCAGGTTTCAAAACCGGTCGAGCGTGTCGACGGCGATCTGCGCAAACTGGCCGGCGACATGCTGGACACCATGTATGACGCACCCGGCATCGGCCTCGCAGCGATCCAGGTCGGCGAACCCTTGCGCATGCTGGTGATCGACCTCGCCAAGGAGGACGAGACGCCGGCGCCGCACGTCTTCATCAATCCCGAAATCCTTGAAAGCTCCGACCAGCGTTCGGTCTATGAGGAAGGCTGCCTGTCGATCCCCGATTACTATGCGGAAGTCGAGCGCCCCGCCGCGGTGCGGGTGAAATATCTCGATCGCGATGGCAAGCTGCAGGAGATCGAGGCCGAGGGGCTGATGGCGACCTGCCTGCAGCATGAAATCGACCACCTCAACGGCGTGCTGTTCATCGATTACATCTCCAAGCTGAAGCGCGACATGGTGGTCAAGAAATTCAAGAAGCTCGCCAGGGACAAGGCGCCGGGCAAGATGGTGGGGTAGGCGTCGACGAATGCCCCTGCGTGTCATCTTCATGGGTACGCCCGAATTCTCCGTGCCGACGCTGCGGGCGATTGCCGGGGCCGGGCACGAGTTGGCAGCCGTCTACACGCAGCCGCCGCGCGCCGGCGGCCGGCGCGGGCTCGAACTGACGCCGTCGCCGGTGCAGCGCGAGGCGGAGCGGCTTGGCATCGAGGTGCGGTCGCCGGTGTCGCTGAAGGGCGAGGCGGAGCAGGAGGCGTTCCGCGCGTTGCGTGCCGACGTCGCCGTGGTGGTCGCCTACGGGCTGCTTCTGCCCAAACCCGTTCTCGAGGCGCCGCGGCTCGGTTGCCTCAACGGCCATGCATCGCTGCTGCCGCGCTGGCGCGGCGCTGCCCCTATCCAGCGCGCCATCATGGCCGGCGATACCGAAACGGGCATGATGGTGATGCGGATGGAGGAAGGCCTCGACACCGGCCCTGTGGCAATGGTTGAAAAATGTCCCATTGGACCCGACATGACGGCCGGCGATCTGCACGATCGGCTGATGGTCTTGGGTGCTTCGCTCATAGTGCAAGCGCTCGAACGGCTGGAGCGGAATACGCTGACATTTACCACACAGGCGGAGGTGGGGGTGACCTACGCCAAGAAAATCGATAAATTGGAGACTCGCATAGACTGGCTGCGACCTGCCGGCGACGTGCACAACCAGATTCGCGGCCTGTCGCCCTTTCCCGGTGCATGGTGCGAGGCCGAAATCGGCGGCCGCGTGGAACGGCTGAAACTGCTTCGCTCGACGCTCTCGCAAGGCGCCGGCGAACCGGGAGGAATTCTCGATGACCGGCTGACGGTCGCCTGCGGGTCAGGCGCGATCAGGCCGGTCGAAGTTCAACGTGCGGGCGCAAGGCCCATTGCCGCGCAGGAGTTTCTGCGCGGGGCCAAGCTCGAAAAAGGAATGAAATTGTCATGAGCATGATGTCCATACGCGCGGCGACGCCGCGGGACCGCGAGGCGATCCGCCTTGTCGAAGAACACGCATTCGGCCAGCAGGCGGAGGCCGGACTGGTCGACGCGCTGGTCACCGGCGGTGATGCCGTCGTCGAACTGGTGGCGGACGAAGACGGGCAAGTGGTCGGGCATATCCTGTTTTCACGGCTTTTCGTGCAGAATGGCGGCAAGAGCTTCCCGGCGGTGGCTTTGGCTCCTTTGGCGGTCGAGCCGTCGTTCCACGGCACCGGCATCGGCGGTGCGCTGGTCCGCGAGGCGCATATCCGCCTGAAGGCTGCTGGCGAGACGCTCGCCGTGGTGCTCGGGGATCCCGCTTACTATGGACGTTTCGGTTACAGCCGCGCCCGTGCAGCGAAGTTCGAGAGCGAGTACCAAAGCGAAGCCCTGCAGGCGCTTGCCTGGGACGAGGCGCCGGAGACCGGCAGGCTGGTCTACGCCTCGGCCTTCGGCTCAGCCCTCGCCGCCTGATTTCGCCTCGATCCGGGAATGCCGCGTTTTCGCCTCGACATCGAATATGACGGCAGTCTCTTCGCCGGCTGGCAGCGCCAGGCCAACCAGCCTTCGGTGCAGCAGGCGATCGAGCGGGCGATCGAGAAGTTCTGTGGCGAGCAGGTTTCGCTGCGCGCCGCCGGCCGCACCGATGCCGGCGTCCATGCGACCGCTCAGGTGGCGCATGTCGATCTGATCAAAGCATGGCCCGGCGACAAGGTGCGCGACGCCGTCAACGCGCATCTGCAAGCGGCCAAGGCGCGCATCGCCATCCTGAAGACCGCCGTCGTGCCGGATGGCTTCGATGCGCGTTTCTCGGCGATCGGCCGCCATTACCTCTACCGCATCGTTAACCGCCGCGCGCCGGCGGCGCTCGATAAGGGCAAGATCTGGTGGGTACCAAAGCAGCTCGATGCCGGTGCCATGCACGAGGCGGCAAAGGTGCTGCTTGGCCGGCATGATTTCACCACCTTCCGCTCGACCCAGTGCCAAGCCACCAGCCCGGTCCGCACGCTCGACCGGCTGGATGTCAGCCGGGCGGGCGATTTCATTGAGGTCCGCGCTTCGGCGCGGTCATTCCTGCACAACCAGGTGCGCTCGATGGTCGGCTCGCTCAAACGTGTCGGCGAAGGCGGCTGGACTGTTGCCGACCTCAAGGCGGCGCTTGAGGCGCGCGACCGTGCGGCCTGCGGTCAGGTGGCGCCGCCCGACGGGCTGTTTCTCGTCGGCGTCGATTATCCGACGCCGGGCTGATCCGGAACGCTGATCCCGAGCAGCGCCTGCAGGCCGAACAGGACGATCAGCGACGCCACGAACATGCCGGCAAAAACGGCGCTGCCGGTGGCCGCACCCCTGCCGATCGCAACGTTGGTCATCCGCCAGGTCAAGACCATCGACAGCGCGAACAACAGCAGCGACACCAGTCCGGAGACTTCGTTGGCCGATGTCAGGAAAAGCCGGATCAACGCCGATGGCAGCATCATCCAGGCGATGATCGCCGAGGCCCAATTGCTGGCCACGACATAATGGACGAAACGGCCGCCGACGCCGACCCGCGGCGCCACCAGGGCGAGGCCTATGAGCGGCAGCACCCAGGCGCCGATATCGACGGTGGCCAGGCGGATCAACATGCTGAAACGGCCGACGAATGCGTTGGGATCGCCGATCTCGTTGGCAATACCGACCCAGCCGACGATCAGTGCCGGCGCCGCGACGACGATGGCAAAAAAGGAGTTCCAGAAACCGTCCGCCGAAAGGTCGAGCAGGCGAAATCCGTCGGCCTTGCCGAGCATCAGCCGCCAGGCACCGGCAAGCGAAGCGTAGGTTTCATCCGCTGAAAGCATCACTAGGATATGTCCTGCGCAAACCAGTCTTCAACGAAGCGCAGATAAATCTGCGTCAGCGTCTCGAGGTCGGCAATCGCCACGCGTTCGTCGACCATGTGCATGGTCTTGCCGACCAGTCCGAATTCGACCACCGGACAATAATCCTTGATGAAGCGGGCATCGGAGGTGCCGCCGGAGGTGGAGAGCGCCGGCTTCCTGCCGGTCACCGCCTTGATCGAGCCGCCAAGCGTCTCGATCAACCTGTCGTCGCGTGTCAGGAAAACGTGGCTCGGTCCGTCGCGCCAGACGATCTCGTAGTCGACCGGCGTCTTCTTGCCGGCGCGGTATTTCTTGCGTTTCGCCGCCCGGTCGAGGCGGTTGTGGATCTCGGCCTGGATCGTCTCGGCGGTCCATGTGTCGTTGAAGCGAATATTGAAGGTAGCCGCCGCCTTCGCCGGGATGACGTTGGTGGCAGGGTTGCCAACGTCGATGGAGGTGACCTCAAGATTGGTCGGCTGGAAATCCCTTGTTCCGTTGTCGAAGACGGGGTGAAGCAAGGCGTCGACCAGCGTCACCAGGCCGCGCACCGGGTTGTCGGCTAGCTGCGGATAGGCGGCGTGGCCCTGGCGGCCGTTGACGACGACCGTGCCGGAGAGCGAGCCGCGCCGGCCGATCTTGATCATATCGCCGAGCGCGTCGGGATTGGTCGGCTCGCCGACGATCGCAGCATGCCATTTCTCACCCTTGGCAGCCGCCCATTCGAGCAGCTTCGTCGTGCCGTTGATCGCCGGCCCTTCCTCGTCGCCGGTTATCAGCAGCGAGACCGACCCCTTCGGGCCGCCCTTCTGCGCGATATGTCGCGCTACCGCCGCGACGAAACAAGCAATGCCGCCCTTCATGTCGACGGCGCCGCGGCCGAACATCTCGCCATTGGCGATCTCGGCGCCAAAGGGTGGGTGCGTCCAGGCTGTTTCATCGCCCACCGGCACCACATCGGTATGGCCGGCAAACATCAGATGCGGGCCGTTGCCGGAACGCCGCGCGTAAAGGTTCTCTATGTCAGGTGTGCCGGATTCGGAAAACACCGGGCGCTCGACGGCAAAGCCGAGCGGCTTCAACATTTCTTCCAGCGCGCTCAGCGCACCGCCTTCGGCGGGCGTCACGGAAGCGCAGCGGATGAGAGCAGCCAGATTTCTGGTCGGATCGGTAGGCAGCGTCATGGGCAAAAGCGATAGTCGAAAGCGCAAGGCCTGTCACGGCCAGACATAAGGGCCAGCCATGCCGCCGACATTATGGTTTTCATGCCGTATAAGTTGCGGCAAGGCCTCTCAACCAGGACAGGGCCATCGCATGATCACGCATGGCAGGACGATCGTAATCGCCGGTGCCGGCAGTATCGGGTGCTACGCCGGCGGCTGCCTGATACTTGCCGGGCGAAAGGTGGTTCTGCTGGCGCGGCCTCGCATCGAGAAGGCGCTGCAAAAAGGTGGATTGCGCATCACCGACCGTGATGGCCGCGACCGATCCGTCAAGCCGGAGGCATTGTCGGTCACCGCCGATCCGGCCGCGGCATTCCCCGGTGCCGATGTCATCCTGCTAACGGTCAAGAGCGGCGCGACGCAAGACATGGCCGGGCTTATTGCGGCCCATGCCCGACCGGATGCGGTGGTACTCAGTCTGCAGAACGGCGTCGACAATGCCGATAAGTTGCGAGCCCATCTCACCGCCCGGCGGGTGCTCGCGGGCATGG
The DNA here is from genome assembly GCF_040319155.1 of Mesorhizobium sp. M0954. Taxonomy (NCBI): domain Bacteria; kingdom Pseudomonadati; phylum Pseudomonadota; class Alphaproteobacteria; order Hyphomicrobiales; family Phyllobacteriaceae; genus Mesorhizobium; species Mesorhizobium sp. M0954. The sequence goes on along the minus strand of NZ_JAMYNR010000006.1, from coordinate 145,532 downwards.
TGCCGTTCAACGTGGTCCAATCACCGGAGGGCGAATTGCCGCTTCGCCTGCACCGCGCCAGCGGCGGCAAGGTGATGATCGAACAGGGCGCGACAGGCCTTGACGAACTGCTCGACGTCGAGGGCTTTGCCGTCGCCACACATGGTGACATCGAAGCGGTGCTATGGGGCAAGCTGCTGCTCAACCTCAACAACGCGCTGGTGGCGCTTTCCGGCCTGCCGCTGGCGGCAGAGCTTGCCGATCGCCGCTGGCGGCTGATCCTGGCCGGCCAGATCGACGAAGCATTGGCGGCAATGATGGCGACAGGCATCGAACCCGCTCGCATCGCCGGCCTGCGTCCCGCGCTGCTGCCGAAAGTGCTTCGCCTGCCCGACTGGCTGTTCAAGTTCTTGGCGCGTCGGATGCTTGCCATCGATCCGGCCGCGCGTTCGTCGATGTGGGATGACCTTCAGCGCCGCCGGCCCTCGGAGATCGGCGAACTGCAAGGCGCGGCCTTGCGTTTGGCCGAAAAGGCCGGCACGCCGGCGCCGTTGCTGAAGCGCGTGACGGCATTGGTGCGCGCGGTCGAGCAGGAAAGAGGCGGATCGCCCTGCCTGTCGCCGGAAGCCGTTGTCGCGTCCGTCAGATCGTAGCCCGCACAGGCGCCCAGTAACGGCCCTTGCCGGTGCGCTTGGCTTCGTACAGCGCATGGTCGGAACAGGTGAGCAGGATTTCCGGATCACCGCCGTCGGCGGGTGCGAAGGCGCTGCCGACGCTCAAGCCGACATGGATGGCGGAACCGACCCCGAGGTCGAAAGGCACCGAGACCTTTTCGATGGCCCGCTTTGCCAGGTAGGTGGCCTCGATCTCCGAGGTTGCGGGCAAAAGGATGACAAATTCATCGCCGCCAATGCGGAAGACCACGTCCCCCGGACGGAAGCCCCGCTTCAATCGTTCGGCCACCTTGCGCAGCAGCACGTCGCCGACGGCGTGGCCAAAACGGTCGTTGACGTGTTTGAAACCGTCGAGATCCATGCTGAGCACTGCAAACGGCTTGCCGCCATTAGCGGCCGGCGCCGCAAGGTCGCGGCACATGTCGCGCAATTTCTCCTGCAGGAAGATGCGGTTTGGCAGGCCGGTCAGCGCGTCCTTGATGGCCAGGTCGCGATTGTCCAGTTCGGCGCGGATCATGCGGGCATTGATTGCGTGGTTCTGAAGCAGCACGATGATGACGCCGACCACATAGAACGGCGTTTGAATTCCGACGATCGGCATTCCGGGCGCCGCAGAAAACAATGCACCGACCACGTAAGGCAGGCTTACGGCCAACATGACGAATATGGCGAAGCGCGGGGTCGCCGCATTGCGTGACGACACCACGCCGACGACGCCTGCGACATTCAAGGCGGCAAGTACGGAAAGCGCCATATTCCCGCTGGCAACACAGCCATAGCAGCCGAGGCCGAAAACGACCGACCAGACGCCGCTGGCTGCCATCAGGCCCGCCAGCGGCCCTTTCGAGCCGCGCCTGCGGGCCTGCTCGCATTCCCGCATCAGCAGAACGCGGACGGTGAAAAGCATCAGGTCGGCGGCAATCCAGGCGTAGGGCCACCAATCCCCGGTGGCAAGAGCGGCGCTGACTGCAACCAACAGAACGCTGATGGTGCCGAACAGGACTGCGAATTTGCGGTCGAAGGTGGTGTCGAGAAGCCGGGCGCGGACAGCTTCCGGTTCCAATTTCATCGGCGAAGAGAACCAGGCAAAGAGGCGAGCGGCGGCGCTCCACGTTTTGCGCGGCTCCTTGGTGATCAGGGATAGGTCGCTTGCCAGTCGAGCGCTCCGTGCCGGTCGACACAGTCTTCGCCGGCATGCTGGGCCAGGGTGATTAACATTCGCTTAGAGCATCCGGCGCAAACCGGGCTTTCGGAACTCCCCGCTCCGCCGCTCTGGAGCAATTCCAGGAAAAGTGTGGAACGGTTTTCCGTCTGGGATTGCGTCAAAACAAAAAAGATAGAGCGGTTCGGCGTTTCTGCGAAACGATGAACCGCTCTAGCGGATCTGCCGCCGGGTTGCCGGTTTTAGCTTGCCGGCCCCGGTCGTCTGCGGACTGCAGGCCGGCGCGGCGGGCCCGGCTCGGGATCGGTCTTCGCCGCACGTGCCGGCTGCCCATGAGGGGTTTCGATCAGCGTGATCTTCTGCCAGATCTTTCGCGAGAGGTTCGAAGCCAGGTTCTCGATGTCATTGACGCCGTCGATGACCACGGCGTCATTCACCGATTGCGCGAACAGCGCGGCGATCTTGCCGGTGATCGACAGCATTTCGGAGCAGTAGTCGAGATAGCGGGCAAGGTCGGCGGCGTTGGTGATGCGGGCTGGCGAATGCGCAGTCGGCTTGAAACTGGCTGAAAGCGTTGCCGGATCCTTGGTCAGCTGGTGCATGTCGATGACGTGGATCAGCGACCGCAGCCCGTGGAGCTGGCGAAACACCCGCTTGCGCTTGATCCGCTCCTCGGAGCGAATCAGGGCCAGGAAGCCCAGCACCGCGAGGATGATCATGTTGAGGGAGGCTTCGATGCCTTGCACCGACTGGAAGGCATCGTGGTTTCCCGAGATGCGGCCGAGCGGCAGGATTGTGCCGACGAACAGGAACATCAGCGCTCCGACGACGAAGGCGGCGATGATGAGGCCGCGCAGCCACCAGATCGGCGCCTCCAGCGCCTTGGCTGCCTTTGCCAGATCGCGCGACAGCGACACGAGCTCGGCGGCGACGCCGCGCAAGCCTGCATCGGGAAAGCGCTCGGCGACGCGCCCTTCCAGCCGTTCGGCGGTTTCGAGGATCAGTTTCGGATCAAGCGAGCGGTAGCGCATGACGAAATGTCCGATCGGTGCTCAGGGTTCGGCCGGGGCGTTGGTGCGCTTGCCGTAGCGGTTGGGGCCGGGTTGCCCTGGAAACAGGCAAAGCACGAGGAAAGCGATGATCGAGACAACCGGCACGAACAGCACCAGCGCCGCAACGCCCGGCTTGTCGAGGTCGTGCAACCGCTTGACCGCCAGCACCACGTTCGACCAAAGCGAGGCAATGAAGGCGATGAAGAAAATGAACGACCACATGTTGCTCTCGGTGGTGCCCTCCGGCACCAGCGTGAAACGGTAGAGCGGGAAGGCCTGTATGATGGCCACCAGCAGTCCTCCAAGAAAATAGGCCGCGCGGCTGACGCGGCCCGAAGCTTTGAAGAAAAGCCACATGAGGTCGGATCTTTCAGGCAAGCGAATTCCGTCCGTGTTCGTTGAGAAAGATCAATCGCGAAGCAATTCGTTGATCGAGGTCTTGGACCGGGTCCTGGCGTCGACCCGCTTGACGATGACGGCGCAGTAGAGGCTGGGGCCGGGCTCGTTGTTTGGAAAAGGCTTGCCCGGCAGCGAGCCGGCGACGACGACGGAATTAGGCGGCACCTCGCCGTAGAAGATCTCGCCGGTGGCACGGTCGACGATCTTGGTCGACTGGCCGATGAAGACGCCCATGCCGAGCACCGAGCCTTCGCGAACGATGCAGCCTTCGACCACTTCGGAACGGGCGCCGATGAAGCAATTGTCCTCGATGATGGTTGGGCCGGCCTGCATCGGCTCCAGCACACCGCCGATGCCGACGCCGCCTGACAGATGCACATTCTTGCCGATCTGGGCACAGGAGCCGACCGAAGCCCAGGTGTCGACCATGGTGCCGCTGTCGACATAGGCGCCGACATTGACGAAGGACGGCATCAGCACGGCGCCGGGCGCGACGTAGGCGGAGCGGCGCACGATCGACGACGGCACGGCGCGGAAGCCCGCCTTCTCGAAATCGACGGCGCTCCAGCCGTCGAATTTTGAGGGCACCTTGTCCCACCATACCGCCTGACCGGGACCGCCCTCTATGATCTCCATCGGGGTGAGCCGGAAGGACAGCAGCACCGCTTTTTTCAGCCACTGGTTGACGTGCCATTTGCCGTCGGCCTGCCGCTCGGCGACGCGTGCGACGCCCCGGTCGAGCAGGTCGAGCGCCGATTGGATGGCCTCGCGCGTCTCGCCGCGGGTTGCGGTCGAAATCGTGTCGCGTTCCTCGAAGGCGTTCTCGATGATCTCCTCGAGGCTCGCGAGATCGGGCTTCGACATGAATTCGCTCCATTACCAAGCTGTTAAGGGCCGGCGCCTTAACCTGTTTGAAAGTCGCGCGGACCCTATGTGAAGGCTTGGGGAGGGTCAATCGCGGCAGCGTCACGGGACGGCGCAGGTGAATGATTGGACGGGTAAAGCAAATATGACTCCCATGGAAAAGGCGGGATGGACGCCGCTGCCGCATTCGGACGAGGATCTGGAGCGATCGAAAAGCGTGCCGGACACGCCGCAAACGCGCGCGGAGACATATCGGCTGGCCTGGAACGACCCCGATTTCATGACGCGGCGCGAGTTGCGCGCGGTCAGGCTGCAACTCGAACTGCTGAAGCCGGAGATGATCCTGGCCGAGCGCGGCATCCAATCGACCGTCATCCTGTTCGGCGGCGCGCGCATTCCCGAGCCCGGCGGCGAAGCCTGGGCGGCCAAGAACGAGACGCAGAAGAAGAACCTCGAGCAAAACAGCAAATATTACGAGGAGGCGCGCAAATTCGCCCGCCTCTGCTCACAGCAGTCGGCCACCTCGTACTATCGCGAATTCGTCGTGGTGACCGGTGGCGGGCCGGGCGTCATGGAGGCCGGCAATCGTGGCGCCGACGATGTCGGCGCGCCATCGATCGGTCTCAACATCGTGCTGCCGCACGAGCAGGCGCCAAACGCCTACGTGACGCCGGAACTCTGCTTCAACTTCCACTATTTCGCGGTCCGCAAGATGCATTTCGTCATGCGTGCCAAGGCCGTTGCGGTGTTTCCCGGCGGCTTCGGCACGATGGACGAGTTCTTCGAAACGCTGACCCTGATCCAGACCGGCCGCATGGAACGCGTGCCGGTCATCCTGTTCGGCAAGGCTTTCTGGGCAAGGGCGATCGACCTCGATTTCCTCGCCGAGCAAGGCACGATCACGCCCGGCGACCAGGATATCATCGATTTCGTCGACACTGCCGACGAGGCCTGGGGGATCGTCAGCCGCTTCTATAAACTTTGACATGCAAGCAAGGACTTGAAGCGCGCCGGCTGCCTCAAGCAGGGACTTCCACGATCGCCGTGAGAAAGCCGGCGAGGTCGTCGGTGACGAAGTCCACATCGTCCTCGTTGGCCGGGTCGCGTTCCCAGATTTCCGAGAAGGTCGGCTCGAAATTGCGCGGCACCACCAACACCGTGGTCATGCCCAGCGATTTCGGCACCGACAGGTTGCGGGCAAGATCTTCGAACATCACCGCATTTTGTCCGGTAACGGCGTGGAGTTCGGCAAATTTCTCATAGGATTGCCGCGCCGGCTTCGGGTTCAGTCCGGCTGCGACGATATCGAAAATATCATCGAAATGCTCGAGAATGCCCAACTGCCGCGCGGTGCGTTCGGCATGCCGGCGATCCCCGTTGGTGAAGATGAATTTACGGCCGGGAAGCTGGCGAATGGCGGTGCCTAGGACGGGATCTGGAACCAGCCAGGAATAATCGATGTCGTGCACTTTCTCGAGAAAATCGTCGGGGTCGATGCCGTGGCGCGTCATCAATCCGTTCAGCGTCGTGCCATATTCGCGGTAGAGCTCCTTTTGCAGCTTGCGTGCTTCCTCGCGCGGCAGCGTCAGCAATTCTCCGACGTAGGCGGTCATCTTCACATCGATCTGCGAGAACAGATTCGAATGATGCGGATAAAGCGTGTTGTCGAGATCGAACACCCAGTCGGTGACATGGGCAAAGCGGGCGGGGTCGGGAAGTGTCGTCATACGTCCTTATGGCACGAAACGATCTTTCTAACAGGAGGTTTATCCACAACCTATGCGCGCCCTGGGTGGTAAAAATGGCGCCATGATTAAAATCTTAAGCATCGCCGAAAGGTGACATTCAGCGCTTTGCTGGAACCAAGACGGACCAGTGGGAGCAAGCGATGAATCGCATATTTCTAAAGTCTGCCGCCATCGCTTTCGCCTCCGTCGCGGTCTCGCTTTTGCTGACGCTGATCGTCGTGCCGGCAATGGGGTTTCCGATCAATCGCACCATCTGGCTGACATCCACCGTGTGCCCGCTCGCGCTGGCCTGGAGCGTCGGCGCCTATACGTTCTGGCAGGGCGAAAGGTTGCAGACCGCGCATCGCGGGCTCGCCCGCGCCCATGCCCAACTCGCCGCCGCGCACAGGCGCTTGGCGGAAAAGGCGAGCCGCGACGACATGACCGGCATGCTCAACCGCGAAAGTTTCTTTGCCGCTCTCGACGGCTCCCGGCGCAAATCCGATCGCGGGGCATTGCTGATCGTCGATGCCGACCATTTCAAGACCATCAACGACAGCTACGGCCATCTGATCGGCGACGATGCGCTGCTCCTGATTGCAAACGCGATAGAGCGTGGCGTGCGCAGCGGCGACGTGCTTGGCCGCATCGGCGGCGAGGAATTCTGCGCCCTTCTGATTGGTGCCACCGAACACGAGGCCAGGCGCATCGCCGAGCGCATCCGCCGTGAAGTCGAGCGTATCCGTTTCCGGCCCGTCGACGAACGAACGGTTCCGCTGACAGTCAGTATTGGCGGCATCACCTGCGGCAGAGACGCCGCAGTGTCGGAGCTAATGCGCGCCGCCGACCAGCGGCTCTACGAGGCCAAGCATCGCGGCCGTAATCTGTCGATCATCGACCGCGATATTTCCGAAGCCGCCTGAGCTCGGCCCCTAAGCCTTCTGCTGCATTCAACCGCGCCGCTGCCAGACTGTCACAATCCGAAGATGGCGATGCGGAACAGCAGGGCGGCCGCCGCCACCGCCACCAGAGCGATGCCAAGGCCAATGGGAGAGCCCCAGCCATACCACTCCATCGCCAGCTTGGCATATTTGAACTCCTCGGCCGGTGTGAGTGGGCCGCGCGTCGGGGTCTGATTCATGTTTCACTCCTTGCAGGCTGCGACAGGCCTTGCCTTGCGCCTGATGCAGCATATTACTATAATAGCCATAATGTTAGGCAGTTTGATAGTTAGATGATCGAAATAAATTCGTCAAGCATGAATCGGGCCGACATGAAGACCGCCATCAGCCTTGCCATTATGGGCTGGCAGGACGCGACGCAGGCTTACGACGAGGCAGTGGGCGATAGGCTTGGGCTGAGTATGGCGGAACGCCATTGCCTGGCGCTGCTCTATGGCGGCCCGCGATCGGCTGGCGAGGTCGCGGCCGCAACAGGGTTGACGCCGGCCGCGGTCACCGCGCTGATCGACCGGCTGGAGGCACGCGGCCTGCTGACACGAACGCGCAGCCTTGAGGACAGGCGCAAGGTGGTCATAGAGGCGACGGAACTCACACGAGAACTATCGACGCGCTATTATGGCGCGATCGCGCAGGAGGGGGAAAAGGTGATCGCCACATTCAGCGACACTGAGCTCGCCACGATCCTGCGCTTCGTTACGGCGTCCCTCGACCTTCAGCGCGACCAGCTGGCCCGGCTGAAGGCCGAGGCGTTGGAATAACCGACAGCCTATAGGCTCGCCGGGTCGAGCGCTGGCTCGCCTTTGCGGCGCGCCACGATCGCCGCAAGATCGGCGGTCTCGAAAGCATCACGCAGGGCGTTGAACGACGGCAGCACGAAATAGGCACGCTGGAACTTGTCGATCTCGTAGCCGGTGCGCATTACGGTTTCCAGGTCGAAGGGGACATGGTGCGCCTCGCCGCCTTCGACCGCGAACTGAAGCTCCGTGAAGGATGACATCAGCCCGGCGCCGAAAGCCTTCAGCGGCTGGCCCGGCTCGCGTATCAGCCCGTATTCGACGGTGTACCAGTAAAGCCTGGTGATCATCTCGTCGCCGCCGAGCGCAATCACGTTATCGGCCTTTTTGCCATACATCTGCATGAAGTCGGCAAAGACCGGCTGCGTCAGGATCGGCACGTGACCGAAGAAATCGTGGAACATGTCGGGCTCGACAATGTAGTCGAGCTCCTTTTGGGTTCGCAGCCAGTTGGTGACCGGGAAGCGGCGGTTGGCGAGGTGGTCGAAGAACGGCTGGGCGGGGATGAGCCCCGGCACAGCGACGATCTCCCAGCCGGTGAGCTTGCGCAGCTTCTCGCTGACCGCACCGAAATCCGGGATCTTGTCGAGAAGGCCGAGCGCCGCAACGCCATCGAGATAGGAATGGTGGGCGAGCTTCCTGGTCAGCTTCGTCTGGCGGTCGCACAGCGTGCGCCACACCGCCTGTTCTTCGTCGCTATAATTGTAGCCCTGCGCCACGGTGAAATCGGCACGGCAGACCGAATAATCGCCGCGAAGGCCTCGCGCCGCGCATTCGCGGGCATAGTCGGCAACGTTCATTGTCATGGCTTGCTCTCCCTGGAAATCATGACCAGCCAATTGCCGGAAATTCTAGCCGGATCGCGCGAGGCAAATCAGCTTTGATGGTGGCTCAAACGCAGGGTTGGAGGTAAAAGGCTGCACGATCGAGCTTTGGGAGAGTGAAAATGCCTCAGTTTGACGAATTCGAGATCAAGATGCTCGACATCCTGCAGCGCGACGGGCGCAAGCCGGTCTCCGAATTGGCGCAGGAGATCGGCCTGTCGACGACACCTTGCGCGCGGCGCTTCGAGGCCCTTCAGCAGGCGGGCATCATAAAGGGCTTCGCTGCGGTGCTCAGCCGCCGCGCCGTCGGTCTGATGGTCGAGGTGTTCATCCAGGTGCGCCTCGTAACCCACAGCGACGGCTCGCCCGAAAACTTTATCGCCGCCGTGCAGCGCATGGACGAGGTGTCGTCGTGCTGGACGATGACTGGAGACTACGATTTCCTGCTGCATGTCATGGTGCCGTCGGTCGACGAACTCAATGCCTTCGTCATGCACCGGCTGATGCGGCTCGAAGGCGTGCGCGACGTACACACGCAGCTTGTGCTGCAGAACATCAAGGGGCCAGGCCATGTCCCGCTTGCACATCTCAGACGATAGGCATTTCTGCGGAAAAGCTGCACACGAACTGCTGAATCGAGCCAATCTCCAGAGCTAGATCGCCGACTACGACATGCGGACCGCCATTGCATAAGGTCCGCCATGAAAATCGTCCTGATCAATCCGCCACATACAGCTATCGGCAGCCGCGTGCCGGACGACCATCTGCCGCCGCTCGGTTTGCTGGCACTGGGCGGTCCGCTGATCGACGCGGGACATCAAGTGCGGCTTGTGGACGCCGAATTCGGGCCGATGGCGCTTGCCACGCTGGTCCGGGACGCCTTGAGCGATCATCCCCACTGCATTCTGATCGGCCATTCCGGCTCGACCTCTGCGCATCCGACAGCCCTGCTGATCGCCGGCATGGTCAAGGACATCCAGCCAGCGACAATCCTGATCTATGGCGGCGTGTTTCCGACCTATCATTGGCGCGACATACTGGCTGAAACGAATGTCTTCGACTTCATCGTGCGCGGCGAGGGCGAGGCGACCATCGTCGCGCTGGTCGAAGCGCTTGAAAACCGCAAGCCGCTGTCGGATGTGGCGGGCATCGCCTTTCCTGACGTTTTGCGCCGGCCCTTTGCAACCCGGCCAACAAGAACGATCACCAACCTGGACGACTACCGCATCGGCTGGGAACTGATCGATTTCAGTCGCTACAGCTATTGGGGAGGCAAGCGCGCGGTGGTCATGCAGTTCTCGCGAGGCTGTCCGCATCTGTGCAATTATTGCGGCCAGCGCGGCTTCTGGACGCGCTGGCGGCACCGCGACCCCGGGAAGTTCGCGCGGGAGACTGCCTGGCTGTACCGCGAGCATGGCGTCGAGCTGATCAACCTTGCCGACGAGAACCCGACGTCGTCCAAAAAAGCCTGGCGCGCCTTTCTCGATGCGATGATCGCCGAGAATATGCCGGTGCTGATCGTCGGCTCCACCCGCGCCGATGACATCGTCCGCGACGCCGACAGCCTGCATCTCTATCGCCAGGCCGGCGTCATCCGCTGGCTGCTTGGCATGGAAAATACCGACGAGCAGACGCTTGCATTGATCCGCAAGGGCGGCAGCACCTCGTCCGACCGCGAGGCGATACGGCTGCTGCGCCTCAACGGTATCTTGTCAATGGCGACCTGGGTGGCCGGTTTCGAGGACGAAAGTTTGCGCGACCTCTGGCGCGGCTTCCGCCAGCTGATCGCTTATGACCCCGACCAGATCCAGGCGCTCTATGTGACGCCGCATCGCTGGACGCCGTTCTTCAGGATTGCCAGGGACCGCAAGGTGATCCAGCTGGACGCCCGCCTGTGGGACTACAAGCACCAGGTCCTGCGGATGACCCGCCTCAAGCCGTGGATGCTGTTCTTCGCCGTCAAGCTGATCGAACTGGCGGTGCAGTCGCGGCCCAAGGCCTTGGCGCGCATCCTGTTCCACAAGGATCCGGAGCAAAGGCATTCGATGCGCTGGTACACCAGAATGGGCCGCCGCGTCTGGTTTCGCGAAGTCTGGGGCTTTCTGGTCCGCGACCGCCGCCTCAAAAATGGCCCGACGCTCGCCGAATTCTGGGGCGCGCCGCAAGACGAGGAAGAGGAATCGATGGTTGTCGAACGCCTGCCGCGTAAGTCCGTGACCGCTATTTCGCCAAACGCTTGAGCCCCTCAGACACCCGGCCTCACGGCACGATCAGCGTGCCGGCGCCGTGTTCGGTGAACAGCTCGAGCAGCACCGCATGCGGCGTCTTGCCGTTGAGGATGACGACGCCTGCGACGCCGCGCTCGATTGCCTCGATGCAGGTCTCGACTTTGGGGATCATGCCGCCCGAGACCGTGCCATCCTTGATCAGGGCCTTGGCCTCGGCCACGGTCAGCTCGTCGATCAGCTTCTTGTCCTTGTCGAGCACGCCGGGCACGTCGGTAAGGAACAGCAGGCGCGTCGCCTGGCAGGCGCCGGCGATGGCGCCGGCAAAAGTGTCGGCGTTGATGTTGTAGGTATGGCCGTCGCGGCCGGGCGCCACCGGCGCCAGCACCGGGATCATTTCGGACCGCGCCAGGAGGTCGAGCAATGTGCGGTCGACCTCGACAGGCTCACCAACGAAGCCCAGGTCGAGCACCCGTTCGATGTTGGAATCCGGATCGATCATGGTCTTTCGTGCCTTTTCGGCAAACACCATGTTGCCGTCCTTGCCGCACAGGCCGATCGCCCACTCGCCCTCGGCATTGATCAGCGCGACGATCTCCTTGTTGATCGACCCGGCCAGCACCATCTCGACAATCTCGACGGTTTTCTGGTCGGTGACGCGCAAGCCGCCCTCGAATTTGGATTCGATGCCCATCTTGGCGAGCATGGCGCCGATCTGCGGCCCGCCGCCATGCACGACGATCGGGTTGACGCCGGATTGTTTCAAAAGTGCGATGTCGCGGGCGAAAGCCTTGCCGAGCGCGATGTCGCCCATCGCGTGGCCGCCATATTTCACCACGACCGTCTTGTTCTCGTAGCGCTGCATGTAGGGCAGCGCCCTTGAAAGCAGCGCGGCCTGCATTTCGGCGGTGGCGGCGACATCCGTCATCGGCGTGGTTCCCAGCTTGGCATGAACGGCGGCGTCTTAGCGGGAATTAGACGACGGGGCAAACGGCTTTGCTGTCACGATCGATCAAATCACCGCCTATGCCGGCCGCTGCAGCGGCGCCCGTCGGCCCAGCCAGCCCGAGATCCTTTCCATCTGCGCGGCGAACGACAAAAGCGTTTCCTCGTCGCCGGGGCGGCCGGCGGCCTGGACGCCGAGCGGCAGGCCGGCATCGGTGACGTAAACCGGAAGCGTGATCGACGGTTGCCCGCTGACGTTCTGGATCGCCGGCCAGTGGGTGAACCACAGGCTCTTGTCCATCAGCTGGCCGAATAGCGGCTTGAACTTCAGCAGGCCGGCGAGGCGCAGTCTGTCCAGGACATTCTCGATGAATTCGTCGGCGCCTTTCGGGTCCATGGTGCCGCAGGCGAGCGGCGGGTGCGCGATGACAGGCATCAGCACTGCATCATAGTGCGCGGTTTCGGTGATAAGCCGGCGCGAGGTTGCGTGCAGCCGCTGCAGGCCGGCATAGATTTCGCCGGCCGAGAGGATTTCACCGAACCGGCTCATCACGCGCGTGGCGCGTTCGATGTCGCCTGAGATGGAGCGGCCGACGCGCAAGGCCTCGCCACGCATCGTGCCGGCCACCGCCGCGGCGACGGTTCTGGCGAAATCGGCGATGAAATCACGATCGATATAGGGCAGGTCGATCTCCTCGACGCCGTGCCCGCCTTCGCGCGCCAGCGCAATCGCCGCATCCAGAGCTTTCAACGTCTCTTCGGATATCGGCAAGCCGAGCGGCGATTTTCGATAGAAGGCGAGCTTGAGCTTGCCCGGATCGCGCCCGGCGGCCGCAGTGAAACTGCCGTTCGGCGAGGGTGCCGCGTAGGGCGACAGCGGGTCGGGCCCGTGGGTCAGGTCGAGCAGCAGGGCCGTATCGCGCACGGAGCGGGCCAACGCATGGTCGACGACGAAGCCGTACCAGCTTTCGGTGACGAGCGGCGTCAAGGGTACGCGGCCGCGCGAGGTTTTCAGCCCGACCAGCCCGGTGCAAGCGGCAGGCACCCTGATCGAGCCGCCGCCATCCGAGGCATGCGCCACCGGCACGACGCCGGCCGCGACCAGCGCAGCCGCACCGCCCGAGGAACCGCCGGTCGTATGCGCGGTGTTCCATGGATTGCGGGTGACGCCGTAAGCCACCGACTCGGTCACCAGCCTCAGCCCGTGTTCGGGTGCGGTGCTGGTGGCGATCGGGATCAGGCCGGCGGCCAGATAGCGTTCCGTCATCACCGAACTGAAATCGGGGGTGAAAGCTGGGATGCGGCTGCCGCCATGCGTCGGCACGCCTTTCATGGCGATGCCGAGGTCCTTCAGCGCAAAGGGCACTCCGGCAAGCGGCAGCTTGTGGTCGACGGTTTTCGCTCGCGCCCGCGCCGCCTCAAAAAGCGGTTCGGCGATGGCGTTGATCTCGGGCAGGGTGGCCTCGGCCCGGGCGATCGCCGCATCGACGAGATCTTGCGGTGTGATCTCTCCCTTGTGCACGAGTGCGGCCTGGCCGGTTGCGTCATGCTCCCACAGAACCCGCTCGATCGACATGGTCGCCCTCCCGCTCATTGCAAGCTAGCGGGCGGCGATTTCATTGGCAATCGACGCTGGCGCTGCCGGTGCGCAAGACCATTTCAGTCGTTGCAAATGCATTGCAATCGCCTAATTTGGCGGCGGATGACGCCGCAGGACATCAGCAACCTGATTGTCCGGACTTCGATGAAGGACCGGGCTGCGTTCGATCTGCTCTACCGGCAGACCAGCGCGAAACTTTTCGGCGTCTGCCTTCGTGTATTGAAGGATCGGGGAGATGCTGAAGAAGCGCTTCAAGAGGTCTTCGTCAAGATATGGACGAAGGCGGACCGTTTCGCCGTTTCGGATCTGAGCCCGATCTCCTGGCTGGTGGCCATTGCGCGCAATCATGCGATCGATCGGATCAGGGCGCGGCGAGAGCCTGCCGCCTATATCGATGCCGCGCTCGACGTGGCCGATCCGGCGCCGGGGCCGGAGGCCATGGCCGTGGCGGGCGGTGAGTCCGAACGCATCTACCATTGTCTCGAGGAATTGGAGAAGGACCGGGCGGCGGCCGTCCGGGGCGCCTATCTGGATGGCAAAAGCTATGCCGAACTGGCGGAGCGCTATGGCGTACCGCTGAACACGATGCGGACCTGGCTGCGGCGCGGCCTGTTGAAACTGAGAGAATGCCTGGAAAGATGACGCTGGCTGACGACAATGGACCGGAACGTGGGGGCGACGACCTGTTCGCCGCCGAATACGTTCTTGGCGTTCTGGCCGCCGATGAACGCGAGATCGCGTCGCGCCGCATCGATGCGGACGCCGCCTTCGCGCGCCTTGTCGATGCCTGGGAGGCGCATCTTTCGCCGATGGCCGCCGCCTATCCGGAGACAGAGCCTCCGATCAGGGTCAAGGAAGCATTGGACCGCCGGCTTTTCGCTGCAGAGCCGCGCGCCGGCCTGTGGTCGAGCCTTGGCTTCTGGCGCGGTCTTGCCGCCGCCGCCATTGCGGCGCTGGCGATCTACATCGCCGTGCCTTACCTCCGCCCGTCCACCGAACCGCCGCAGGCGCGGCTTGTCGCCTCGCTGGCGGCCGAAGGCAGCGACGTCAAATATCTCGTCGTCTACGATGCCGCCCGTCACGAGGTCGGTCTTTCTCACGTTTCCGGCGAGCGGGCCGCCGGCAAGGACTTCGAACTGTGGATGATAGAAGGCAAGAAGGCGCCGGTGTCGATGGGCGTCATCCCGGCCGGTGCGACCGCGCATTTGGCCATCCCGCCCGCCGTCCAGGAGAAATTGGCGCAAGGCGCCGTGCTTGCGGTCAGCGTTGAGCCTGCCGGCGGTTCACCGACCGGCGCGCCGACTGGACCGGTGGTCGCAGCGGGCGATCTGAAGAGCATCTGACCACTTCTCATCTCTGGAAGCAGACCTGAAATCTATCTCCCGCGATGTAGACGCCTGCAAAGCTTGTTGGCGGCTGTCGATCCGAGCCCGGCAAATTGCAGCGGCAAATATTTTTTTGCGGAGAGGGCGAAACTCCAGCATTTCTATCGCGTATCTCCTTGCGTTCCCAAATGAGGGGAACGATAACCAGAGGAGATTGAAATCATGCGTAAATTCGCCACCCTTTTGCTTGCCGGCACGGTCGCCATTTCCGCGCTCGCCACCATTGCCTATGCTCAAAATCCGATGGTCGGCGGCGCCGCCATGTATGCCCAGAAAAACATCGTCGAAAATGCTGTCAACTCGAAGGACCACACGACGCTGGTCGCTGCCGTCAAGGCAGGCGGCCTGGTCGATACACTGCAAAGCGCTGGCCCCTTCACTGTGTTCGCGCCGACCAACGAGGCCTTTGCGGCACTTCCAGCCGGCACGGTGGAGACGCTGCTCAGGCCTGAAAACAAGGACAAGCTCGTCAAGATCCTGACTTGCCATGTCATCGGCGCCAAAGCGATGGCCGCCGACGTCGCCAAGATGGTCAAGAACGACGGCGGCACCCACAAGGTGAAGACGGTCGGTGGTTGCGAACTGTCGCTCAAGGCCGACGGCGGCAAGGTCACCGTGACCGACGAGAACGGCAACGTCGCCAATGTGACGATCGCCGATGTCGAGCAGTCCAACGGCGTCATCCACGTCGTCGACAAGGTTCTCCTGCCGAAGATGTAACAAACGCACGCTGCCGGCGAAGATATCGCTAAGGGCCTCCCTGCGCACGCTCCGCGCCGTTCACGCAAGATGTGGATAGGCGCGGAGTC
Source organism: Mesorhizobium sp. M0954 (assembly GCF_040319155.1). NCBI lineage: Bacteria > Pseudomonadati > Pseudomonadota > Alphaproteobacteria > Hyphomicrobiales > Phyllobacteriaceae > Mesorhizobium > Mesorhizobium sp. M0954. The sequence goes on along the minus strand of NZ_JAMYNR010000006.1, from coordinate 130,131 downwards.
CCGCTTTGAGGACAGCGATCGTCACCGGCTTTTGATTTCCGTGTGGCGGTCGAATTTGGCACAAGCGATGACAGGAGGAATGGCCATGAACCGTCGCGAGCTTCTTTTGAGTGGTGCGGCAGCCATTGGCGTTGTCGCAGGCGCCACCGCGCTGCGCATGGGCGGAGCCCAGGATGCACGCGCGGCTGAGACTTTCGAGGTTACCAAGACCGAAGCCGAGTGGCGCGCCATCCTGTCCGACGCGGCCTTCAATGTGCTGCGCAAGGAGGGCACGGAATACCCGGGCACCAGTCCGCTGCTCAACGAGCACCGCAAAGGCATCTTCGCTTGCGCCGGCTGCGGCCTGCCGGTCTATTCGTCAGAGACCAAGTTCGATTCCGGCACAGGCTGGCCGAGCTTCTGGCAGGAAATCCCGAATTCCGTCGGCAAGACCGTGGACAGGTCTTTGGGCATGACCCGCACGGAGGTCCATTGTCGCCGCTGCGGCGGCCATCTCGGCCACGTATTCGACGACGGTCCGCCGCCGACCGGGTTGCGACACTGCATCAATGGCGTTGCCTTGACCTTCAAGCCGGCGACGGCGTGAGGACGGCTGCGACCCTGACTTTGTCGGAGCGCGAGAGGACTTCGTAATGGTTGATTTTGCGCATGACCCCGAAAATCGCTTTTCGGGGTCATGCGCGAGGGCGCCAGGCGGGGGATCCAGCGCGCCTCAATGGCCTCCGCCACCGCCGCCTTGAGCGGCTGGCTTGCGGATCACCAGGGTGAAGAGCCCAAGCGTCGCGAACAAAACCGTCAGCATGAAGAATACGTCCATGAACGACAGCAGCGACGCCTGCTGCTGGACCATGCCTGACAGTTTGGAGATGGCCGCCTTGGAGGCGTCGAGCCCGGCGGTCTGCTCGAAGTTGAGCGTCATGTTCTGCAGCTTCTGCTGCGCAGCGGCACTTCCCCATTGCACGTGCTCGGAGAGCCTGGCGTAGTGGAAGGCATTGCGGTCGATCAGCACGGTGTTGATGATTGCCAGGCCGACGGCGCCGCCGAGATTGCGGGTCAGGTTGAACAGGCCAGACGCATTCTTCAGCCGCTCCGGCGGCAAGGTTCCGAGCGCAATGTTGTTGATTGGCACCATGCAAAGCATCATCGAGCAGCCGCGCAGGATCTGCGGGATCAGCAGTTCATAGAAATCCCAGTCGGCGGTGAGATGCGTCATCCACCAGGTCCCCGTGGCGAAGCCGAAGAAGCCGATCATCATCATGATGCGCGGGTCCATCTTGTTCGACAGGATGCCGGAGATCGGCGCAGTGAAGAACATGGCCAGGCCGCTGACGAACAGCGCCTCGCCGATCATCATCGAATCGTAGCCGCGGATCCGCCCCAGGAACACCGGATAAAGATAGGTCAGACCGTAGAGGCCGATGCCGACGACGAAGGAGAACAACGAGCCGAAGGCAAAATTGATATTGCTGAAAGCCCTCAGGTCGACAATCGGCTCCTCGGCGGTGAACACGCGCCAGAAGAACAGCACCGCGCCGAAAGTCATGATGACGGCGCAGATGAACACCGCCTGATCCTGCAGCCAGTCGTTGTTGGGACCTTCCTCCAGCACATATTCCATGCAGCCCAGGAAGGCGGCCATGCCGGCAAGCCCCCACCAGTCGAACTTGCTGAACAGCTTGAGATTGGGTTTGTCGAAGTCGATCAGCGACCAGGCGGCCGTCGTCACCAGAATGCCGGGCACGACGTTGACCAGGAACAGCCAGTGCCAGGACATGGCATGGCTGATATAGCCGCCGACGGTCGGGCCGATGGTTGGCGCCAGCGTCGCCACCAGACCGATCATCGGCGAGACGATGGCGCGACGCGACGGCGGGAAGATGGTGAAGGCGGCTGCAAAGACGCTCGGGATCATGCCGCCGCCGATGAAGCCCTGCACGGCGCGGTAGACGATCATCTGGTCGATATTGGTTGCGGTCGCCGCCAGCGCGCTGGCCGCGGTGAAACCTGCCGCCGAGATAGTGAACAGCACCCGCGTCGACAGCATCCGGCTGAGGAAGCCCGACAGCGGGATCATCACCACCTCGGCAATCAGATACGCCGTCTGCACCCACGGAATCTCGTCCGAACTGGCGCTCAGGCCCGCCTGGATCTCGGCCAGCGAGGCCGAGACGATCTGGATGTCCAGGATGGCCATGAACATGCCGAACACCATTGCCAGGAAGGCGATGACGCGGCGCGTCGAGATGTGGTCGACCGGCACCGGCATGGCTGGCGCCGGCGCCGATCCTGCAGTTAGGGTTGCGGTCGCCATGACCCTTGCTCCCGGTTCCGCTTTACTTCGATGCCGAAGGCGCGGTGCGGCTGTCGACGGCGACGACGACGCTCAGGCCGGCGCGCAGCTTGCCCGTCTTCAACACATCCGCGGGCACGTCAATGCGAACCGGAACGCGCTGCACCACCTTGGTGAAATTGCCTGTGGCGTTTTCCGGCGGCAGCAGCGAGAACACTGCTCCCGAAGCCGGGGCCAGCGACGACACGGTACCCTCGATGTCCTGACCGTCGATCGCGTCGACCGACACTCTGACCTTTTCACCAGGCACCAGCCGGGCAAGCTGGGTCTCCTTGAAGTTGGCGACGATGTAGAGCTTGTCCATTGGCACGATGACGGCGAGCTTCTGTCCGGGGCTGATCAGGTCGCCCTGCTCGACCGAGCGGTTGCCGACCACGCCGTCATAGGGTGCGCGCAGCACGGTGAAGGACAGATCCCGCACCGCCTTGTCGTGGGCAAGCTGCAGCGAGCCCAGCGTGCTTGCCGATTCCGCCCGCTGCGCCTGGAGCACGCCGATATTCGCCTGAGCCGCCGCGATCTGCGCGTCGGCGCCGGCTAGTGCGGCATTGGCTTGCTCGACCGCCGTCTGGGCATCGTCCAACTGGGCCTGGGTACCGACGCGGGTCTTGAGCAACTGGGCGGCACGAACCTGAGCTCGCTTCGCATTATCGGCCGCGGCCTGGTCGGCGGTCTTCTGCGCCTGCGCCTGCTTGAGCGAGGCGCGCGCCGCCTCGGTCTGGGCATCGATGCGGTCGAGCGTCTTGCTCAACGTGGCGATCTGCGCCTCGGCCTGAGCAACGGCTATCTTGTAGTCACCGTCATCGACGATCAGCAGCGGGTCGCCGGCCTTCACCTGCTGGTTCTCGGTCACTTTGACCTGATCGACATAACCCGAGATTTTTGGCGAGATGAACGCGGTGTCGGCCTGGACATAGGCATCGTCAGTCGTGATCATGAAGCGCCCGTCGGTCCAGTAATCATAGCCATACCAGGCGCCGGCGCCCAGCAGGGCCAGGCCGATGATGGGCAACAACATCGAGCGCGTCGAGCGCTTCTTCTTGGCGGGAGCCAGCGGGGTGACGTCGGCGGGCTTGAGAGGGGTTTCCGGCGCTTCGATCGCAGGCTGGACCTTGGCACTGGGGAAGGGGCGGACTTCGGCACTGGTGGGCGCGTTCGAGGACATGATATCTCTCTAAATTAACTGGCGCTGAATTTTGTCAGACTGAACCGTTCGGTTCGATCTCGGCGTTGACTTAGCGCTTAAAGAGGACCATATCAAGAGCAATCGAACCGGATGGTTCGAATTATTTTACGAGGTGTGACATTATGGCCGAAGCCCCCAAGGCCGCTCCTTTGCCTGATTCAGGCCCATTGCCCAGCGCTGGCAAGGACCAGTGCGATCTGCTGGACAGCCTGCCGCGCGGCCGCCCGGCCGCGGGTCAAGACCCGGTCAAGCGCAGCCAGATCATCGACGGTGCGCGCCGTGTCTTCATCGAAAAGGGCTTCGAAGCCGCGTCGATGAACGACATTACGCGCGAGGCCGGCGTGTCCAAGGGCACCATCTATGTCTACTTCGCCAACAAGGAAGAGCTCTTCGAAGCGCTGATCGAGGAAGAGCGCGGCACGATTTTCAAGAACATGTATGAGGTGCTCGACCAGATCGGCGACCTTCGCCAGACGTTGGTGAAGTTCGGCATCGTGCTGTCCATGAAGATCACTTCGGCGCGGGTCATCCTGGCGCAGCGGACGGTGATCGGCGCGTCGGAACGCATCCCGGAGCTTGGTGCCCGGTTCTACGAACGCGGCCCGAAGCGTGGCCATGACAGGGTCGTCGTTTTCCTCAACATGGCTATCGAACGCGGCCTGCTGAAGATCGACGACGTCGAGCTTGCCGCCTATCAGTTCACCGAACTGTGTCTGGCCGGTCTTTTCCGCCAGTGCATTTTCGCCTATCGCACCAAGGCGCCAAGTGTGGCCGAGATCGAACACATCGTCAGGTCGGGCGTCGATGTGTTCCTGAAGGCCTACGGCACCGAACAGCTTGCAGAGCAGGAACGGGCCTCCAGCCCCGCCTGACAGGCTGCCAGGGTCGGTGGCCTATCCGCCATTGGCGGCGAGCACGATCGCCGCACGCAGTTCCTCGAGACCCTCGCTCTTTTCCGACGACGTGGCGAGCACGAAGGGAAATGCCGCCGGGCGTTTCTTGATCTTCTGGAGCGTTTCCTCGATCAGCCGCGGTACCCCCGCCGCTTTGATCTTGTCGGTCTTGGTCAGCACGATCTGATACGACACCGCCGCCTTGTCGAGCAGCGACAGCACCTCGTCGTCCTTGGCCTTGATGCCATGGCGGGCATCGATCAGCACGTAGACGCGCTTCAGCGTCACCCGGCCCTTGAGATAGTCGAACACGAGCTTCGTCCACTCGTCGACCTTTTCCTTCGGCGCCGTGGCGTAGCCATAGCCCGGCATGTCGACCAGCGCCATCGGCGGCAGGTCGGCGCCCTCTCCCGAAAATCCGCCCGGCACGAAATAGTTGAGCTCTTGCGTGCGGCCCGGTGTGTTGGAGGTGCGCGCCAGCCCCTTCTGGTTGACCAGCGCGTTGATCAGCGACGATTTGCCGACATTGGAGCGGCCGGCAAAGGCGATCTCGGGCGGTCCCTCCGGCGGCAGGAATTTCATCGCCGGCACGCCGCGGATGAAGATCCAGGCTCGCGTGAACAATTCGATGCCGATCGTGGTCTTGTTCAACGCGTTCAAACCGCCGCCTCCAGAAGAAAAATGTTGCTGCCACGAATGGCATCGAGATTGCGGCTGATCTTTTCCACTGGCCAGTGCCACCACGCCAGCGCCAGCAGCCGCCGGATGGTCCTGTCATCGAAGCGCATCTTCACCACTTTGGCCGGATTGCCGGCGACGATCGCATAGGCCGGCACATCGTGCGTCACCACCGACTTTGCCGCGACGATGGCGCCGTCGCCGATCTTCACGCCCGGCAGCATAACCGCTTCCATGCCGATCCAGACGTCGTTGCCGACGATTGTGTCGCCACGCACCTCCTTCGACCATGTCGCCGGGTCGAAACCTTCCTCCCAGCCGTGACCAAAGATGTTGAACGGATAGGTCGAAAAGCCGGACATGGCGTGATTGGCGCCGTTCATGATGAAGCGCGCGCCTTCGGCAATGGCGCAGAACTTGCCGATGATCAGCCTGTCGCCGATGAACGGATAATGATGCAGCACGCATTTTTCGGCGAATTTGTCGGGTCCGTCAGGGTCGTCATAATAGGTGAAGTCGCCGATCTCGATATTCGGCGCCGTCACCAGCGGCTTCAGAAAGCCGACGCGCGTGTGCAACGGGATCGGATGCTTGATCGATGGATTGGGTCCGGTCATATCGAGCTCCGTCGGGCAACTGCCAGCCAGGTCAAAATAGCGCGATCCGTCCGGCAGTACCAATCGCTTAATCCAGGCGGGCAGCCTGTGCAAAAAGCCCCGGACGAACCGGGGCTTTCTGGTTTCGCACTATCGGAGCGCCGGCTATTCCGCCGGCGACGGTTTCTTGCGGAACAGCGCGACCAGATTGTCCCACAATTCGATCTTGGCGCCCTGCCGCTTCATGATCACGCCCTGCTGCAGGATCGACAGCGTGTTGTTCCAGGCCCAGTAGATGACGAGGCCGGCCGGAAAACCCGCCATCATGAAGGTGAAGATCACGGGCATCCACGTGAAGATCGCCGCCTGAGTCGGGTCCGGCGGCGTCGGGTTCATGCGCATCTGCAGGAACATCGTCACGCCCATGATCAGCGGCCAGACGCCGATCATCAGCATGTGCGGCAAGGTAATGGGGATCAGCCCGAACAGGTTGAAAATCGATGTCGGGTCCGGCGCCGCCAGATCCTGGATCCAGCCGAAGAACGGCGCGTGCCGCATCTCGATGGTGATGTAGAGCACCTTGTAGAGCGAGAAGAACACCGGGATCTGCAATGCCACCGGCCAGCAGCCGGCGAGCGGATTGATCTTCTCGGTCTTGTAGAGCTCCATCATCGCCTGCTGCTGCTTCATCTTGTCGTCCGTGTATTTCTCGCGGATCTCGAGCATCTTGGGCTGCACCTTCTTCATGTTCGCCATCGACGCATAGGACTTGTTGGCGAGCGGGAAGAACAGCGCCTTGACAATGACGGTGGTGGCGAGGATCGCCAGACCGAAATTGCCGAAGAATTTGTAGAGCGTGTCGATCAGCCAGAACATCGGCTTGGTGATGAAATAGAACCAGCCCCAGTCGATCAGAAGGTCGAACTGGCGGATATGACGGTCCTTTTCATAGGCGTTGATCGTCGAAACTTCCTTGGCGCCGGCGAATATCTCCGATTCCACGGTCGTCGATTGCCCGGGAGCGATCGTGACCGGATCGGACAGGAAATCGGACTGGTAGCTGTGCGGATGGGGCCCGCTCTTGAACTCGAAATAAGAGAATTTGGGCTGAAATTCGCGGCCGCTCGGCGGCACCAGGGTCACCGCCCAGTATTTATCGGTGATGCCGAGCCAGCCGTCGGTCGACTTGCCTGGCTTGAATTCTCTCTCCGATTCGACCTTGGAGTATTTGTACTCTTGCAGGCCTTCGCTGCCGGTAACACCGATCAGGCCCTCGTGCAGCACATAAGTGCTGGCGATAGCCGGCTTGTCGAAACGGGTGACGCGGCCATAGTTCGACAACGTCGCGGGTGCCGAGCCCCCATTCTGGACCGTGTCGGACACGGTGAACATATATTGGCTGTCGACAGAGAAGGTGCGCTTGAAGGTCAGGCCCTTGTCATTGGTGAAGGTCAGCGTGACCGGCGTCGCTGGCGTCAGAGTCGCATTGCCGTCGGTCTGCCAGACCGTGTCAGGGCCGGGCAGCCTGCCCACATCCGGCGTGCCGGAAAAGCCGATCTCGGCGAAATAGCCGTTCGGCAGGGACGCCGGGTTGAGCAACGCGATCTCGGGCGAAGTCTTGTCGACCGTCTCCGTGTAGTGCTTGAGCCGGAGGTCGTCGAGGCGCGCACCGATGAGGTTGATCGAGCCTTCGAGGCTCGGCGTGTCGATCTTGACGCGGCTGGTCGAGGCAATCGCCTGGTCGCGGCCGGCCGCGGTGACGGCTTCGCCGCCAGGCGCGTTCGGAATGGCGCCCGGCTGCACCGGTGTTTCGCTGGCGCCCGGGCTGGTGCCTTGGGCGGCCTTCTTCTGCTCCGCCACGCGCTGCTCTTCGATGCGGGCGGCTTCGCGCTGCATCTCGCTGCGCGGCATCACATAAAAATATTGCCAAAGCGCCAGGATCAGCACCGACAGTGCGATGGTGATGAAGAAGTTGCGGTTGTTTTCCATCGAAGCCCTTGGCCTATCGTGTTCCACGCAATCTGCGGGAGAGTTCGGCCTTCAACTGGCCGAACGGAGTGGTAAGCACGTCTTCGCGCCCGACGATGACATAATCATTGCCCGGCGCCATGTCATCCGCGGCATGCGTGCGCACGGCTTCTCTCAGCCGCCGCCGGACGCGGTTGCGAACGACGGCGTTGCCGACCTTCCTGGTGACGGTGTAGCCGACGCGCGGCGCCTCGCTGTCGCCGCGGCCCAGGACCTCGACGAGGAAAAGCCGCCCGCGGCGCTTTTCGCCGCGGCGGACAGCCAGGAATTCCGCGCGCTTCAGAAGCCGCTTGGGATGGGCACCCGTTGGCTTGCCGGTTGCGGGCAACGATCTTGTCTCTCGCTTGGTGCTCAGGCGCTGAGACGCTTGCGGCCGCGGTTGCGGCGGGCTGCGACGACGCCGCGGCCACCTTTGGTGGCCATGCGGGCGCGGAAACCGTGCCTGCGTTTGCGGACGAGTTTGGACGGCTGGTAAGTACGCTTCATTTGTTTAAATACCGCGGGGTGCGGCCCTTCTTGATTCTGTCACTTTGTAACAGGAGCTTTGCCGGGCCGGTTTTGGCGCGATCGAAACCGCGCCGGGACGAATGGCCCGAGCGTGAGCGGGCTTATAGAAAGAAGGGTTTTGGAAGTCAATCCAGCGTGTCGGACCGGCATCGAAGCCTTGCGGCCCTTTGTCCGGCTTCGACCAAGGATGAATTTGGCAAAAAAGCCGCAATCGCCTAATCTCACCCGATCAAGCGATCGTGAAGACGAGCAGTCCCTAAGACAAGCAGCCGTGATGACAGGCAGCCGTGACGACGAGCATGAGTGAAGTCCCAGCAACCGACGAAAGCATCGCCCAGGCGAAGGCCGCCACCCGCAGGGTGCCGCTGGCGCGCGGCCTGTCGACCAAGTTGCTGCTGCTCACCATCGTCTTCGTGCTGTTGGCCGAAATTCTCATCTTCGTGCCCTGGATCGCCAGCTACAGGCTGAGTTGGCTGAAGGAGAGGCTGAGCACCGCCGCCGCGGTTTCCATCGTCCTGGTGCAGGGCGAACCTGCCTCGCTGTCGCGTGCCGCCCAGAACGACGTACTGATGGCGATCGGCGCCAAGGCGATCGCCGTGCGCGACGGCGGCGTCTCGCGGCTTCTGGTCGTGGCCGAAATGCCGCCGCAGGTCGACGAGCATATCGATATCGCCAATGTCGGCATGATCAAGGGTATGACCGGCGCGCTGGACACGCTGTTTTTCGGCGGCAAGCGGATGCTGCGCGTTTTCGGGCCGGTCGGCGACAGCGACAAAGAATTCGAGCTGATCATGCCCGACCACCGCCTGCGCAATGCCATGCTGATCTATTCGCGCAACGTCGCCTTCGTCTCGCTGCTGATCTCGCTGTTCACCGCCATGCTGGTCTACGCCGCGATAGACCTGATCATGATCGGCCCGATCAGGACGATGACACGCTCGATGCTGTCCTTTTCCGAGGCGCCCGACGATCCCGGCCGCATCATTCACCCCGCCGCCCGGGCCGACGAGATCGGCGTCGCCGAACGCGAGCTGTCGCAGATGCAGGAGCGGCTGCAGAAGATGCTGACCGAGCAGAAGCACCTGGCCGATCTCGGCCTGGCCGTGTCGAAGATCAACCACGACATGCGCAACATCCTCGCCTCGGCGCAGCTCATGTCGGACCGCCTGCGCCAGGTCAAGGACCCGACCGTGCAGGCGTTCGCGCCAAAACTGCTGCGCGCGCTCGACCGTGCGGTGTCCTACTCGGAGGGCGTGCTGGCCTATGGCCGCACCCAGGAGCCGCCGCCGTCGCGCCGCAGACTGCGGCTGCGCCAGCTGGTCGAAGACGTCCAGGGCCTGCTCGACATCGAATGCGGCATCGAATTCGTCAACGCCGTCGACCCGGTGCTCGAGGTCGATGCCGATTCCGACCAGCTGTTCCGCGTGCTCACCAATCTTAGCCGCAACGCCGTGCAGGCGATGGCGGCGGACACCGAGAGCGCCGTGGTGCGCCGCCTGACCATATCGGCCGAGCGCATCGGCAGCGTCAGCCGCATCGTCGTCACCGACACCGGCCCCGGCCTGCCGCCAAAGGCGCGCGAAAACCTGTTCGCGGCATTTCGCGGCTCGGCCCGCAGCGGTGGCACCGGCCTTGGCCTGGCGATCGCCCATGAATTGATCCGCGCCCATGGCGGCACGGTGGAGCTGGTCGAATCGATCGGCGGTCGCACCACATTCGCCGTCACCATTCCCGACCAGCCGGTCCGGCTCGACCAGGCCCGCAACGGTCTGCGCCGCCCGGCGTAACGAACCGTTTCGTTACGGACCGTTTCAATTCGCAAATGGTTGGTCCGAGACTACGAGCCATCGGCTCGGCCGCCGTGCAACGGCGTGTTCCGTTACGGGCCGTTCCGATTAGCAAATGACTGATCCAAGACGACGACCTATCGGCTCGGCCGCCGCGTGACGCGATCTTGCCTTCGCCGGCCGGCGCATGACGGCAAAACATGACGGCAAAACTTTTGGCCAGGATCGGCTTGCTTTTCGCAAATTCAGTCGCTAGGGAACAGCTCACATTCGCGGCCGGTCGCCAGGATCGGATCGCGGGGCTATGCAAAGCATGGCCTGTTGCGCGCCCGTAGCTCAGCTGGATAGAGCACCAGACTACGAATCTGGGGGTCAGGAGTTCGAATCTCTTCGGGCGCGCCATTAAACTCAATGTACGGCCCGGGGACATAGGTAACAGAACCTGCCGCCACTGGCCGGAAGGTTGCCTTGAGTGAGCGCCGTCCTTGCAAAGAGCGGATGGTCCGCTGATGCGACTCAGTCGGCCTGCTTAATCTCCGGGGCCGGTTCAGTCGGCGGGCCTGGCGTGCAATCCTGGCCAGTGCATTCCTGCACGGGATCTTTCGCCGGCGGGAGACAATTTTGGCCTTCACAATGAACGGGCGGCTGCGTTGTTGCGGCTTTATTGTTCTGCGGCACAGGCCGATCCTCAGCGCGAACAGCCGGCGTTCCAAGGTCGATCATGGCCGTGCACAAGAGCGCAATCCGAAGCAAATTCATTTTCGCCTCCGCAACTGACAGCGAGACGCAGATTATACCTTCGAACTGCGGCCAACATCCTGTCACCCGCGAACGGCGTTAACAGCGCGTTTCATTGCCGGTCGGAAGGGCGTACCGATTGAGATCGAGCGTCGTCCTCTTCCTGGCAAAATAGCGCCAGAAACGGGGCTTTCGGCCAGAGGTGACTGAAGCCAACCTTCCGATTTTCCTGTACACCTGTTCGAAGGGTTTGAGGTGCCTTAGGCTTTCGCAAATTCGAGGTTCTTCAGTTCTTTCACGAGGGAACGTAGATGACGGCATTCAACAGCGTCCGCTTCCGGGTCAAGCCGGGTAGTGAAGACGAATTCGTTGAACTGTTCAGCAGCGCTCCGCGCAACTTCGAGGGATTGCGAAAAATGGCTCTCATCAAATCGGGAGACGGCGCCTTCTTCTCGATTGGAGAGTGTGACACGTTCCAGCACATGGTCGATGCCAGGCCCAAAATGCTAGGCAATCCTGATCGGTTCCGGCATACGTTGCAGCAGCTTGAGGGCGGATATACGGATGCTGTTTCCGGCGAGGCTGTCTTCGAAACGGACGGCAGCAGCGGCGGCAGGTCGGTATAGCTTCGCACTTCGAAAAGCTTATGCCGTGCGCCACTTCCCGGCTCTATCACCTAAACCGCACATTCCCCCTGGAAAGCTCTGCCACCGACCTGCATCCCATCAGCCGCATGTCGCGTTCGATCTCGGTTCGCATCAGGCCGAGCGCCCGTTCGACGCCGGCCTGTCCGGCGGCTGCCAGCGGGAAGAGATAGTAGCGCCCGACGCCGACGGCCTTGGCGCCCAACGACAGGGCTTTCAGCACATGCGTGCCGCGCTGGACGCCGCTGTCGATGATGACGTCTATCTTGTCGCCCACCGCGTCAACGATCTCCGACAGCTGGTCGAAGGGGCTGCGCGAGCCGTCCAGCTGCCTGCCGCCATGATTTGACAGAACGATACCGGTGCAGCCGATGTCGACGGCTTTTCTGGCATCGGCGACGCTCATGATCCCCTTCAGGCAGAACTGGCCGTTCCAGAAGTGGACCATGTCTTCGACGTCCTTCCAATCCAGCGATGGATCGAGGATCTCGGTGAAATAGCGGCTGATGGAAAGCGCTCCGCCACCGAGATCGATATGGCCGTCCAACTGCGGCAGGCTGAACTTTTCGTGTGTCAAATAGTCGATAGCCCATCTCGGCTTGATCGCGAACTGCATCATGCCGCCGGGCGTAAGCCGAAATGGGATGGAAAAGCCGGTCCGCAGGTCACGCTCGCGGTTTCCGCCGGTGACGCTGTCGACCGTCAGCATCATCACCTCGACGCCGGACGCCTTGGCGCGCTCCATCATGGCGCGGTTCAGGCCGCGATCCCTATGGAAATAGAACTGATAGACCTGCGGCGTCCTGTGCTTGCGGACTTCCTCCAGGCTGACCGTGCCGAGCGACGAGACGCCGAACATCGTGCCGAACTTCTCCGCCGCCGCGGCGACGGCGCGCTCGCCGCTATGGTGAAACAGTCGCTGGAGAGCCGTCGGCGAACAATAGACCGGCATCGCCAGCTTCTGGCCCATGACGGTGACCGACATGTCGACCTGTCCGACGCCGGCAAGGACGTTGGGGACGAGATCGCAGTCCTCGAACGCCGCCGTGTTGCGCCGCAGCGTCGTCTCGTCGTCCGCGCCGCCATCGATATAATTGAAGATCGGACCTGGCAGGCGCTGTTTTGCCAGCCGGCGGAAGTCCTGAAAATTGTAGCAGCTTTGCAATCTCATGAAATCAATCGGGTATATGCCGGGCCCGATGTCAAGCCTGTGCCATTGTCGATCGCCGGCGCTCTCGCCTCAGCCCGCCAGAGCGCCAACCGACTCCCGCTCCACCAGCGGGCATTCGAGCTTGGTGATGGGATAGCGGCCACGACCGGGAGCAGCGGGGACTTCGAGCTGCTCGATCGCCCATTGTCCCATCGCCATATGCGGCAGGATCGACGTCGTCAGCGGCGGGAACAGATGCCGCGCGATCTCCTCGTCGTCATAACCGATCACCGAAATATCCCGGGGGATGTGCAGGCCGGCCTCCTTTAGCGCCTCGTAGCAGCCGATCGCGGTGCGGTCGTTCTGGCAGAAGATGGCGGTCGGCCGGTCCTTCAGCGCCAAGAGCTTGACGGTCGCGGCATAGCCGGCGCTCGCCGACCAGTCGCCTTCGACGACCAGCGCCGGGTCGAAGGGGATGTCGGCCGTCGCCAGCGCCCGGCGGTAACCCTTCAGCCGGTCCTGCGCCGCTTGCATCCAGGGCTCGCCGGTAATGGTGGCGATGCGCCGGTGGCCATGGCCGATCAAGTGGCGGGTGGAGCTCTGGCCGCCGGCGATCTCGCTCGGCACCACGGCGGGGAAGGCATAGTCGGCGGTGTAGCAGTTGAGCAGGATGACCGGAATGTCGAGGCCGTAGAGATAGTCCGGCGCGACGATCTCGCGGGTGAAGATGGTCATGTAGATCAGCGCCGAAATGCCCCGCTTGGTCAGCGCCGCGATGGCGCGAGGCTCCATCACCTCGTCGCCCATGGTCTGCGCCACCAAAAGCACATTGCCGGCGTTCCATGAGGCTTGCCGCGCCCCTTCAATGGCGACGACCGCCTCCGGGCTGGTCGCCAGTTGGTCGACTGCGAAGCCGATCACGCCATCCAGCCCGCCGAATGCGGCAACAGGGGCTCGCAAGGCAGAAAACACCGGCGGCGAATATCCCAGCGTTCGTGCGGTCTCAATCACCCGCTCTCGGGTTTGCTGCGACAGCCTTATGCCCGGCGTGTTGTTGAGGACGAACGAGACCGTCGCCTGCGAACAGCCTGCGGCCCTGGCGATGTCGGTCATGGTGACGCGGCCCTTGGGGTTTTTCCCGGACGGCTTTCGCCGTCTGGTACCCTGAAGGACCGCATCCCGAAGTGGTTCGTTCACGTCGTTAGTCCCTCGAATTTCGCATTTATAAGGCAAAGCGCTACTAATAGATATAATCTACCCTCTTACGCGATTTAGTCGCCAATCCCAAGCGGCAACGATTGGAAGACCTCTCTTTTGTGGCGAGGATCCCCCGATCCACTAATACTCTTTACTAATATCTGGCATCCCTATAACGTCAATCCGTCATGCCCGGACGACATCGGACCGTGCGTGTTCGGAATGCAAGCCAGCCTGGTATCGGACGGTTCCCGTCAGCCGAAGTTCGCCTGCCGTTTCGGGAAATGTCAGACAAATCGGACTATTTACGAACGGCGAATGAGTCTCTAAAGTCGATGATCGCGGCTGGAATGGCGTCGTTCCTCGCTGCCGGAACCCTGAGGAGGAGGGCGTCCAAGCCGCGTCGGCACGTTCATCATCAGCGAAAATTACTAAGTCAAATGGGAGGTTGAATATGAAATCTGTAATACGAAATGCGTCCGTCGCCGCTGCGGCCCTGCTGCTCGGCCTGTCCGTCAGCGCAATTGCGCGGGCCGACGACAAGCCGACACTGGCCTTCGTCGTCAACGGCGCTTCCGATTTCTGGAAGGCGGCCGAAGCCGGCGTCAAGAAGGCTCAAGGCGAACTGCCCAATTACAATCTGGAGCTCAAATATCCGGAGCAGTCCTCGGTCGCCATCCAGCAGCGCCTGATGGACGATCTGGTGACGGCCGGCGTGAAGGCGATCATGGTCTCGGCCGTCGATCCCAAGACGTCGACCGACGGGCTGAACAAGATCGCCTCGGAAACGGCGTTGTTCACCACCGACAGCGACGCACCGCAGACCAAGCGTGTCGCCTATATTGGCTCGTCCAATGTCGATGCCGGCAAGCAGGCGGCAGAGATCGCCAAGAAGGCCATGCCTGACGGCGGCAAGTGCCTCGGCTTCGTCGGCCTGCTCGGCGCCGACAACGCCAAGGAGCGCATCCAGGGCATGAAGGAAGGTCTCGCCGGCACCAAGATCGAATTGGTCGACGTGCGTGGCGACGACATCGATCAGGCTCGCGCCAAGAAGAACGTCGAGGACGCGCTGGTCGCCAGCCCCGACGTCACCTGCATGGTCGGCTTCTATTCCTACAACACGCCGCGCATCTATGAAGCGCTGCGCGATGCCGGCAAGCTCGGCCAGATCACCGTCGTCGGCTTCGACGACGATCCGATCACGCTGGGCGGCGTCAAGGAAGGCACCGTCGCCGCCACCGTCGTGCAGCAGCCCTTCGAATGGGCATATCAGGGCATGAAGCTGATGGCTGCCTATCTCGAGGGCGATAAGTCGGGCATTCCCGCCGATGGCCTGATCATCATCCCGACCAAGATCATCGGCAAGGACGATGTCGACGCCTACGCCGCCAGCCTCAAGGCGATGTCTGGAAACTGAGCAAATTAGGTTGCGCCGGCTCAAGGTTCGCCTTGAGCCGGCGTTCTATTGACGGGCTTCGCGAGGCCCGTCAGTCTGAGACCAAACGGCTCACCGGCTGCTGTCAGGCGTGATGAATTATTCCGACCCATCCATCGTTGCATCCACGGCCGCTCCGTTCCTGAGCCTCGACGGTGTGCGCAAGACCTATCCCGGTGTCGTCGCGCTGGACGGATTCTCGATGGACGTAAGGCCCGGCGAGGTCATCGGCCTGGTCGGCGAAAACGGCGCCGGCAAATCGACGCTGATGAAGATCCTCGGCGGCGTGACCAGGCCGGACACCGGCACCATCACCGTCGATGGCGTCGCCCATGACGGGCTGACTGTCGAGGCGAGCATCGGCTCGGGCATCGCTTTCGTCCACCAGGAACTCAACCTGTTCGAAAACCTCGACGTGGCCGCCAATATCTTCTTTGGCCGCGAACCGCTGCGCGCCGGGCCGCTCAAGCTCGTCGACCGCGCCAGGCTGCGAGCGCAGGCGGCGCCGCTGCTCAAACGCGTGGGCGCCAATTTCTCGGCCGATACGCCGGTGTCGGCGCTGTCGCTGGCGCAGCAGCAAATGGTCGAGATCGCCAAGGCGCTGTCGATCGAGGCAAGGCTGGTTATCCTTGACGAACCGACCTCGAGCCTGCCGATCGCCGAAACCGACAAGCTGCTCGGCGTCATCAAGGCGCTCAAGGCAGACGGCATCAGTGTCATTTTCATCTCGCACCGCCTTCACGAGGTCGAGCGCGTCGCCGACCGCGTCGTCGTGCTCAGGGACGGAATGCTCGCCGGAACCTTGCCGAAGAGCGCGATCAATCACGACCAGATGGTCAAGCTGATGATCGGCCGCATGCTGAAGGAGCGCGAGAAGGCCGCGGAATCGGCGCGCCCGCCGGGCTCTGTCGCGCTGTCGGTCAAGGCCATTCGCACCGCTGCCTATCCCGACCGGCCCGTCGACCTCGATGTCAGGCATGGCGAGATCCTCGGCCTCGCCGGTCTCGTCGGCTCCGGCCGGACGGAGCTGGCGCGCGTCCTGTTCGGCATCGACAAGAGCTTTGGCGGCTCGTTCCAGCTTGACGGAAAAGATCTGGTTCTTGGTTCGGCCGCGGACGCAGTGGCCAACGGTATTTTCCTCGTCCCCGAGGATCGCAAGCTGACCGGCATCCTGCTCGACCTGTCGATTGCCCAGAACATTTCGCTGCCCAATCTGCCGGCGCATTCGCGGCGCTCGCTGGTCTCGGCCGGCGCGGAATCCGCCACCGCCGAGAAGCAGAAGACCGATCTCGGCATCAGGGCGCCCTCCGTCCAGACGCGCACCGGCACGCTGTCCGGCGGCAACCAGCAAAAGGTCGTGCTGGCCAAATGGCTGGCGATGAAGCCGAAGGTGATGATTCTTGACGAACCGACCCGCGGTATCGACATCGGCGCCAAGGCCGAGATCTACGGGCTGATGCGGGCGCTGGCCGATGCCGGCGTCGCCGTGCTGATGATCTCCAGCGACATGGAGGAGGTGATCGGCGTTTCCGACCGCATTGCCGTCATGCATGAAGGCCAGATCTCGGGCATTCTCGACAAGGACCGGTTCAGCCAGGAAAACGTGCTGCTGCTGGCGGTCGGCAAGCAGCCGAAGTAGTTCGCAGGCACTGGGAGAAGACGATGAGCAAGAAAGATCTCGGCCTGCTGATCCTGATCCTGGTGGTCGGCGCGGTGGTGGCAATCATCAACCCACGCTTCCTGCTGCCGATCAATCTCGCCAACACCTCGAACCTGATCGGGTTGTTCGGCATCCTGTCGATTGGCCAAGCCTTCGTCATCATCACCGGTGGCATCGAATTGTCGGTCGGCTCGGTGGTTGCGCTGCTCGGCGTGCTGTTCATCGACTTCATCGCCACGCGCGGCATGGCCTGGCCGGTCGCCCTGCCGCTGATCCTGGTGCTCGGCGGCATCATCGGGCTGGCGCATGGCTGGCTGATCACCCGGCTCAAATTGCAGCCTTTCGTGGTGACTTTGTGCGGCCTGTTGATCTATCGCGGCGTGGCGCGCTTCTATACCGCCGACGGCACCGCCGGCTTTGCCTTCGGACAGAACTTCCCGGAACTCGAGTTCCTGACGGCGGGGCGGTCCTGGGGCGTGCCGAACAGCTTCATCGCGCTGATCGTCATCGCCGTCGTCATGTGGGTGGTGCTGCACCGGTCGGTGTTCGGGCGCTATCTCTATGCCATCGGCAAGAACGAGGAAGCGGCGAAATATTCCGGCATCCGCACCGGCCGCATCGTCATGGCCGCCTATGTTATCTGCGGCGTGCTGACGGCGCTGTCAGCTATCTATTTCGCCATGTACACACGCTCGATCTCGCCGGCGAGCCACGGTCAGTTCTACGAGCTCTATGCCATCGCGGCCGCGGTGCTCGGCGGCTTCTCGCTGCGTGGCGGCGAAGGCTCGCTGATCGGCGTCCTGCTCGGCACCGTGCTGCTGCAGGAGCTGCAGAACCTCGTCAACCTGCTCGGCATCCCGTCCTCGCTCAACTTCGCCGTCATGGGCGGGGTGATCCTCATCGGCGTGCTGGTCGACCAGCAATGGGGCGTGTTCAGGGCGCGGCGGCGGATGCTGGAAGCCACACGCAAGGGCGTGGCGGGTGCTGCCGCCGAGTGACGCAAAAATAGCTGGATGAAATACGCCGACGGCCATAGCAGGTGGCGTGAAAGAGTCAGCCGGAGCTTCGCGACAGCAGTTCAGGTCGGTCTCTATTTGGAACGAAACCCGCATCTGAGCGTTTATTTAAGCTTTGCTACGCGGAGGCGTTCCATGCCCACGAATCCAGTTAGTACCGCCAAAGTAGGAACTCACCCCCTCCACCCGATGCTGATACCTTTTCCTGTCGCGTTTCTTGTCGGTGCGTTTGTCACCGACCTGGTTTTCTGGGGGACTGCCGATGCCTTCTGGGCACGGGCATCGATGTGGCTGATCGGGGCAGCCATAGTAATGGCCCTTCTCGCTGCGACAGCCGGATTTATCGACTTCCTCAACGAGCCGCGCATTCGCGCCTTGTCCGACGCCTGGTACCACATGCTAGGCAACTTGACCGCGGTCGTTGTGGCACTGATCAATTTCTACCTTCGCTATGCGCAAGGCGCCGAAGCCGCGGTTCGCCCATGGGGTGTGCTCTTGTCGTTCATAGTGGTCTGCATACTGCTGTTCACCGGCTGGAAGGGCTGGGAGATGGTGTATCGGCACCACGTTGCAGTTCTGGACACACCAGCGGATGCGCCAGCGAAGCCTTCGACAACCACTGCCACGGATACTCGTCACGCTGGTCGGGACCGGCACGCCGCATGAGGCCATAATCCCGAAAAGTGGATACCGGTTTCCAAAAAGATATCGGTTAGACAAGTAGCGCCCATACCGAATGCATCGGATGGGCGCTACTTTAGCTAAGGCCCGACATGTCGGAGAAGGCCATGGCCTTGCGCAGCACCTCGGCGAAGCGCTCGCCGGCGGCTTCACGAGGGCCGCTATTGTCGATCGAGGTGACACCCGGTCCGGACAGCGCGACATTGGCACTGCGCGCCAGCCGTGCCAGCACTTCGCCGCGCGATTCGCGACCGCGCAATGCCAGCCGCTCGGCCAGGATATCCGGTGTAGCCGTGATCTCGACGACAGCCAGATTGGCGTAGCGCTCCCGCAGCGCCGGGATGATCGCGCGCGAGACGTTGGCGATCGCGACACGGCCGTTTGAGACCGACCAATCGACTTCGGCCGGGATGCCATAGCGCAGGCCATGCGCCTCCCAGGAAATCGCGAAGGCGCCATCCGCTTCGGCCTCGACGAAGGCAACGTCGGCGAGCGTATCGTGATCCTCGGTGGCCGCATCGCTCGGCCGGGTGATCACCCGGCGCACGAACTCCAGCCGGCTCTCGTCGGCAAACACGGCGCGCGCATAGCCGATCACCGTGTCCTTGCCGGCACCGCTCGGCCCGACGACGGCGACGAAGACACCGTCGCGGATCGGAAATCTCGCGGCGGACAATTCACGCTCGACCGATGCCGACACCATCATGCGACCCGGCGTCCCTGCCGCCAGACCGTGCGGACGACCGGGACATGGTCGTCGACGCGCACGCGAACCAGATCGGCGCGCCGGCCGGGCTCGATGACACCGCGATCGGTGAGGCCGACCGCCTCGGCCGGGTTCTTCGAGACCATCGCCACCGCCTGTGGCAAGGAAATGCCCTCGACCACGTCGCCGAGGAAGAAGGCTGACTGGATCAGACTGAAGGGAATGTAGTCCGACGACAGGATATCGAGCAGGCCATCGCCGGCCAGCGTGCGGGCCGAGACATTGCCCGAATGCGACGCGCCGCGCATGACGTTCGGCGCGCCCATCAATACGCCGAGCCCTGCCTCTTTTGAAGCCCGCGCCGCCTCCTCGGTGGTCGGGAACTCGGCGACGCGCACACCTTGCTCGATCGCTTCGTCGACATGGCCGACGGTCGCGTCGTCATGGCTGGCGAGCACGATGCTGCGCTCATGACAAGCCGCGGCGATGAAGCTGCGGTTCGGGCTCGAATTCCTCGCCGATTCCGCCATCCGCTTTTCGCAGAATTTCTGGAAATCGCGATCGGTCAGCTTCAGCTTGCGCTGGTAGTAATAGGCGTAGGTTTCCAAATTGACGAACTGGCGCTGTCCGGGCGCATGGTCCATCAGCGACGCCAGCCTGACCCGCTCGTCGCCGTCGAAATTGGCGAAGGCCGTGAGGCAGTCCGGCGCCGAAACCTCGCAACGCAGATGGAGGAAATGGTCGGCCCTGAGCCGGTCCTGCTGTACGCTGTCCTCGATCGCGTCGGCCAGCTTGCGTATGTCGGCGGCCGTCAGGTCGGCATCCTCGTCCATGCCGACACGCAAGGCGTCGAGCACGGTGGTAATGCCGGCGGTCGCCACCTGGGCGTCATGCGCGAGCACGGCTGCGATCGGGTTCCAGCGCACTTTCGGCCGCGGCGCGTAATGGCCTTCGAGATGGTCGGTATGGAGCTCGACCAGGCCAGGGATGATGAAGTCGCCGCCCATGTCCTCGCCGCTGCGGCCAGCGCCGGGATCGATGGCGGCGATCACCCCGTCGCGCAGCACGATCGACCCTTCGACGATCTGGTCGGCCAGCACGATACGGGCATTGTCAAGAACGGTCTCGGCAGTCATTTCAGGCAGTCCTTGCAGCATTTTGCAGCCAATTGAAAATGAATTGGCGTCGCACTATCCGGTTAAAGCAAATAGCCATTTAGGCAGTTCTTCTGGCCGGGTGGCGCCCGAGCGCGTGATGCGACAGCACCATGAACGGCGCACCCGGTTCAGTTTCCACAAACAGCGTCAGCGCGTCCACCGCCACCGGCCGTTGCAGCACGTCCGTAAACAGGCTGTCGATTGCTAGGCGAAGACGAGGGCTTTCCTGTGACGACACCCGGCCGGACAGCGTCATATGGAAGCGAAACGTCTCGAAGACATAGGGATAGCCCCACTGGCAGAGATTGCGGAACTCGTCGGGCTTCAGCGAATCGGGGCTGCGCCGTTCGATCTCGGCTTCCGTCAACGGCGCGCGGAAGCGGTCGAAGTCGCGCACAACGTCGTCGGCGAAGCGGTTGAGCGCCGGCAGCGGTGCTTCCGGCACCAGCGCGAAGAAGCCGTCGATCTGGCTGACGACGAGGCGCGGGATCGTAACCAGCGGCGTCGCCTCGGCAAAATCGTCGAGTGCTGCACGAAGCGACGTTTCCGTCTCGTTGGAGGCCAGTCTGAAGGGCGCCTTCAGTGTCGCATGAAAGCCATAGCGGCGCGCCGAGGCGGTATGGAAGGCAACTTCTGCCGCCGACAACTCGCCCGCAGCCTCGACCGGCTTTGTGGCGGCACCGAATGGGTCGCGGGCGAGCCAGTCGGCAGCGATCCGTGCCAGCGGTTCGTCCTGTCGGGGGGTGAAATAGATCGCGTAGCGCATCGAAAGTCCTCGTCAGCCCCGCTGCCATAGGTGATTTCCATGACGAATTGACGAAGCTTTGCGGCGTTTTCGGTAACAAAACCACACAGCCGGGTCGTTAGCCGACGATTTTTCGCTTGGACCAGCGGTTGGGGCGAAGGGGAAGTGGTTAGGCCTTCATCAGCCATTCGTGCTCGGGCGCGTTGTGGAATTTCCACGTCCGCTTCGGTCCGGCCATGACGTTGAGATAATAGAGATCATAGCCGTGGCAGGCGGCGCAGGGGTGATAACCCTTGGGGACCAGCACGACGTCGCCGTCCTCGATCGCCATCGCCTCGTCGAGCGAACGAGCACCGTTCTGGTCGGCATCGGTGTAGACGCGCTGGAAAGCAAAGCCCTGTGGCGGGTTGAGACGGTGGTAGTAGGTCTCCTCGAGATAGGATTCAGCCGGCAGATTGTCCTGGTCGTGCTTGTGCGGCGGATAGCTCGATGTGTGGCCGCCGGGTGTGATGACCTCGACCACCAGCAAGGAATCGGCCGGCTTGCCTTCCGGCAGGATGTTGGTGACGTAGCGCGTGTTGGTGCCTTTGCCGCGAACCTCCTGGCCGAGATCGTCGGGCGCGATGACACGGACCGGCAGACCGCCGCCCAGTCCTGGCGCCGAACAGACGGCAAGTTCGAGATCGGTATCGGCGCTCACCGACCACTCCGACCCCTGCGGCACATAGAACGACCAAGGCTTGCCCTCGAACGGCGACATGCGTTCGCCGAGCAAGCCGAGATCCTTGCCGCCGGCCTTGGCCTTGCCCTTGCCGGTGACGAACACCAGGCAGACCTCACGATCCGCGGTTTGCCCGGAAGCGCTCTCGCCGGGCCTGAGCCGATGCAGATCGAAGCCGACATAGGTCCAGCCGGCGTTTTGCGGCGTCACATGAGCGATGCGGCCGTGGCCCTTATTGGCTTTGACGAGCAGCTTAGACATGGTCATTCCTTCGGTTTGGCGTCTGCCGATGGCTCGTCCTCGTCAGCCGGCTTGTAGAGGTAGAAAAACTGCCAGACGGCATAGCCGGCGAAGCCGAGCGCGATCACGCCCCAGAACGGCGTGCCGGTGGCGAATTCGATTACCGACCAGGCCAGGCAGACCGCGACAACGGCGACGCGCCGCCACAGCGGCCGGAAAAACGGGTGCTCGGAGTCTTTCATCGGATCAACACCTTTCCTCGCGAACTCTCAAGCATTGGGAAAGCCCTGTGTCTCCACCGTATAGCCGGCCGCCGTCATAGCCCGCATCAATTCCTTGTAGCCGACCTGCGCCATCTTGAGCGGCGGGTTCTTCTTCGGATCCTGCTCGGCCTCGACCACGAACCAGCCCTCATAGCCATGGTCGGCGAGCCTCTGGACGATCGCGCCAAAATCCAGCGAGCCATCTCCCGGCACGGTGAAGGCGCCAAGTGCCACCGCGTCGAGGAAGGATTGCGTGTTGCGATCCAGCTTTTGGATCACCTCCATGCGTACGTCTTTCACATGCACGTGGTTGATGCGCCGGTGGTGGTTATCAATAGCGCGCAGCACATCGCCGCCGGCAAAGGCCAGGTGACCCGCGTCGAGCAGCAATGGAATGGCTTCTCCCGAATAGCGCATGAAGGCATCTAGCTCAGGCTCGGTCTCAACTACTGCCGCCATATGATGATGGTAGGAGAGCGGCATGCCTTGCTCTGCACACCATTCGCCGAACTGCGTGAGCCGCCGGGCGTAGGCTTTCATTTCCTCGTCCGAAAGCCTGGGCTTGCTGGCGAGCGGCTTCGAGCGGTCGCCCTGGATGGAGCGGCCGACTTCACCATAGACGATGCATGGTGCGTTCACCGCCTTGAACAGGTCGATCATCGGCTGGATACGATCCTTGTTCTTCGCCATGTCTTCGTCGACCAGCGTCCCCGAGAACCAGCCGCCGCAAAGCGTCACGTCGGCCTCTTTCAGGATCGGCAGCATGATCTCCGGATCGTTGGGAAAGCGGCGGCCCATTTCCATGCCGGTAAAGCCAGCCGAACGCGACTGGCGCAGGCACTCCTCCAGCGACACATCATCGCTGAGTTCCGCAAGATCGTCGTTCCACCATGCAATGGGGGACATGCCCAGTTTGGCTTTCAAGTCGTCACTCCAGTTTCTGACATTCGAGGCGGCGTTGGCGGGCGCGTTAAAACCGCCGCCCGCTCAGCGCTTCCTCATATTTCTTGCGCGCCGCATTCACTTGCGGCCGTGCCGAGACTTCCGGCACTGCGACATCCCACCAGCTTCCACCAGCCTCGGTCGAAACCAGCGGGTCGGTGTCGATGACCAGCACCGTCGTTCGCGTGTTCTTCTTCGCTTGCACCAACGCCGTTTCCAGCCCGGCGATCGATGGCACTTTTTCGGCAATCGCACCCATGCTCGCAGCATGCGCGGCGAAGTCGATCTCGGGCAAGGCTTCGTGACGGGCGTCCTTCAGCAGATTGTTGAAGTTGGCGCCGCCGGTCGCCATCTGCAACCGGTTGATACAGCCATAGCCGCGGTTGTCGAGCAGCACGATGGTCAGCTTGAGGCCGAGCATCACCGAGGTCGCGATCTCGGAATTGAGCATCAGGTAAGAGCCGTCGCCGATCATGACCACGACCTCTTCGTCCGGCTTGGCCATCTTGACGCCAAGCCCGCCGGCGATTTCATAGCCCATTGTCGAGAAGCCGTATTCTGCGTGGTAGGAGCCGGGCGCGCCCGCCTGCCATAGCTTGTGCAATTCGCCGGGCAAGCCGCCGGCCGCATGAAGCAGTACCACGCCGGAGCCCATGGCGCGCTGTACTGCGCCGATCACTTGCGCGTCGGACGGATAGGCGGCATTGGTCGACGCCGTCACCTTGTCGGCATCCGCTTGCCAGTCCTTCTTGCCCGTGATCGCATTGTCGGTCCAGCCTGAAGGGGCTTTCCAGCCTTTCAGCGCCGCAGCGAGTTCGGCGAGCCCTTCCGCCGCATCGGCGACCAGCGGCAGCGCCTGGTGCTTTCCGGCGTCAAAAGGCTGCACGTTGAGCCCGATGATGGTCCTGCCGGCATGCTTGAACAATGCCCAGGAGCCGGTGGTGAAATCCTGCAGTCTGGTGCCGACGGCAAGCACGACGTCGGCCTCTTCGGCCAGCCTGTTGGCCGCCGAAGTGCCGGTAACGCCGACCGCGCCCATGTTCAACGGATGATCGTCCGGGAGCGAGGATTTGCCGCCTTGCGTCTCACAAACTGGAATGCCGGCGCCTTGCACCAGTTTTGCCAGCTCCTCGGACGCCTGCGAATAGAGTACGCCGCCGCCGGCGATGATCAGCGGCTTTTTCGCCGCTTTGAGTACCGCGACTGCGGCCGCCAGTTCGTTGCGGTCCGGGCGCTGCCGTCGCGGCGTCCAGAGTCGCTCGGCAAAGAAACTCTCGGGGTAGTCATAGGCCTCGGCCTGCACGTCCTGGCACAGCGCCAGCGTCACCGGGCCGCATTCGGCGGGATCGGTCAGCACCTGCATGGCGCGGTTGAGCGCCGGCATGATCTGCTCCGGCCGCGTGATGCGGTCGAAATAGCGCGACACCGGGCGGAGGCAGTCATTGACCGTCGCCGTGCCATCGGAAAAATCCTCGGCCTGCTGCAGGACGGGATCGGGAATGCGATTGGCGAAGACGTCGCCAGGCAGAAACAGGACAGGCAACCTGTTTACATGCGCAAGTGCCGCAGCGGTCACCATGTTGAGCGCGCCGGGGCCGATCGAACTGGTCGCGGCCATGAAGCGGCGGCGGAAATTGGCCTTGGCGTAGGCGATCGCCGCATGCGCCATTGCCTGCTCGTTATGGGCACGGAAGGTCGGCAGTTCGTCGCGAACCTGGTAGAGCGCCTCGCCGACGCCGGCGACATTGCCGTGGCCGAAGATCGCCCAGACGCCGCCGAAGATCGGCACTTTCTTGCCGTGCATCTCGGTCATCTGTCGGGCAAGAAAGCGGGTCAGCGCCTGCGCCATCGTCAGGCGGATTGTCTTGGTCATGTCGGTTCCTCCGCAGTGCTTATGTCGCGCCTTCTTATGCTGCTTTGCGACCGCGCGCCGCAAGCCATGCCTCGGTCAGTCTCTCGAAGCGAGATGCCATGTCGGCCACCGCCTCCTCGTCCGACATCTTGCCGGCAAGCCATTGTTCGGCCGCGTTAATGAAGATGGTGCGGCCGACAGCGAAGCCCTTGACGATAGGCGCCTTGGCGGTGGCGGCGAAGGCCATTTCCAGCTCGTCCTGCGGCGCTTCCAGGCCAAGCAGCACAATCCCGCGGCACCACGGATCGTGCTTCAGGATCACCGCCTCGATCTTTGCCCATGCGCCGGCCGATGCCTGCGGTTCGAGCTTCCACCAATCGGGCTTGATGCCGAGTGCGTAGAGTTCCTCGAGCGCGCGCGGGATGGTCATGTCGTCGAGCCTGCCGTGCTTGCCGGCGATGATCTCGACCAGAAGTTCTCTGCCCATTTTCCGCGCGGCCTCGAACAAAGCGCGCAGTTTCTGCTGCTGTTCGCTCTTCAGCGCCGCGGGATCGTCGGGATGATAGAAGCACAGGCACTTGATGCAGTGGTCGACCGGCCATTCGGTCAGTTGCGAACCTATGTCTTGCGAGAACTCGAAGCGAAGCGGCCGCGAACCCGGCAACTCGACCGGCCGGCCGAGCCAGGCGAAGGAATGGTGGGCGAATTCGAACATCGCCTCGCGTCCGTATTTTTCGTCGAGCAGCATGCCGTAGCCGGCGCGGCCAGCCGCGACCTTGGCCGCAGCCTTGACCGTCAGCACCTTGAAAGCCGGGATTCGCGACGGATCGGCGCCGGCTTTTGCCGCGACATCCTCCAGCTGGACGCGGTGGTCGCAGGCGAACGCCATCAGCGAGGGGATGTCGCGCCGGCGCGTGGTCGCCCAATGGATGTGATTGATCGCCTCGTCCTTGCGCAGCGCCAGATGCTTGCTGCCGTTTTTCAGGAAGAACTGCAATTCCTCGAAAGTCGGGTATTCCGGTGCGCAGAGGAGCCGCGACACGGCAAAGGCGCCGCAGGCATTGGCCCAGGTCGCCGCCGTCGCCAAGCCTTCCTCGCCGAGCCAGCCGCGCAGGAAGCCCGACATGAAGGCGTCGCCGGCGCCGAGCACATTGTAGACCTCGATTGGAAATCCCTTGCCGACGATACCGTCCTCGAGGTCGTCGCTGATCGGCCCGTCATAGACGATGCAGCCCATGGCGCCGCGTTTCAGCACGATGGTTGCCGCCGACAGCGAGCGGATGGTTTTCAGCGCGCTCAGGCAATCGTCTGCGCCCGAGGCGATCATGATTTCCTCTTCGGTGCCGACGATGAGATCGCAATCGGGCAGCACCGTCTTCAACTGCGCCGAGACGCGGTCGGATTTCACATAGCGCTCGAAGCCTTCGGCGTGGCCGGCGAGACCCCAGAGGTTGGGGCGGTAGTCGATGTCGAACACCACCTTGCCGCCCTTGGCTTTCATGACACGGATCGCCTTGCGCTGGGCGGCGTCGCTGTTGGGCCGTGAAAAATGCGTGCCGGTGACGACGACCGCGCGTGCCGAAGCGATGAACGCCTCATCGATATCGTCTTTCGAAAGCGCCATGTCGGCGCAATCGCTGCGATAGAAGATCATCGGCGAGACGCCTTCATCCTCGACCGACAGCAGCACCAGGGCGGTCAGCCGCTCCGGATCGGTCTTGAGGCCTTGGACCGAAACGCCCTCGCGGGTCAGCTGCTCGCGGATGAAGCGGCCCATCTGCTCATTGCCGACGCGGGTGAGCAGCGCCGAGCGCAGGCCGAGCCTGGCAGTACCGACCGCGATATTGGCCGGACAGCCGCCGACCGACTTGGCAAAGGAAGTAATGTCCTCGAGGCGCGAGCCGATCTGCTGACCATAGAGATCGACGGAAGCGCGGCCGATGGTGATAATGTCGAGCGGCGCATGTCTCGCTTCCACGGCTTCGCCCATTCGAACCTCCCATCGGCTTTGTTGTTTTGGGTAACACGCGCGAGCGGCAGCGTGGCGCCGGCAATATGAAATAATAATTCCAATCCATAGTCAATATGGAACGAGCATTCCCAAGGCTGAAAAGTGCTGTGCAAGGCTCGCGCGTTCAGAAACTTTGAAGTCAGACGAACGTCAAGTGTCTACCACTGAAACCAGCTGATTTACCAAGGAAGCGGGCCATCATCGTTGAAGTACCCGGCGGTCGGGCCATCGGCGTCCAAGGTCGCCAGGTGAATGACGATCTCGGCCGCCTGCTGCACCGTGCGGTGACCTTTATACCCGTTGAGATCGGTGGCAGTGTAGCCGGGCGCCGCGGCGTTGACCTTGATGCCTTGCGGCGCGAGCTCCCTGGCGAATGCCACCGTGATGGCGTTCAAGGCTGTCTTGGAGCTGCCGTAGCCCATCATGTTAACGGCGTGGTTCGCAGTGGCGGGATCGAGCGCCCGGCCGATGGACCCGGTGGAGCTGCTCACCATCACGATCCGGGCAGCAGGTGCTGCTAGCAGCAGCGACAGGAATGCCTGGGTCACGCGGATCGGGCCGAAGACATTGACGTCGTAGGTGGCCTGGATGTCGGCGATCCGCTGCTGGCTCGGCGGCAGGTCGTAATTGATGGCGACGCCGGCGTTGTTCACCAGCACGTCGAGGCAGGGGCTGGCCTGCCTGAATGCCTCGGCTGCCGCCTTCACACTGTCATCCCGCGTGACGTCCAGCTCAAGCCACTCCACGTCGAGGCCTTCGGCGCGCAATGCCTGCGCCGCCGCCATGCCGCGTTCGGCGCTCCTGGCGCCGAGCCAGACCTTGAAGCCCATGGTCGCCAGTCGCCGGGCGATTTCACGGCCTATACCCTTGTTGGCGCCGGTCACCAGCGCGCTTTTCGATGTTCTCATAATCGGTGTCTCCATTTTTCTTGTGGAAGACCCACAAATGGTGCGAGGCAGCGGGGGTTGCGCGCCGGAAATTCTCCGGCTCTTGCCTAATCCTCTCACGCTGTTGCGCCGCCGGTGCGAATGCGCGATGCTGGCGCAATGAGCGAAGCGCTGCAGGAGTTGATCGAGATCGCCAGCCGCCATGCGCGCGGGCGACGAACAAGAACGGCGGTTCCCCGCGTTTCGATCGGCCGCAGCGAAGTCACGCCGCCATTGTCAGGGGTGTGGGGGTCGGGGATCTTATTCGTACTGCAGGGCGCGAAGACGGTTCTGATCGGCGACCGGGCTCTTCGTTACAATCCGGCCAGCTATTTCATCTATACTGTCGAGACGCCCACCATCAGCCAGATAATCGAAGCGAGCGCGGCGCGTCCTTACCTGGCCATTGGCTTGACCCTTGACCTGCAGGCCGTCGCCGCGCTCCTCGTCGAGCACGCGCCGGCCCTCAGTGGCGACAGTTTCTCCACCTCTCCCGCTGATGACGATCTGCTCGACGCGTTGCGTCGAATGCTGCGGCTGCTTGACCGGCCAGCGGAGATTCCCGTGCTCGCGACCATGATCGAGCGAGAGATGCTGTTTCGGCTCCTGCAAGGCCCGCAAGGCGGAAAGCTTCGTGAACTTGCGCGCGCCGATGGCCATCTGTCCCGGATTGGCCGGGCGATCGCCTGGATCCGTTCGCATCCCCATCAGCCGGTCCGGGTCGGCGATCTGGCCGAGATTGCCCGTATGAGCAGTGCTGCGTTTTATCGTCACTTCAAGGCGGCGACGGCCATGAGCCCAATCCAGTATCAAAAGCAAATCCGCTTGCTGGAAGCCCGCCATCTGCTGATTGCCCAGCCGGGCAACGTCGCACGTGTCGCCTTCGCCGTCGGCTATGAGAGTGCTTCCCAGTTCAGCCGGGAGTATGCCCGCCAGTTCGGGTCGCCGCCGGCACGCGACGCAGCGCGGCTTTCGGCAGAAGGCGAAACGGCAATAGAGGTGATCTAAGGCTTGCGCTTCTTGCCAGTATCGCGCCGCTTCTCGCCGACCGCGACGGTCAGCGCCATAGCCAAAGCCATCGTCGCCGACAGCGAGCGGAAGCCGGCGAAATCGGCCTCGGCGACCTCGAACCAGACCCTGGCGAATTGAGCGAGTGGCGAAAAGGAGCTGTCGGTAATCGCCACGATCGGCACGCCTTGCTCCGAAATGACGCGCGCCTCCTCGATGGTGGCCGGGGCATAGGGCGAAAAGCTGATGGCGATCACGGCGTCCCTTGGAGAGGCAAAGCCGATCATCTCTGCATTGAGGCCGGCGGCCGATTCGATCAGCTGGTTGCGGATCTTGAGCTTGCCCAATGCATAGGCGATATAGGAGGCGACCGGGTAGGAGCGCCGCTTGGCCAGCACGTAAATGGTTTCGGCCTTGGCCAGCACGGTGATCGCATCTTCGAAATGGTCTTCATTCAGCGTGCGCGAAATGTCGTTGAGCGAGGTACTGGCTGCGGCAACAAAACCGTCGAAAATCGCGCGGTGGCCGGCGCCTTCCTCGGCCTTGGCGCGCAATGCCGCCAGCCTTTCATCATAGGATGAGTTGCGCTCGCGCAGGCGCTCGCGAAACACCAACTGCAGGCTGGTGAAACCATCAAAACCAAGCTGCTGGGCAAAGCGGATCAGGGTCGAAGGCTGGACACCGGCGGAAGCGGCGATGCTGGCAGCGGTGCCGAAGGCGATATCGTCTGGGTTGTCGAGCGCATAGGCGGCGATCTGGGCGATACGTTTCGGCAGGCTCTGACGCCGCTCCAGTATCGTCGCCCGCAGCGTCTCGAAATCGCGCGGCACCCGTTCGTCCATCGTCGCTCCGCCCAGGCTCATCGTCTGGTTCCCTCTGTGGCCCATCATAGCGGGCCTGTGCAAGAACACCATAAAAAATGAGACAAGCGTTCCATCTGCAGACAAAATGGACTAATTCATCCACACAAATTTTGCGCACAGGGAGGCAAGCGGATGGTCGGGGTAGGTCTTATCGGCACGGGTTTCATGGGCAAGTGCCACGCCATTGCCTGGAACGCGGTCGGCACCGTCTTTCCCGATGTGGCCAAGCCAAGGCTGGTCCATCTGGGCGAGGTCAACGAGGATCTTGCCAAACGCCGTGCCAGCGAATTCGGCTTCGCCAAGGCGTCCGGTGACTGGCGCGCCGTCGTCGACGACCCGGATGTCGATGTCATCTCGCTGACCACGCCGAACCAGTTCCACCCGGAAATGGCCATCGCCATCCTCGAAGCCGGCAAGCATCTGTGGTGTGAAAAACCGATGGCGCCGAATTTTGCGGAGGCGCAAGCAATGGCTGCGGCGGCCCAAAAGTCCGGCAAGGTCGCCGCGCTGGGCTATAACTACATCCAGAACCCAGCGATCCGCCATATCGGCGCGCTGCTCGACGAGAAGATCATCGGCGAGGTCACCCATCTGCGTATCGAGATGGACGAGGACTTCATGGCCGATCCGGAGGCGCTGTTCTTCTGGAAGCACGAGGCGGCGTCCGGCTACGGCGCGCTCGACGATTTCGCCGTGCACCCGCTGTCGCTCATCGCGATACTGTTCGGCCGCGTTGCCCGCGTCATGTGCGACATGGCCAAACCCTATGCCGACCGCCGCGTCGCCTCGGGCGGGCGCCGCGCGGTCGAGACCTACGACATCGCGAGCATCCTGATGCATCTCGAAAACGGCATCGCCGGCACGCTGCTGGTCAACCGTTCGGCCTGGGGCCGCAAAGGCCGGATCGCCATCCAGATTTTTGGCTCGAAGGGCTCGATACTGTATGACCAGGAGCGGATGAATGAGTTCCAACTCTATTTGACGGCCGACCGGCCGACCGAGCAAGGCTATCGCACCATCCTCGTGGCGCCGCATCATAAGCCTTATGATGCCTTCCTGCCGGCGCCCGGCCACGGCCTTGGCTTTAATGACCTCAAGATTATCGAATGCCGGGAACTGTTGACGCGACTTGCCGGCAAGCCGGCGCGGATCATCGATTTCGACGAAGGCCTGGAGATCGAGCGCACGGTGCACGCGATGGCGCGCTCGTTCGCGGAACAGCGCTGGATGGAGGTGCGGTAGTAAGCCCGCGCTGGTCTCCCCTTCCCCCCTTGTGGGAGAAGGTGGCCGAGCGAAGCTCGGTCGGATGAGGGGTGTTGGACGGATCGCTACAGCGAAGAAATAAACGCTTAAAATCCCTCAATATTTTTGCGCCGAGTTTCTTCCAGCACCCCTCATCCGGCTCGGCGCTGCGCGCCGATCCACCTTCTCCCACAAGGGGAGAAGGGCCAGGGCCGGCATTGGCTGCCTCAGGCGGCTCCTGGCCGGCCGGCGATTATGGCGCGGCGCACCGACCGGCGCTGCTCGACGGCGTCGGCAAGGCCGTGCAGCACGGTCTCGGTGGTCGCCCAGTCGATGCAGCCATCGGTGATGCTCTGGCCATAGAGGAGCGGCTTGCCGGGCACGACATCCTGCCGGCCGGCGACAAGGTTGCTCTCGATCATGACGCCGATGATGCGCTCGTCGCCTGCCGCGATCTGGCCCGCCACGTCAGCCGCCACCAGCGGCTGGTTTTCCGGCTTCTTGTTGCTGTTGGCATGACTGACATCGATCATCAGCCGAGGTGCCACGCCGATCCGGCCGAGCTCAGCGGAGGCAGCAGCTATGCTTGCCGCGTCGTAGTTGGGCACAATGCCGCCGCGCAGGATGACGTGGCAGTCCTCGTTGCCGGTGGTCGTCGCGATGGCGCTGCGCCCACCTTTCGTCACCGCCATGAAATGGTGCGGCTGGGCGGCGGATTTCACCGCCTCGGCCGCGATCCGCAAATTGCCGTCGGTGCCGTTCTTGAAGCCGACCGGGCAGGACAGGCCTGATGCGAGTTCGCGGTGGATCTGGCTCTCGGTCGTGCGCGCGCCGATCGCTCCCCAGGCGACGAGGTCGGCAATATATTGCGGGGTGGCCATGTCGAGGAATTCCGTCGCCGCCGGCAGGCCGAGATTGTTGACGGCGGAGAGCACGTTGCGTGCCATCCTCAGGCCCTTGTCAATGTTGAAGCTGCCGTCGAGGTCGGGATCGTTGATCAGGCCCTTCCAGCCGACCGTCGTGCGCGGCTTCTCGAAATAAACCCGCATCACGATCTCCAGCCGGTCCGACAGGCTTTCACGCAGCGATGCCAAACGGCTGGCATAGTCTACGGCAGCGGCCGGGTCGTGGATCGAACAGGGGCCGACGACAACCACCAGCCGGTCGTCGGCGCGGGTCAGCACGGCGTGGATGGCATTGCGTGATGCGGCAACGGTGCGCGTCGCCGTCAGCGTGCGCGGTATTTCCCGCATCACCTCGTCGGGTGTGCTCAGTTCTCTGATTTCCTTGACCCGAAGATCGTCTGTGGTCGTCAACACGGCTTACGCTCCTGATTGGGGAGACCTGCCGGCTGAAACAAAAAAGCCGCCAGGTCTGGCGGCTGTTCGGATATTGTTGCTGCAATCTTCAGATCGAGCGCAATCCTCCCGCCGCCAGCGAGCTCATAAAGTACCAATATGTGGCGGTCAGGTTGATCATGAGGGCTGATATAGTCGATGCGGATGCGCTTGTCACGTGCCTGGTGAGGAGGAGGTTTACTCCAGCCCATTCGCGATTGGCTGAAGCCCCCCGAACTTCGTCATCCTCGGGTCTGCGCCGCGTCGCTGCGCTCCTTGCTCCGCCCGTGGATGACGAAGCGTTCCGCTAGACTTGCCGGCGTTATTCCGGCGACGACCCGGCGACGCTCTGGTCGTAATCGACCAGCGACCCGGTCATGACGCCGGACTGCGGGCTGATCATATAGCTGATCAACCGGGCAAGCTGTGCTGGCTTCACCAATTGACCCATCGGCTGCGCGGCCTCGGCCCTTTCCAGCCAGTCGTCCGGGGCGTCGTGCCATTTCTTCTGCACGATCGCCTCGCCCTCGGTGTCCATCCAGCCGGGCAGCACCGCATTGCAGCGGATGCGATTGCCGCGATAGGCATTGGCGACATTCTTGGTGAGTGTCGCCAGCGCTCCCTTGCTTGACGAATAAGGCGCCAGGAACGACTGGCCGCAATGCGCCGACATCGACAGCACGTTGACGATCGAGCCCGGTGCCTGGCGCGCCAGCAAATGCGCCACCACGCCCTGCATCAGGAAAAACGGGCCCCGCACATTGGTCTGGAATATCTGGTCGAACAGATCCTCGGAGGTCTCGACCAGCGAGCCGCGAGCCGAGGTGGCAGCGGCGTTGACCAGCGCGTTGACGGAACCAAAATGGCCAATCGCCGTTTCGACCGCACGCTTGCAGTCGGCCACTTTTGAGACGTCGGCGCTGATGAAGATGGCATCGACGCCTGCCCCCTTGAGGATGGCGACAGCCTTGTCGCCCTTCTCCTGCGAGCGGCCGATCAGCGCCAGCGCCCGGCAGCCCTCATCGGCCAGCGCTTCGGCGACGGCAAAGCCGATGCCTTGTGCGCCGCCGGTGACGATGGCGCGTGTTTCGGAATTGCGACCGGCTGAACCGTTCATCGCCTTGCTCCTGTGCTTGATAGTCAGATTGTTTTGTCGAGGCGGACGGTCTTGCCTTCCTTGGCCGATTTCAGCGCCGCATCCGCCAGCCTGAGCGCCACCAGCCCGTCCTTGCCGCTCGGCGTCGCCTTCTTGCCTGACGTCGCTGCCGCGATGAAGGCAGCGATCTCGTTGGCATAAGCGTCGAGATAACGGGTCATGAAGAAATCGTGCAGCGGCGGCCGCGTATAGCCTTTCTCATTGGCCAGTTCGATCGACACCGGCCGCTGGTTCTCGGCCGCAATCATGCCTTTCGAGCCATGCACCTCGATGCGCTGGTCGTAGCCGTAGGTGGCGCGGCGCGAGTTGGAGATAACGCATTGCTTGCCGGAGGCAGTTTCGAGGATGACGCTGACGCTGTCGAAGTCGCCGGCCTCGCCGATCTTCTTGTCGACCAGCACCGAAGCGTGAGCGCTGACCGCCACCGGCTCCTCGCCGAGCAGGAAGCGCGCCATGTCGAAATCATGAATGGTCATGTCGCGGAAGATGCCGCCCGAGCGGCCGATATAGTCGAGCGGCGGCGGGCCGGGATCGCGCGAGGTGATTGTCACCATTTCGACAGTGCCGATGGCGCCGTCGTCGATCGCCTTGCGCACGGCGGCAAAATGCGGATCGAAGCGGCGGTTGAAGCCGACCATCAGCGTGGCGCCGGCCTTGTCGACGACGGCCAGGCATTCTTCCACTCTGCCGGCGTCGAGGTCGATCGGCTTTTCGCAGAAAATCGCTTTACCCGCTTTGGCGAAGCGTTCGATCAGATCGGCATGAGTGTCGGTCGGCGTGCAGATGACGACCGCGTCGATATCGCCGGCCTTCTCGATGGCATCGATGCTGCGCACTTCGGCGTCATAGGCAGAGGCCAGATCGGTCGCCGCCTTCTCGAAGGCGTCGGCAACTGCGACCAGCCTGGCCTCAGGATTGGAACCGACGGCGCGAGCATGGACCTTGCCGATACGGCCGGCACCGAGAAGAGCAAAGCGAAGAGGCATGAAGAGTTTTCCTTTGAGGATGGTTCGGAAGGGAGGGCGTGTCAGCGCCTGTGGCTCGGCGTTGGCCGTTACGCCGCAAGTTCCGCCTGCCCGGTCTTGGCGCCGGTGATGTAGGAGACGATATCGTTGCCGTCGGTGTCCTGCTTGCGCAAATTGGCGACGATGCGGCCGCGCCGGAAAACGACGATGCGGTCGACCAGGTCGAACACCTGGCGCATGTTGTGAGAGATCAGGATCAGCGGTTCGCCATTCTCCTTCAGCGTGCGGATGATGTTTTCGACCTGCATCGTCTCCTGCACGCCGAGTGCCGCCGTCGGCTCATCCATGATGATGAGCTTGGAAGCAAAGGTCGCGGTTCTGGCAATTGCTACGCACTGGCGCTGGCCGCCCGACATGTGGCGGATAGTATTGGAAAGATTGGGGATCTTGACCGCTGTGCGGACCAAGGCTGCCTCGGTCGCCTTGCGCATGAACTTGCGATCGAGGATCGAGAAGGGCCCGAGATTGAACAGCACCCGCTCGCGGCCGAGGAACAGGTTCGACGGCACGTCGAGGTCGTCGGCGAGCGCCAGGTTCTGGAACACCGTCTCGATGCCTGCCTCGCGGGCTTCGATGGGGCCGGCAAAATTCACTTCCTTGCCGTCGAACCACATCCTGCCACTGGTGCGCTGCTCGACGCCGGTGATCTGGCGTACGAAGGTCGATTTCCCCGCGCCGTTGTCGCCCATGATAGCGACATGCTCGCCCTTGCGCAGCTCGAAGTCGGCACCCTCCAGCGCATGGACGCCGCCATAATACTTGGTCAGGTTTTCGGTCTTCAGGACGATGTCCGACATGATCAAGCCCTCATTGCCCGCAGGCGTTGGCGCCACTGGTCGAGAACGACTGCGCCGACGATGATCACGCCTTTGACCATCTCCTGATAATAGGCGTCGAGGCGCAGAAAGGTGAAGCCGGAGATGATCACGCCGAAGATCAGCGAGCCGATCACCGTTCCGATGATCGAGCCGCGGCCGCCCGACAGCGAGACACCGCCGATAACCGCCATGGCGATCGCATCGAGCTCGTACATTACACCCATGCCGGCTTGGGCGGTGAGATTCTTGGAGCTCAGCACCACGGCGGCGAGCGCGGCGAGGACGCCGGCAATGACGTAGACGAGGATCTTGTGGTTGGCGATGTTGATGCCGGACATGCGCGCGGCGTCCTCATTGGAGCCGATCGCATAGCAGTGCTTGCCATATTTGGTGTAACTCAGGATCAGCTGGAACAGCACTGCGAGCGATATGAAAATGATGACCGGCATCAGCCCCTTGCCGATGGCGGCGAAACTCTCGGTCGGAAACGAGATCGGCTGCCCCTTTGACCACCATTTGGCGATGCCGCGCGCGGTGACCATCATGCCGAGCGTGGCGATGAACGGTGGGATGCGCGTGTAGGCGATCAAAGCGCCGTTGACCAGGCCGGCCAGCAGGCCGCAGCCGATCGCGACCAGCACGGGCACGATCACCGGCAGGTCGGTCCAGCCCTGGGCGATGAACATCGCCTTGGGGTTCGGGTTGCCGTTGACCGTGGCTACCTGGGCGAAGCTCATGGCTATCATCGCCGTGGCGCCGACGATCGAACCTGAGGACAGGTCGATGCCGCCGGTAATGATCACCTGCGTCACGCCGATGGCAATAATGCCGACGATCGACACCTGCAGGATGATGATCTGCAGGCGCGCTTCGTTGAAGATCGCATCGATATTGTCGCGGGTATTGAAAAGGAAGCTGTCGCCCAGGAAAACCCGGCCGATCAGCTCGAAAGCGCCGACCAGGATGACGAGCGCCAGGAAGACGTTGAATTCGGCCGGCCATGCGCGCCGCTTCGCATCATAGCTGAGCCCGCCGACGCCGTGAGATGTCTGTGCCAATCGTGCTTCCTCCGTCAGCCACGGTCTCCACTCGGCGCTGTTCAGGCCGAGAGGGAAAAAGCGGAGCGGCGCTGTCTTACTTTGGCGCGCCGCTCCGTATCGGACAGGTCCGCCTCAGTTCTTCTTCAGGAACTTGTCGATATTCGCCGGCGTGACCAGCTGGAACGGGATGTAGACCTTGTGCTCGACCTTCTCGCCCTTCGCCAGCTTGAGCGCTGCGTCAAGCGCGCCGGCACCCTGGCCGGCCGCGTCCTGGAACACCGTCGCATCGAGGTCGCCCGCCTGCATCGCGGCAAGCGCATCCTGGGTAGCGTCGACCCCGCCGACGACAACCGACTTCATGTCGATGTTGGCGGCCTTCATCGCCTGGATGGCGCCGATGGCGCTTTCGTCATTATTGGCGATGACGCCGTCGAACGGCTTGCCGGTCGACAGCCAGTTGGTCATCAGGTTCTGCGCTTCTTCGCGCTTCCAGTTCGACGTCTGCTTGTCGATGATCTTGATGAAGCTGCACTCCGGTGTGGCGATCACGTCATCAATGTCCTTGGTGCGCTGCACCGCTGCCTGGTTCGACAGCTCGCCCATGATCACATAGACATTGGCTTCAGTCTTGCCGGCCTCCTTGAAGAGGCGGCAGACCTCCTTGGTCTCGAGCGTGCCGGAATCGGCTTCGTTCGAGGCGACGAAGGCCTGGTTTTCGGGCAGCGTGTCGACGTTGACCGGCTCGCGATTGACATAGACCAGTGGAATCTTGGCAGCGGCGGCTGCGTCCGACATTGCCTGGGTCGCCGAGGTGTCGACCGGGTTGACGATGATGGCGTCGACGCCTGAGGCGGCGAAGTTCTTGATCTGGTCGAGTTGCTTGGCGACGTCGTTCTGCGCATCCTCCACCTGCAGCTCGACGCCGTCCATGCCCTTGGCCTGTTCAATCATGCCGTTGCGCAGCACGGTGAGAAAATTGTCGTCGAACAACGCCATCGACACGCCGATCTTGGCGGCAAAGGCGGACGAACTCATCAGCGCCGCGAACGCGACGCCCAAAAGCAGTTTTTTCATTTTATTTCTCCTCCACATTGGTGTCCGGCTGCACCGATCTACCCGGAATCCCCGATCTCGCAGGGAATTCTCTCCCGATTGCCATTTTTGGTTCCAGAGGCATTTGCCTGAAACAGATCTTCCGGAACGAAAGAACCAAAATGCTCAGATGGTGAAATATTTATTCCATTTCGCGTGGGCGTCAAGCGAGATTTCGCCATGAGGAATGGATTTTCGGCATTTCGAGCGCTTTTGGACGGACGCTCAGGCAAGCGAGGCCTGAAAGCATTCTGATAGATTACATCATGTCTGCCGCCGATGACTGCGACGTCAGATGTTTTCTGGCAGATAAATGTCGAAGGGCAGAAAGGTCTGGCCCGGCGCATTCGCAGCGCCGGTCTCGATGGCATGCGCCATCAGCCCGACAAGCTCGCGGCAAAGCGCCGCCAGTGGCGTCGAGATCACCATGGTCAGGAAATTATCCGCCAGCGCCGCGCGGGAGTCGGGCGTGATCTCGTTGCAGACGACCGCCGGCATCTCAGCCGGCTTTGCCTCCCTCAGCGCCGAGATCGCGCCTTCCATGCCGCCACCGGCGACATAGCAACCGGCGAGATCAGGGTGGCGGGCCAGAAGCTCGATCATTGCATCATGCGTGATCTGGTTCGCTTCCAGATTGACCAACGTCTCGAGGAGAGTGAATTCCGGCGCCTGCTCGCGAAAGAAGGAGCGAAAACCGATCTCGCGAAGCTCATGGCCATGGAAGCGATGGCTGCCGACGAAGAGGGCAACCTTGCCAGGTCTCTTCGCGGCCTTCGAGATCATCCAGGCAGCGGTGCGGCCGACCTTGCGATTGTCCAGGCCAACATAGCCCTCGCGAATACCGGATGCAAAGTCGGAAAGCAGGGAGAACACCGGTACGCCATTGGCTTTCAGAGCCTCGACGGCGACCGTCAGCGTCGGGTGATCAGGCCCGACCAGGGCGACGGCCCTGGATTTGGCGGCCAGCTTGCGCATCCGCTCGACGATCTCGTCCGGCGCCAGCGAAGCGGCGAAGTCGATGGTCGCCACGCCGCGAAAGCGCGGCGACTGCGATACCGCCAGTTCAAGCTCGCGGGCAAATTCGCTGTAGAAGACGTCCTCCCGCCTCAACAGCAGGAACCCGAGCCGGTATTCGGGCAATTCATGGCGCATCCGCTGCTTGATCAATCCGGCTGCGTGATAGCCGATGCTGGTCGCGGCCTCATAGACGCGGCGCGCGGTTTCCTCGCGCACCGGCAAGCGGTTGTTCAGCACTCGATCGACGGTGGCAACGCTGACCCCCGAAATGCGCGCCAGGTCGGTGATCGTCGGGCGTTTCGCCAT
Organism: Mesorhizobium sp. M0954; assembly: GCF_040319155.1. Taxonomy (NCBI): domain Bacteria; kingdom Pseudomonadati; phylum Pseudomonadota; class Alphaproteobacteria; order Hyphomicrobiales; family Phyllobacteriaceae; genus Mesorhizobium; species Mesorhizobium sp. M0954. Next base: position 91,121 of record NZ_JAMYNR010000006.1, on the reverse strand, counting down.
CGCTGCCTCATTCCACTGTTTGGTCCTTTTACACCATTCTGATGGAAAATGATAGAAACTATCTTTGTGATATTGAGCCTATCAGGGCTCGGCGTTATTTTGAACGCTGACCGAATATGATCGAGGCCTCCGCTATGGTGGATATTGGACTCCGAACCGGGAATACGAGAGCCGCAGCAGCGTCCCGACGCGACTACAGCCTGATCGGCCGCGACGCGAAGCTTGCCGTCGAGAGCGGGCTGGCGGCGGCCGAGTGGTATCACACCGACGTGCCGCGCAAGCAGATGAAGGAGCTGATGCAGCGCTCCGACGGCCCGGCGATCCGCGACACCATCATCTGGCTCGGCACCATGATCCTCAGCGGCGCCGGCGCCGCCTGGTTCTGGGGCAGCTGGTGGTGCGTGCCGTTCTTCTTCGTCTACGGCGTCCTCTACGGTTCCTCCACCGACTCACGCTGGCACGAATGCGGCCACGGCACCGCTTTCAGGACGCAGTGGATGAACGACGTGGTCTATCAGGTCGCCTGCTTCATGATCATGCGCAACCCGGTGACCTGGCGCTGGAGCCACACGCGACATCATACCGATACCATCATAGTCGGCCGCGATCCGGAGATCTCGGTGATGCGTCCGCCCGATCTGCTGCGCGTGGTGCTCAACTTCGTCGGCATTCTCGACGCCTGGCGTGCGATGAGCGACATGCTGCGCAATGCAGCCGGTATCGTCAGTCCGGCCGAAAGAACCTTCATTCCCGACCAGGAGCAGCCGAAGGCAATTCGCATTGCCCGCATCTGGACGACAATCTATGCCGCGACCATTGCGCTGGCGCTCTATACCGGCTCGTTCCTGCCGCTGATGCTGGTCGGTCTGCCCAGGCTTTACGGTGCCTGGCACCATGTCATGGTCGGCCTGCTGCAGCATGGCGGCCTGGCTGAAAACGTCACCGATCACCGGCTCAACAGCCGCACCGTCTACATGAACCCGATAGGCCGCTTCATCTACTGGAACATGAACTACCACGTCGAGCATCACATGTTTCCCATGGTGCCCTATCACGCGCTGCCCAGGCTGCACGAACTGATCAAGCACGATCTGCCGGCGCCGACACCATCCATCCTGGCCGGCTACCGCGAGATGATACCGGCTTTCCTGCGCCAGCTGCGCAATGAGGATTATTTCATCAAGCGCGAACTGCCGCCGACGGCGAGGCCCTATCGCGAGGATTTCCACAGCGATAACGCTGCTGTTGCAGTGGCTGCTGAATGACAAGCCCATGCCAACGCACCAAACATCGAGGGACCCGTAAATGAGCGACTGGGTCGAGGCCTGTGACGCCGAGGACATCGACGAAGAGGACGTGATGCGCTTCGACCATGGCGGCCGCACCTTTGCCATCTATCGCAGCCCCGACGACGGGTATTTCGCCACCGACGGGCTTTGCACGCATGAGAAGGTGCATCTGGCCGACGGGCTGGTGATGGACGATATCATCGAATGCCCGAAGCATAACGGACGCTTCAACTACAAGACAGGGGCTGCCAGGGGCGCGCCGGTCTGCGTCGATCTAAGAACTTATCCGGTCAAAGTCGACGCCGGCAAAGTCCTTGTCCGGATCGGTTGATGATGACGAAGGGAATGGTCATCATCGGCGCCGGCGAATGCGGCGGGCGCGCCGCCCTTGCGCTGCGCGAGCTCGGCTATGATGGCCCGGTGACGCTGGTCGGCGACGAGCCGCATCTTCCCTATGAGCGCCCGCCGCTGTCGAAAGACGCGATGGTTGCCGACGCGCCCCTAATCAAGGCGATCGCCAGCGAGGCGGTTCTGGCCGAAAGATCGATCAGGCATATCCATTCGGTCCAGGCGGTGGCGATCGTCCGAGAGGCGCATGTCGTGCGTCTCTCGGACGGTTCCGCCCTGGCCTACGACAAGCTCCTGCTGGCGACCGGTTCGGTGCCGCGCAAGCTGCCTATGCCGGGCCTTGGCGGGCGCTGCGTCTACCTCCGGACCTTCAACGACGCGCTGGCCATTCGCGCCCATCTCAGCGCCGGAAATCGCATCGCCATAGTCGGCGGCGGCTTCATCGGGCTTGAGCTTGCCGCGGCGGCACGCAGACTGGGTGCCGCGGTCACCATCATCGAGGCGCAGCCGCGCATCTTGATGCGCGGCGTGCCAGCCGAGATCGCTGAGGTCATCCATCAGGCGCATGAAGCGGAAGGCGTGAAAATCCTGTGCGGCGAGGGCATCGCCGCCATTGCCGATGATGGCGCCGAAGTGCGCATCGCGCTCGCCGGTGGACGCGACATTGTCGCCGATCTGGCCGTGATCGGCATCGGCGCCGTGCCGGTGACCGGACTTGCCGCGGAGGCGGGGCTGACCGTCGACAATGGCATCGCCGTCGACGCCGAGCTTCGCACCAGCGACCCGGATGTCTTTGCCGCCGGCGATTGCTGTTCGTTTCCGCTCGCCATCTATGGCGGCCGGCGCGTGCGGCTCGAAGCCTGGCGCAACGCACAGGAGCAGGGCGCGCTCGCCGCAAGGAATATGCTTGGCGCCGGCGAGTCCCATGCGGCGGTGCCGTGGTTCTGGTCGGATCAGTACGGCCTGACCTTGCAGATCGCCGGCCTGTCGGACGAAGGCCGCAGCGTCGTGCGCCGCGACCTCGGCGACCGCGCCTTCATCCTGTTCCACCTCGCCGAAGACGGCAGGCTGGTTGCGGCAAGCGGCATCGGCGCCGGCAACGCGGTCGCCCGCGACATAAGGCTGGCCGAGATGCTGATTGCGAAGCAGGCAAGGCCGGCGCCGGAAGCGCTGGGCTCGCAGGCGATCAAGCTGAAGTCGCTGCTGGCGGCATGAACGCCGCGTGGATAATTGGCCGAGCGCGTTCGGCTAAAACAGCGCCTTCAGCTCCGGCAGCTTGTCGTTGACCAGCCAGCCATAGTAATTTTCCTCGGGCAGTTTTTCCGGCTCGCCCGCAGCGCGGCGCTTGTCGTTCTCGGCCTTCAGCGCATAGGCGCGCTGTTCGGGGTTGCCGACATTGTAGAGCGTCGACGTGATGCCGGGATTGCCTGAGATGTCAAAGCCGGCAATGCTTCTATAGGCGTCGATCGACTTCCTTATCGTCGCCGCGACATAAGGCAGTGTCAGGTCAGGATCCATGATGGTCTTGTAGACCGCGTTGGGATCGCCGACGTCGAGTTCCGGCAGGCCGGAAACCTTGTGCACGAGGTCGCTCATTTGCAGCGCCGTCAGCGGATTGAGTTGGCCAAGGCCAAAAGTCTGCCCGGCATAATAAGGCTGGAAGAAAGTGGCGCCTAAGCGGTCGTTGGGAAAGCTCTCGCCGTCGACGGTCTTGCCGCGGAACGACCGGTTCCACACCTGTTCGCGGCACTCCCACAGATCGTAGCTGTCGGACTTCCCTGCGCATTTCGCAAATTGCGGCCGCTGCACGAAATCGGAGATGTCCTCGCCATCATAGGCAAAGGAGAGCTTGCTCGACAGATACGAAATCGCCTTGACGTAGTAGGTCTGCAGCCGGTCGTAGGCATCGACATTGTAGGTGTGCTCGCCGACGATGGCGCCGACGATATGCATTGGGTCGATGCCATAGGCCGCGGCTGCCTGCTTGATCTTGCCGCGCAACTCGGCATCGTTCTGGAGCAGCGCAAAGACTTTGCGGTATTTCGCCTGGAAGGTGGTGTTGGTCGCCTGGGTGCGCCGGCTCGAAGCGCCCGGTATGTCGGGCTGCTCGGTGTTGCGGTTGCCCGGCGGCACCATCGTTGCCGCTTGCGCGGCGAACATGGCTGCCGCCAGCGTCAGCCCCAAAATGACGAGGATCAGTTTTTTCATGCGCCGCCGCCCAAATAGTCGCCGGCAAACTAGGTAATGCTCCACCGGGAGTCGAGAGACGCCTGCACCCGACGGGACGAAAGCTTGCCGGATGCTTCCATTTGGCCACACATCGGGAATGCTGGGCCAAATTGGGGAGGCCGGGAGCAATTCCCCGACCCGCTTCGAGAATGAAGCGTCTCCTACAGGATGAAACGCGACAAGTCCGTGTTTCTGGAGAGGTCGCCGACATGCTTCTCGACATAGGCGGCATCGATGGTCACCGAGGTGCCGTTGCGGTCCGGCGCGTCATAGGAGATATCGTCCAGCACCCGTTCCATCACCGTCTGCAGCCGCCTGGCGCCGATATTCTCGACGCTGGCGTTAAGGTCCACGGCGATGCCGGCCAACGAATCGATCGCATCATCGGTGAAGACCAGGTCGACGCCTTCGGTCTTCATCAGCGCGATATACTGCTTGATCAGGCTGGCTTCGGTCTCGGTGAGGATGCGGACGAAATCGTCCTTCTCCAGCGCCCGCAGCTCGACGCGGATCGGCAGGCGGCCCTGCAATTCCGGCAGCAGGTCGGAGGGCTTGGCGACGTGGAACGCACCCGAGGCGATGAACAGGATGTGGTCGGTCTTCACCGGTCCATATTTGGTCGCAACCGTGGTGCCTTCGACCAGCGGCAGCAGGTCGCGCTGCACACCTTCACGCGAAACACCGGCACCGATGCCGCCTTCGCGCGAGGCGATCTTGTCGATCTCGTCGAGGAAGACGATGCCGTCATTCTCGGTCGATTCGAGTGCTCTGCGCACCACTTCGTCCTGATCGAGCAGCTTGTCGGACTCGTCGCTGATCAACAGCCCGTAGGACTCCTTGACGGTCGTCTTGCGCAACTTGGTCTTCTTGCCGCCCATCGCCTTCGACAGCATGTCGTTGATGTTGAGCACGCCGATATTGGCGCCCGGCATGCCGGGGATCTCGAAGCCGGGCATGCCGCCATTGCCGGTATCGGCCACTTCGATCTCGATCTCCTTGTCGTCGAGCTCGCCGTCGCGCAGCTTCTTGCGGAAACTGTCGCGGGTGGCCGGGCTCGCCGTCTTGCCGACGAGCGCTTCGAGCACCCGTTCCTCGGCGTTGATGTGGGCACGCGCCTTGACGTCCTCGCGCATCTTCTCGCGCACCAGCCCGATGGCGATCTCGACCAGATCGCGGATGATCTGCTCGACATCGCGGCCGACATAACCGACCTCGGTGAACTTGGTGGCTTCGACCTTGACGAAAGGCGCACCGGCAAGGCGTGCCAGGCGGCGTGAAATCTCGGTCTTGCCGACACCGGTCGGGCCGATCATCAGGATGTTCTTCGGCATCACCTCTTCGCGCATCTGGCCCTCGAGCTGCTGGCGGCGCCAACGGTTGCGCAAGGCAATCGCCACGGCACGCTTGGCGTCTTTCTGGCCGATGATGAAGCGGTCGAGTTCCGAAACGATTTCGCGGGGAGAGAAGGTGCTCATGTCACTAAATTCCACTTTGCCACTGCCGAATGGACTCGAACGGATGCAGCAGCATGATCACGTTGAGTGTCAGATTGTCCCGGATGAGATAGCCGACACCGAATTCGAAGATGAGGGCGAGGGTCACGATCACCCATATAGGAAGCCTTCGCGCCATGACAAACCCCAGCACCATGGCCAGCGTGTCGGACACCGAATTGATGATGCTGTCGCCATAATAGTCGAGCGAGATTGTGCCGGCGCGGTAGCGGTCGATGATGAAAGGGCTGTTCTCGAGCAACTCCCAGCCGCCCTCTATAACCACCGCAAAGGCCAGCCTGAGCCCGATCGGCGAGCGCGGGAAAAGGAACCACGCCAGCGCATAGAACAGGAAACCGTGAATGATGTGCGAGAAGCTGTACCAGTCGGAAATATGCTGGGAATTTTCGGAGCTCTGCACAATGCCGTGCCACAGCTTGACATAGCCGCAGGTACAGATCGGCGTCCGCCCCATGCCGTAGAGGACCCCGGCCTGGAAGATGACCAGGCCGAGAACCAGCAGAAGCCCCATTCGCCAGCTGTCTTCGTAGGCCGAGACGGTTTTGTCGCTGGATACGCTCATGCTGCTATTGCCCCTCTTTTGCCTCACCCTGTCCGGCGTCGCCCTCTGGGGCATCAATCGCCATCAGCACGGCATCGCCATATTCCGACTTCCTGCGATCGATAGCCCTGAAACCGGCCTTTTCATAGGCACGGATAGCCCGTGCATTGGCGGGGTCCGGGTCGATGATGACGCGCGGCGTACCTTCCTCGAAAAGCTGCTCGACGAACTGCCGGACGATCGCCGAGCCGTGGCCGACCCCGACAAGCCCCGGCACGCCGATCGACAGATCGATGCCGAGCGTGCCGAACGGCTGGTCGCTATAGGGATGGCCGTCCTCCAGATGCGGATCGTAGCTCTGCAAATAGCCGATGGGCTTTCCGTCGAGCTCGATAATCAGCGGCTCGACCGAAATGCTGTCGATATGCTCGCGGATCTCCGCAATCTCGGTCTCTGGGTCGTTCCACCATTCGGCGACATGCGGCTCGGCAAGCCAGCCGGCGATCATCGGCAGGTCCCTCTGGATCACCGGCCGAAAACCATAGCGGAGGCTCCGCTCAGGCGGCATCGAGGGTTTCGACGACGAAGTTGTTGTTTGTGTAGACGCAAATGTCTGACGCGATCTGCATCGCCTTGCGGGCGATCTCCTCTGCGCCCTTGTCGCTGTCCATCAAAGCGCGTGCCGCTGCCAGCGCGTAATTGCCGCCGGAGCCGATGGCCATGACGCCAAATTCGGGCTCCAGCACGTCGCCGGTGCCGGTCAGCGCCAGCGACACCGACTTGTCGGCCACCAGCATCATTGCTTCCAGCCGCCGCAAATAACGGTCGGTGCGCCAGTCCTTGGCGAGCTCGACGCAGGCACGTGTTAGCTGGTCGGGATATTGTTCGAGCTTGGCTTCGAGCCGCTCCAGCAGCGTGAAGGCATCGGCGGTGGCCCCGGCGAAGCCGGCAATGACGTTGCCGCTTTTGCCGATGCGGCGCACCTTCTTGGCGTTGCCCTTCATGATGGTCTGGCCGAGGCTGACCTGGCCGTCGCCGGCGATCACCACCTTGCCGCCCTTGCGCACGGTCAGGATGGTCGTGGCATGCATGGTCAGTTCATTCGACATTTTCTGCTCCGATCAGCACCGATCCCATCGAGGCGATCGGCGCGTTACGAGTGACTTGATCGGCCATATGTATGCATAGGCCGGATGATTGCAAACCGGCCATCCGCCGGGCCGGACTGTGCTCCGCAGCGGTAACTGGCAATCGCCGGATCATGCTGCTAGAAGGCTTTCGTTTTCAGGCATGTGAACGCCTGAACCGTGCAAATCTGAGACAAGGATGAGGTCATGGCGCCCCGTTCCGCCGAGATAAGCCGCAAGACCAGGGAAACCGACATCGCCGTGTCGGTTCAGGTCGACGGCTCGGGCAAATCCGACATTTCGACGGGCGTCGGCTTCTTCGACCATATGCTGGACCAGTTGTCGCGCCATTCGCTGATCGACATGACCGTGAAGGCCAAGGGCGACCTGCACATAGACGACCACCACACGGTCGAGGATACGGGCATCGCGCTCGGCCAGGCGCTGGCCAAGGCGTTGGGCGAGCGGCGCGGCATCATGCGCTACGCCTCGATCGATCTCGCCATGGACGAGACACTGACGCGGGCGGCAATCGATGTCTCCGGCCGGCCTTTTCTGGTCTGGAATGTTTCGTTCTCGTCGCCGAAGATCGGTACGTTCGACACCGAGCTGGTGCGCGAATTCTTCCACGCGCTGGCGCAGAATGCCGGCATCACGCTTCATGTCACCAATCATTACGGCGCCAACAACCACCACATCGCCGAGACCTGCTTCAAGGCCGTGGCGCGTGTGTTGCGTTCGGCGCTTGAGCGCGACCCGCGCCAGCCGGACGCGGTTCCCTCCACCAAGGGATCCCTGAAAGGATAGCGTCATGGCCATCTATGTCGTGATGAAGCCGCCAGGCCGCAGCGAAAGCGTGGACACTACCTTTATCCGTGACGGCTTTGCCTGGCTCGGCTTCCTGGTGCCGCCGCTGTGGCTGGCCTGGCACCGGCTGTGGGTCGAGGCGGCATTGGCGTTTGTCGCCATGGGCCTGCTCTCGATGCTAGGCGAAAGGCTGGACCTGGAAACAACCGGCTCGCTTTTATCCCTGCTTGTCATGCTCTTTGTCGGACTGGAAGGGCAGGGCTTGCGGATCGCAGCCCTGCGCCGTCGCGGCTGGCATGAATGGGGCGTGGTCGAGGCCGACAGGCTCGACGACGCAGACCTCCGCTATGCATTGGAAGCCGATGCTCAGTCGGATGAACAACCGACGGTGCAACGCATCGTCCCAGACGCAGCACATGCCCGGTCGGCGCAGATGGGCCTGGCGCTGGGGCTGAACCATATTCCGGGAAAGCCCTGAGATGAGGGTAGCGATCATCGATTACGGGTCGGGCAATCTGCGCTCGGCCACCAAGGCCTTCGAGCGTGCCGCGCATGAAGCCGGTATTGCCGCCGCGATCGAACTCACCGCCGATGCCGAGCGGGTCAGGACCGCCGACCGCATCGTCCTGCCCGGCGTCGGTGCCTATGCCGATTGCGCCGCTGGACTGCGTGCGGTCGCCGGCATGTGGGAAGCGGTCGAGGAGGTGGCGATCGCCAAGGCTCGGCCGTTCCTCGGCATCTGCGTCGGCATGCAGCTGATGTCGGAGCGAGGCCTGGAAAAGACCGTCACAAAGGGCTTTGGCTGGGTCGCCGGCGACGTCAAGGAGATCACGCCGGCCGATCCGACACTGAAGATCCCGCAGATCGGCTGGAACACGATTGACCTGAAGCGCAAGCATCCGCTGTTTTCCGGCATTGCGACGGGTGGCAAGGGACTGCATGCCTATTTCGTCCACTCCTACCATCTCGATGCACGGAAGGAGGATGAGGTGCTGGCGGTTGCCGACTATGGCGGCCCGGTAACGGCCGCTGTCGCTCGCGACAACCTCGCCGGAACGCAATTCCACCCCGAGAAGAGCCAGGCGCTGGGCCTGGCGCTGATCACCAATTTCCTAGGCTGGAGGCCCTGAACCATGAGCAAGAAGGGCTATTGGATGGCAATGGTCGATGTCCGCGATCCCGAGATCTACAAGCGATATATCGAGGCCAATGCCGCGGCTTTCGCGAAATACGGCGCGAAGTTCCCGATGCGCGCCGGGCGGTACACCAGCCCGGAAGGACCGGCAGGCAATCGCCACGTGCTGGTGGAATTCGAATCCTATGAAAAGGCGCTGGAATGCTACGGCTCGCCTGAATACCAGGAGGCGTTGAAGTACAGGCTCGCCGGCTCGACCGGCCACTTTGTCATCGTCGAAGGCGCCTGAAGGTGTTTCTGTTTCCGGCGATAGACCTCAAGGACGGCAAATGCGTGCGCCTCAGGCATGGCGACATGGCGACCGCCACCATCTACAATGACGATCCCGCCGCTCAGGCGCGCGTCTTCGAAGAGCAGGGCTTCGAATGGTTGCACGTCGTCGACCTCAACGGCGCCTTCAAGGGCCAGAGCGTCAACAGCGCCGCGGTCGGCGCCATCCTGAAGGCGACGAGCAATCCGGTGCAGCTCGGCGGCGGCATCCGCACCCTGGCGCAGATCGAGGACTGGCTCGACCGTGGGCTGGCCCGCGTCATTCTTGGCACCGTGGCGGTCCGCGATCCGGATCTGGTCAGGCAGGCCTGCAAGGCATTCCCGGGCAAGATCGCTGTCGGCATCGACGCCAAGGGCGGTAAGGTCGCGGTCGAAGGCTGGGCTGAGGCCTCGAGCCTCGGCGTCATTGAACTGGCGAGGAAATTCGAGGGTGCCGGCGTCGCCGCCATCATCTACACCGATATCGACCGCGACGGTGTGCTGACTGGCATCAACTGGGACGCCACCATCGATCTCGCCGACGCGGTGTCGATCCCGGTTATCGCCTCGGGCGGGCTCGCCTCGATCGCCGACATCGTGCGCATGACCATGCCCGATGCCCGCAAGCTCGAAGGCGCGATCTCCGGCCGCGCCCTCTACGACGGCCGCATCGACCCGGCCGAGGCATTGGCGATCCTGCGTGGCAAACCGATGGCAGGGTGTGAAACGTGAAGGTCTCGATTATCGTTGCTCCCTACGACAGCGGGCACTATCACGAGGGGTGCGGCCAGGGGCCGGACGCCATCGTCGGCGGTGGGCTGGTCGAAGCCCTGACCGTGGCTGGCCATGACGTCGCCGTCGAAGATATCGGCAAGGTCGGAGACGAGCAGGGGCGCGAAATTGCAACCGGCTTCGCCGTCTGCAACGCCGTCGCGACCAAGGTTAACCTCGCCCGCGATGGAGGACGCTTCCCCATTATCCTTGCTGGAAATTGCCTGACCGCCGCCGGTGCGGTTGCCGGTGAAGCGGCGGATTCGATCATCTGGATCGACCAGCATGGCGATCTCAACACGCCGGAGACGTCGGCCTACGGCTTTCTCGACGGCATGGCGCTGGCGGCGACGCTCGGGCTCTGCTGGCATCCGATGGCGGCAGCAATTCCGGGGTTCCGGCCGATAGACCCGGCGCGCTGCATGCTGGTCGATGCCCGCGACCTCGATCCCGACGAAAAGCGACTGCTGGAAACTTTGCCGATCGTGCGCACCGAATGTGCCGGTGCACTCGATATGATCGGAAAGCTCACGGCGGCAGGGACTGTGCGGGCGCATCTGCATCTCGACCTGGATGTTCTCGATCCGGATGTGCTGCACGTGAACCGCTACGCGCACCCGGGCGGCCCGAGTCCGGAACAGCTGCGGCAGCTTGCCTGCGGACTGGCCAGGTCAATCCCGATTGTCGGCGTGACGCTCTCGGCCTACGACCCGGCCTTTGATTCCCAGTCCGAAGTTCCGCCCGTCGTCGGCCAGCTGCTTGTCGACTTTCTTGCGGCGATCGAGAGGATCTGATGCTGAAAGCCCGCGTCATCCCCTGTCTCGACGTCAAGAACGGCCGTGTCGTCAAGGGCGTCAATTTCGTCGACCTGGTCGATGCCGGCGATCCCGTCGAAGCGGCAAAAGCCTATGACGCGGCCGGCGCCGACGAGCTCTGCTTTCTCGACATCACCGCCTCGTCGGAAAACCGCGAGACCATTTTCGATGTCATCGCCCGCACCGCCGAACAATGTTTCATGCCGCTGACCGTTGGCGGTGGCGTCCGTCAGGTCGCCGACATCAGGAAGCTGCTACTGGCCGGCGCCGACAAGGTGTCGATCAACACGGCGGCGGTGAAGACCCCAAATTTTGTCGCCGAGGCTGCCGACAAATTCGGCAACCAGTGCATCGTCGTCGCCATCGATGCCAAGAAAGTGTCCGCTGCGAGCGAGGCTGATCGCTGGGAGATATTCACCCATGGCGGCCGCGAGAAGACCGGCATCGACGCCGTCGAGTTCGCTCGGCGAGTGGTCGACCTCGGCGCCGGCGAGATCCTGCTGACATCGATGGACCGCGACGGAACCAAGGCCGGCTATGATATAGCCCTTACCCGCGCGGTCGCGGATGCCGTACGCGTGCCGGTCATCGCTTCCGGTGGCGTCGGCACGCTCGACCACCTTGTCGAAGGCATTCGCGACGGCCACGCCGGCGCGGTGCTGGCGGCGTCGATCTTCCATTTCGGCACCTACAGCATCGCCGAAGCCAAGCTGCACATGGCTCAGGCCGGACTGCCGATGCGGCTGGACTCGCCGGGTAATCGGTCCTAGAGCCTTTCCGGCTAAGAAGAGGCTGTAAACGCCGTCATGACCGAGTTCTCGCTCTCCGATCTGGAGAAGATTATTGGCGAACGCGCACGTTCCGGCGATCCGGATTCGTGGACGGCCAAGCTCTTTCAGCGTGGCATGAGCAAGGCAGCGCAGAAACTCGGCGAAGAGGCAGTCGAAACGGTGATCGCAGCCGTCAGCGCCGACCGGGACGCGCTTGTTTCGGAAAGCGCCGATCTCATCTATCATTGGCTTGTCGTTCTTGGCGTAGCGGGCATTCCGCTGAGCGATGTGCTCAACGAGCTTGAACGCCGCACCGGTCGTTCGGGCATCGCCGAAAAGGCGTCTCGGCTGGACCGGGGCTGATCGCTGCGGAGGAACTCGATGGACCAGCTCGCTCCTACCGAGAAGTATTCACCCTATCGTTTCTTCTCGGCCGAGCAATGGTCGCGGTTCCGCGCCGATACGCCGATGACGCTCACCGAGGACGAGGTCCGTCGTCTGCGGTCGCTGAACGATCCGGTCGATCTCCACGAGGTCGAGCGCATCTATCTTTCGATGTCGCGGCTGTTGTCGGCTCATGTCGAAGCCAGTCAACTCCTGTTCAGGCAGCGCCAGGCCTTCTTCAACGCGCTGGACGCGGCCAAGACACCGTTCATCATCGGCATTGCCGGTTCCGTCGCGGTCGGCAAATCGACCACGGCGCGCGTGCTGAAGGAGCTGCTGGCGCGCTGGCCGTCGAGTCCCAAGGTCGACCTGGTCACCACCGACGGTTTCCTGCTGCCGAACGAAGTCCTGCGCCGCAACAACCTGATGGAGCGCAAGGGCTTTCCGGACAGCTACGACGTCGGCGCGCTGCTGCGCTTCCTGTCCGGCATCAAATCGGCGCAGCGCAACGTCCGCGCGCCGGTCTATTCGCACCTGACCTATGACGTCATCCCGGGCGAGTTCCAGACCATCGACCGGCCGGACATCCTGATCTTCGAGGGCATCAACGTCCTGCAGCCGGGCAAGCTGCCGAAGGATGGCAAGATCGTGCCTTTCCTGTCGGATTTCTTCGACTTTGCCATCTACATCGATGCCGAGGAGGCGCTGATCCATCACTGGTATATCGCCCGCTTCATGCGGTTGCGCGAAACCGCCTTCCGCGACCCGGCCTCCTTCTTTCACCGCTATTCGCAACTTTCCGAGGATGCGGCCCGCGCCATCGCCGAGGGCCTGTGGACCAACATCAACCTGAAGAATCTGCGCGAGAATATATTGCCGACCCGCGCCCGAGCCGATCTCATCCTGCGCAAGGGCGCCAACCATCTGGTCGAGGAAGTGGCGCTCAGGAAACTGTGAAATCCCGGGACATTCCTTAAAGTCATCTTAACCCAGTCTTTCTATTGTCGGGCCTGATCTGCGGGCTCGGCAAACAAATGAATGCGCCATTCCTAAACATCGATCGGCCGGCAGCTGACCGCATCGCACGTCCGGGCAGCGGCGGCGCAACGATTGCCCTGATCGTGCCTGTCCACAATGAGGAAGGCGCAATTGCTCCATTCCTGAAGGCGGTATGCGAAAGCACCGCGCCGCTGAAGGACAAAGGCGTTGCCCTCGAGTTCATCTTCGTCAACGACGGCAGCAGCGATACGACGCTCGAAAAGCTGATCGAAGCCCAACAAACCGATCCACGCATCCACGTAATCGACCTTTCACGCAATTTCGGCAAGGAAGCCGCGATGACCGCGGGGCTCGACAGCTGCGATGCCGATGCAGCGATCCCGATGGATGTCGATATGCAGGATCCGCCGCATGTCATTCCGCTGCTTGTGGAAAAGTGGCGCGAGGGTTTTGAGGTTGTTCTGGCCAAGCGAGCCAATCGGTCGAGCGACAGCTTTCTCAAGCAGCGCTCCGCCTCGATGTTCTACCGCGTTCACAACTGGATCGCGCAGCAGAAGATCCCGCACGATGTCGGCGACTTCCGTTTGATCGACCGCCAGGTCATCCAGGCGCTGCGGTCTTTGCCCGAACGCCGTCGTTTCATGAAGGGCCTGTTCGCCTGGGTCGGGTTCCGTACCGCAAGCGTCGAATATGTCCGCGATCAGCGCATCGCCGGCCAGTCGAAATTCTCCGGCTGGAAGCTGTGGAACTTCGCGCTCGAAGGCATCACCAGCTTCTCCACCGCTCCGCTTGAAATCTGGACCTATGTCGGCGCGACGATTTCCGCGCTGTCGTTCCTCTACGGCCTGCTGATCGTCGCCAAGACAATGATCTTTGGCGTTGATGTGCCCGGCTACGCCTCCCTGCTGGTCAGTGTTCTTTTCCTTGGCGGCATCCAGTTACTCGGCATCGGCATCATCGGACAATACCTCGGCAGGGTCTACGCCGAGATCAAGCAGCGTCCGATCTATATCGTGCGCCGCAAATATGAGGGAATGAGCTGATGGAGATCGACGCTTACCGACAGATGGCCGCCACCGAAGACGAGCATTGGTGGTTCTGCGGGCGTCGCGCCATCGCCGAGGCGGTCATTCGCAGCATCGGCCTGCCTGAAAACGCGCGCATCGTAGAGATCGGCGCCGGCACCGGCGGCAACATCCGGATGCTGGAGCAGTTCGGCGCAGTGACGGCAGTCGAGATGAGCGATCTCGCGCGCAGGATTGCCTGGGAAAAGACCGGCCGCGACTTCCTCGCCGGACATCTGCCGGACAACATTCCTGTCGCGCCGCAAAGCTGCGACCTCGTCTGCCTGTTCGACGTGCTGGAACATGTCGCCGAAGACGAGGCGTCGCTTGCCGCGATCCGCCAGATGCTGAAGCCGGGCGGCAGCGTCGTCCTCACGGTGCCAGCACACCAATGGTTGTGGAGCACGCATGATGTTGGGCTGCATCACATGCGGCGCTATTCACGCAATCTGCTGCGTGAACGAATTGAAAAGGCTGGTTTCGCGATCGACCGGCTGAGCTACACAAATGCCGCGCTCTTCCCGGTAGCGGCGCTGGCACGACTGGTGGACAGGTTGCGCAAGTCGGCCTTGCCAGCCGGCCATGCCACGCCGCCAAAACCACTGAATGCGGCGATGAAGGCAGTGTTTTCGGCGGAAGGCCGCATCATACCAAATGCAAGCTTGCCCTTCGGGGTTTCGCTGCTGGCGGTATTCCGCAAGGACAGCGCCGTCGAAACCGCTCGCCTCGACGAGAAATTGGCAGCTTGACCGCGTCATGGGCACCGGCTCGTATCATCGACTATCGCGCTTTGCGCTGATTGGCATCGCGTCGACGCTGATCTACGCCGTTTGCGCTTTTCTGCTGTCGCGTGGACAGGCAACGGCGGCCCTGCCGGCGGCGCTCACATCGTTTGCGGCCTACGCCGTCGCCGCGCTGTTCTCCTACACCGGGCATAAATATTTCACGTTCACCTCCGGCGGCAGCCACGCTATGGAATTGCCCCGCTTCCTCCTGCTCACCGCTTCCGGCCTCGCCGTCGCGATCGCCCTGCCGGGGCTTTTGACCCAGATGCTCGGCATCCCTGCCGCAATCCCGATCCTGCTCACCTGCATTGCCGTGCCGGTCATCAACTATGTCGTCCTCGGGCGGTGGGTGTTTCGTGGTCTCTAGCGCGCGATCCCTCAGTGAACTGCTGCCCGGCGCCAACCGCTTCTCGCCCTTTGTGGGCGTAGCGGGTGCTCCGTTGCTGCTGGCCAGTCTGGTCGTCACATACGCCGTCTGGCTATCCACCGTTGCAATCCCGACCAATGTCGACGTGTCATGGCTTCTGGTCGTCTGCGACCGCCTGCTTGGCGGAGAGCGGCTCAACACGGACATCGTGGAGACGAACCCACCTTTCTCGATCTGGCTCTACATGCCATTCATGCTCCTGGAAAAGCTCACCGGCATACGTGCGGAATTCTGGCTGACGCTTGGCGTCGTTTGCCTGAGCCTGGCCAGTCTTTTCGGTTCCGTCCGTATTCTCGCGCGCGATGAACCGGTCTACCGGCAGCCCCATGCGCTGTGGGCGGCAGCGGCGGCCCTGTTTTTGATCCTGTGTTTCATGCCGGATCAATTCGGCCAACGCGAGCACTTCGCATTGATTGCCATTCTGCCTTGGGTGGCGTTGCAATGCACACGTCAGCGGAACCTGGATTTCAGCGCGGGCTCGCGCCTGGAGCACATGGTCGCGGGTTTCGGCGCGGCGGTCGTGGTCATGGTCAAGCCGCCCTATTTTGTGCTGGCCTTCATGTTGCCGTCGCTCTGTCTTGCGCTTGAAAGGCGGTCGCTGAGACCGCTCTTCGTCGCAGAGAACCTGATGGGCGCTGCGATCGTGGCCGCCTATATCGCGTCCATCGCGCTCTTCGACCGCGCTTACGTCAGCGACGTGCTGCCCTTGGTCAGGGAGGTCTATCTTCCGTTGAGGGCCTCTGCCGCCGATATGCTGGCAAACTGGCCGAAAGTGGTGCTGCTTCTGGCCGCCGCCACCGTGCTTGCGGCCGGCGGCCTGAGAAAGACGAACTGGGACGTCAGGATTCCGCTTCTGACCGCCCTGGGGTTCATTCCGGCCTTCATCGTCATGGGCAAGGGTTGGCCCAATCACGCGCTGCCGATGGTCGTTGTTCCGACACTTGCATTTGGCATCCAGCTTGTGTGGTTCGGCACATTCGGCAGTGCAGGCTTCGTTCGCAAGGCCGCCCTGATCTTCGGCTGCGTGCTGGTGCTGCAAATAGCGGTCAGGGCACAGTACGCGGCGCTGACGACGGATAACGGCCCGACCGCCCGGTCTGTCGCCGCGATCCGCGCAACGGTCGAAACCCCGACCATCATGTCGATTGCCGACCAGATGCAGGTTGCCCATCCCCTCGCCAGGCTGGTCGGCGGCAGGTTTATATCACGCCATCCGAGCGCCTGGGCGGTCTCCAACGCGGACACGCTCGCCCGCGTCACCGGCGATCTCGAACGGAGACCGGAACTTGAAAGCATCCGCGATCGGGTGATCGGCGAAAACGCCGCCGAGATATCAGCGAAGAAGCCCGATATCGTGCTGTCAGGCTCGCCGGCGTGGACTGCCCTGATGCTGCAGGACAAGCGGATCCAGGTCGCCTTGGCCGACTATCGTCTGCTGCACGCCGAGCGGGAAATCACTGTCTATCTGCGTTACACGGCGCCTGCGCCGCTCCAAACCGATAGAGCAGGAGCCCCCGGAAACCCATGACACGGCTGGATCCAATCGCTCCACTGGACGACATATGGCTCGATCTCGAGAGCCTCGGTGCAACAGCATGAGCGTCTCGAACGACATTGGCGGCTTGAGCCGCTGGCGCGACCGGGATATTGCGGCGTCGCTGCTTCCTAGCCGCAATGTCCTGGCCATTGCCGCAGTCACCGTCTTCTCGATCTTCTGGCAGCGACGTTGGGGGACTGTTCCCGACACTAGCTGGCTGATCACGGTCTGCGAGCGTATGCTGTCCGGTGAGCGGCTTTACTCGCAAATCTACGAGACCAATCCCCCATTCAGCGTCTGGCTCTATCTGCCGCCAGTGGCTGCGGCCAGATTGCTGGGCACCGCCCCGGAAATCCTGGTTGAGGCCTGGACATACCTTGCCGTGCTTATCGGACTTTCGCTCTCGGGCGTGATCGTCAAGCGTGCGGGTTTCACCGAAACTGCATCATTGTTTGCACTGGGGCCAGCGTTTTGCGCAATGTTGGTGGTCTTCCCCGGAAATGCCTTCAGCGAGCGGGAGCATATCGGCATGGCACTTTTCATGCCGCTGCTTGCGCTTCATGCCTGGCGCGCGCGCAGAGATGCAGCTGCCCAACCAGACCCCGGGCTCGCCGTACTCGCCGGCCTGTCGGGCAGCATTCTGCTGCTGGTCAAGCCCTACTATGCGATCATGGTGTTGGCGCCGGCGCTGGTCGTTGCAGTGCGCCGGCGCAGTCTGAAATCGATCTTCGCCCTGGAACACTGGGTCATTGGCGGCATCTGCGTTGTCTATCTCGGCACCGTCACGCTGATCCATCCGGAATTCGTGCGCGACATCTATCCCCTCTTGGCGGACGTTTATGCAAAGATCGGCATCTTTTGGCCGATTGTGATCGGCTACGGTTTCTCGTGGTGTTTCCTTGTCTTCCTGATCTGGTGGCTGTGGCCTGCCAAGCGATTTCCAGAGCTGGCGGCGGTAGCGTTGGCGGCATCGATCGCTGGCATGTTTCCGCTGTTCTACCAGGCCAAAGGCTGGTCTTATCATGCCTATCCCGCGATCTTTTGCGCTGTGGCAGCCATTTTCTGCCTGTTGGCACTGCCCAGGATCGTGCAGCGGCCGTCCAAGCTGTTGACGTTCGTGACGGCTCCTTCGCGAGCTTGGGCATTGGCGGCGGTGGCAATCGCTTTCTTGCCGTACTGGAGCACCCAGAAACCAGGGCCGGCGCTGGTTGCTGCAATTCGCGCCGCCACCGATCGGCCGACCGTAGCGTTGGTCAGTTCGGATATTTCCTCGGGACATCCGTTGAACCGTATGATCGATGGGCAGTTCGTTTCGACCCACGTCAGCGATTGGCTTGGAGCGTTCGCACTTTCCCTGTCCCGGCAGGCAGCTCTCTCGGGTGACACCGCCGAAGCCATGCGTTACCGAGCCATCATGGCGCGCTACGTCGAAAGCAAACGCGAAGAGTTCGTGCGTCTGCGCCCGGATATCGTCGTCTTCAAGAAAAACAACACGATGTGGACAAGCCAACTGATGGGGCATTTTGGCTTTGACGCCATCCTGGCGCACTACCGCATTCTTATCGAGGACGAGACCGAGCGCATCTATCTGCGCGACGATTATGTCCGCCCGGGCCGCGGGCCACCCGAACAGCCTATTTCGGCATCGTCACCCGTCGCAGCGTCAGATTGATGCGGCCGCCACTCCTGAGCAATGCCGAGGTCGACGGGTAGATACGGTCGACGCCGTGAAAGCAGAGCCGCCCTTCGCCGCCAAGCACGACGACGTCGCCGCTCCTCAGCCTGAACGATTTGGTGGCGCCGTCGCGCGTCGTCTGGCCGACCCGGAACAGGCAATCGTCGCCGAGCGACACCGAGACGACAGGCGCGGAGAAATCGCTCTCGTCGCGGTCCTGGTGAATACCCATCTTGGCATCCTGCGAATAGAAATTGACCAGGCAGGCTTCCGGCAGGTGCGCATAGGCAGATAAATCCCGCCACAGTTCGAGCAGCATCTCCGGGATCGGCGGCCAAGGCCTTCCGGTCACCGGGTGGGTCGGCTGGTAGCGATAGCCGTGCTCCTTGTCGGTGACCCAGCCCAGCGGACCGCAATTGGTCATGCGCACGCTCATCTCCTTGCCGGTACGCGGCATCGCCGGCACGAACAGCGGCGCGTTCTGCACGACCTGCCTGATATCTTCCACCAGCACTTCCTGCATGGCGCGCGACAGGTAGCCGGGCATATGGCGGACGCCTTTGGGCAGTACGAGCATCGCGTCGGTTAATCCGTTGGTCTGGAGAAATCAGAATGCCACCGTCAAATGAAAACGGCGACCCGAAAGCCGCCTCCGACGGTGGCTGCGCGCTTTAACCGGCGATCTGAGATCCGAAGCCGCTTCGGCTGTCACTCATCCCCGACCCGGCCGCGCAGTTTCTTGATCGAGCCGCGCCCGGCCTTGCTCTTGAGCCGTCTTTCGACCGCGCCTTTGGACGGCCTGGTCTTCTTGCGCGGCGGTGGTGGTGGTTCGGCGGCCTTGGCGACCAGTGCCGTCAGCCGCGCCCGGGCGTCCGCCCGGTTCTGCTCCTGGGTGCGGAAGCGTCCGGCTTCAATGACGATGACGCCGTCCTTGGTGGCGCGCTGGCCGGCAAGCTTGATGGTCCGTTCGCGCACCCGCTCCGACAGGCCAGCCGCATTGGCGGCATCGAAGCGCAATTGCACTGCCGTCGCCACCTTGTTGACGTTCTGGCCGCCCGGGCCGGACGAACGGATGAAGTCCTCGTGCAGGTCGCCCGGATTAATCACCGCATCGTCGGTAATGATGATCTTGTCGTCGGCGTTCATGCCGCACTCATGGCGCGGCAGGCGAAAAAAGAAAAGGCCCGATTGAAGCCGGGCCTTGAAGCATCACCAGGGGCGACGGCTATTCAGCCGCTACCTGCATGCGTGGTGCGGCGCCGAGCACCGTGGCGTCGACATGGGCTTCGAACTTTTCGAAATTGTCGACGAACATGCCGACCAGCCTTGCCGCCTGCCGGTCGTAGGCGGGCTTGTCGATCCAGGTCGATCTAGGGTCGAGAATGGCGCGGTCGACGCCGGCAACCGTCACCGGTACGTCGAAACCGAAATTGGCGTCGGTGCGGAAGTCGGCCGCTTTCAGCGAGCCGTCGAGCGCCGCCGCAAGCAGCGCCCGCGTTGCTTTGATCGGCATTCGCTTGCCGGTGCCGTAGGCGCCGCCGGTCCAGCCGGTGTTGACCAGCCAGCAATCGACGCCGTGGCGGGCGATGAGCTCGCGCAGCAGATTGCCGTATTCCGACGGATGCCGCGGCATGAACGGTGAGCCGAAGCATGTCGAAAATGTCGCTTCGGGTTCCGTAACGCCCTTCTCGGTCCCCGCCACCTTGGCGGTATAGCCGGAGAGGAAATGGTACATGGCCTGCGCCGGGGTCAACCGCGCGATCGGCGGCATCACACCGAATGCGTCGGCGGTCAGCATGATGATGTTCTTCGGGTGGCTGGCGCGCCCCGTCTTGCTGGCGTTGGGGATGAAGTGGAGCGGATAGGCGCAGCGTGTGTTTTCGGTCAGCCCGCCATCGTCGAAATCCGGCACGCGGCCTGCGTCGAGCGCCACATTCTCCAGCACCGTGCCGAAGCGCTGGGTGGTGGCGAAGATCTCCGGCTCGGCTTCGGCCGAAAGCTTGATCGTCTTGGCATAGCAGCCGCCCTCGAAATTGAAGATGCCGTGCGGTCCCCAGCCATGCTCGTCGTCGCCGACCAGCGTGCGCGACGGGTCGGCCGACAACGTCGTCTTGCCGGTCCCGGAAAGGCCGAAGAAAACGGCCGCGTCGCCGACGGGCCCTTCATTGGCCGAGCAGTGCATCGGCATCACACCTTTTGCCGGCAGCAGATAGTTGAGCACGGTGAACACCGACTTCTTCATCTCGCCGGCATACGAGGTACCGCCGATCAACACGATCATGTGCGAAAGATCGACGGCAATCACCGTTTCGCCGCGCGTGCCGTGGCGGGCGGGATCGGCGCGAAACGACGGCAGGTCGATGATCGTCAAATCGGGCATGAAATGCTCGAGTTCGGCGGCGGCCGGTCGGATGAGCAGATTGCGGATGAACAAGGAGTGCCAGGCAAGCTCCGTGATCACCCTGGTCGGCAGCTTCAGTTCCTCGTCGGCGCCGCCGACCAGGTCCTGCACATAAAGGTCCTTTCCGGCCGCGTGGGCGCGAAAATCGGCAAGCAGCGTATCGAACTGGATCGGCGAAATCGCTTTGTTGTTGTCCCACCATATATGCGGCGCGGTGCTTTCGTCGCGCACCACGAATTTGTCCCTGGGCGAGCGGCCGGTGTGCTGCCCGGTCTCGGCGGCAAGCGCGCCATGCGCGGTGAGTCGGGCCTCGCCACGGCGGATTGCCTCCTCGTAGAGCGCGGCCGCGCCGAAATTATAGCGTACCACCCCCGTGGTTCTCAGGCCGATGCGATCGATTGCACATGCAGGATTGCGTTTGCCGGCTTCCGACATGGGTGTCCCTTCTTCGATTTACCGCGTCTTTACCGGCGAATTCCGGAACCCCCATTGCAGGAGCTAAAAACGTCAAAACCAGAAAAGGCGAATGATATCAAATCATTAATCGATTTAAATATTTTGAAAGTTGTTTAAATCGTTTATATGTGCAAAAACACTGATGGTTGCCCAAAGGATTGGCGATGTTCATTCGTCCAATCCATATCGAGGTACAATTGTGGCCGTCGACATGCCGCGCGTGACAGCGGATACAGCCTGTGCCACATTTTGTACCTAATTTGTCCTGCAAAAGCCCCTTCTCGACGAAAGAAGGGACAGCTCATGAGGGAGCCGCTTGAAATGGCAACAATCGCGCTTGTCGACGACGATCGCAACATTCTGACTTCGGTTTCGATCGCCCTCGAATCCGAGGGTTATCGGGTCGAAACCTACACGGATGGGGCATCGGCGCTGGAGGGACTGGCGGCGCGCCCGCCGAACCTCGCCATCCTCGACATCAAGATGCCGCGCATGGACGGCATGGAGTTGCTGCGCCGGATGCGTCAGAAATCCGACCTGCCAGTAATCTTCCTGACCTCCAAGGACGATGAGATCGATGAACTGTTCGGCCTCAAGATGGGCGCCGACGACTTCATCCGCAAACCCTTCTCGCAGCGTCTTCTGGTGGAGCGCGTCCGCGCCGTGCTGCGCCGCGCCAGCACCCGCGAGGCGGCGGCCAAGGCGCCCAACCAGCAGGCCCGGTCGCTTGAGCGCGGCCAGCTTGTCATGGACCAGGAGCGCCACACCTGCACCTGGAAGGGCGAGCCGGTGACGCTGACCGTCACCGAGTTCCTCATCCTGCATTCGCTGGCACAGCGTCCGGGGGTCGTAAAAAGCCGTGATGCGCTGATGGATTCGGCTTATGATGAGCAGGTCTATGTCGATGACCGCACCATCGACAGTCACATCAAGCGGCTGCGCAAAAAGTTCAAGGCCGTCGATGATGACTTCGAAATGATCGAAACCCTTTACGGAGTCGGATATCGGTTCCGCGAAGCTTGAGTCGAGCGGGAGCTGCTATTCGATGGCAGTGCAAGTAGAGCGAGTGAGACGGTCGGGCGCCGCCAGGCGCCCGCCGCGGATTCTGCCCGCCTTCGTGTCGAAAATTACGGTGCCGATGCGCCGGTTTCTCGGCCATCACATCTTTTCCAGCCTGACGCGGCGTATCCTCTTTCTCAACCTTGCCGGCCTTGCCGTCCTGGTCACCGGCATTCTCTATCTCAATACCTTTCGCGACGGGCTGATCGACGCCCGTGTCGAGAGCCTGATGACTCAAGGCGAGATCATCGCCGGCGCGATCGCCGCCTCGGCGACGGTCGAGACCGATTCGATCAGCATCGATCCGGAGAAGCTGCTCGAGTTGCAGGCCGGCGAAAGCCTCGGCCCGGGTTCCGATCAGCTCGACAATCTCGATTTCCCGATCAATCCGGAGCGCGTGGCGCCGGTGCTCAGGCGGTTGATCTCGCCGACGCGCACACGCGCCCGCATTTACGACCGCGACGCCAACCTGCTGCTCGATTCCCGCCATCTCTATTCGCGCGGCCAGATCCTTCGCTACGACCTGCCGCCGGTCGAAGAGGAGCAGCCGGACCTTCTGGAGCGCATCCAGAAATTCGTCTTTGATTTCTTTCGCAACAAGCAGCTGCCTGTCTATCGCGAGCAGCCAGGTGGCAACGGCGCCGCGTTTCCGGAAGTGGTCAAGGCGCTTACCGGCAGTCCGTCGACGATCGTGCGGATCTCGGAGCAGGGCGAGCAGATCGTTTCAGTGGCGGTACCGATCCAGCGCTTCCGTGCCGTTCTCGGCGTGTTGATGCTGTCGACCGAAGGCGGCGACATCGACAAGATCGTCGCGGCCGAGCGCAAGGCGATCCTGCGCGTATTCGGCATTGCCGCCCTGGTTACCGCCATCCTGTCGATGCTGCTGGCCTCCACCATCGCCAACCCGCTGCGCCGGCTTTCCGCGGCGGCGGTCAGGGTTCGCCGCGGCGTCAAGAACCGCGAGGAAATCCCCGACTTCTCCGACCGCCAGGACGAGATCGGCAATCTGTCGATCGCCGTGCGCGACATGACCAATGCGCTCTACGCCCGCATCGAGGCGATCGAAAGTTTTGCCGCGGATGTCTCGCACGAGTTGAAGAACCCGCTTACCTCGCTGCGCAGCGCGGTGGAGACATTGCCGCTGGCCAGGAACGACAATTCGCGCAGCCGGCTGATGGATATCATCCAGCACGATGTGAGGCGGCTTGACCGTCTCATCACCGATATTTCCGATGCCTCCCGTCTCGATGCCGAACTGGCGCGGGAAGATGCAGGAACCGTCGACCTCAAGAAGTTCATCACCGATCTGGTCGCCGTCTCGCGCGAGGCCACGCGCAACAAGAAGGCGGTCGAGATCGAATTCAAGGTCGCCAAACTGCCGCAGGGCGTGAAAGGCTACTTCGTCGTCGGTCATGATCTGAGGATCGGCCAGGTGATCACCAACCTGATCGAGAATGCCCGCTCGTTCGTTCCCGAGGAACGTGGCCACATCACCATATCGCTGGCGCGCGCCGGCAAGTTCAACATCGTCACCATCGACGACAATGGACCCGGTATCCGTGCCGATAACATCGACCGCATTTTCGAGCGGTTCTATACCGATCGGCCGGCCGGCGAGGCGTTCGGTCAGAACTCGGGCCTTGGCCTGTCGATATCCAGGCAGATCGTTGAAGCCCATGGCGGCACGCTGAGCGCCGAGAACATCCCGGGCACCAAGCCTGGCGAGATCAAGGGCGCGCGCTTCGTGGTGACGCTGCCGGCGGAAGGCTGACGGATGAATTCCAATCACGCCTGGTCCTATTGTGCAGCCTGAAAATATTCACGGCACCGCGATCCTGATAGGTGATCGCGGCATTCTCATCACCGGACCGTCCGGCTTGGGCAAGACGACGCTGGGGCTCGCCTTAATCGATCATTGCAGCCAGCGTGGGCTGTTTTCCCGGCTGATCGGCGATGACCAGCTCTATGCTGCAGATTGCGACGGGCGGCTGGTCTGCCGCGCACCAGCCAGCATAGCCGGCCTCGTCGAGGTCCCGGGATTCGGCCCCAAACCGATACGGTTCGAGCCAAGCTGCGTGATCGACCTCATTATCCGGCTGGTGCCAGCCGGCAAAATGGCCCGCTTCCAGGAAGACTGCTGCGAACTCGTTGTCGGCGTACCAGTGCCGCGCATCGATCTTGCCGGGCGCAATGTAGCGGCGGCCTTGCCGGAAGTGATGTCGCGCCTGTCGATTGCGCCTTTCCTGTGATCCGATTTCGATTTTTTGCTGCAATGCGTCAAATTGGCTTGGGCCGGCGCAATTTTGGGCTTGTCAACGGGCCTTGCGTCGACAAGATAGCGCTCCCGCCACCTGGAACGGTCGGCGAGCATAAAATGCGCCTGTGAAGCGGCGATGACGGGAGCCACCAAAGAATGATCGGACTCGTGCTTGTAACGCACGGTCAACTGGCCGCCGAGTTCCGCAATGCCGTGGAACATGTCGTTGGGCCACAAGACAATTTCGAGACCGTGGCGATCGGTGCCGACGACGATATGGAACAGCGCCGCCGCGACATTATCGAGGCAGTCGGCCGCGTCGATACGGGATCAGGCGTCATCGTTTTGACCGACATGTTCGGCGGCACGCCCTCTAACCTCGCCATTTCCGTGATGGAATCCGGGCGTATCGAGGTCATTGCCGGCATGAACCTGCCGATGCTGATCAAGCTGTCCAGCGTTCGCAAGGGCGACAACATGACGGCCGCGCTGGATGAGGCGCAGGCTGCCGGCCGCAAATACATCAATGTCGCCAGTCAACTCCTGAGCAGCAAATGAGCGCGCTGTTGCCGGAAAAGGACAAGATCGTTCGCGACTTTCCAATCGTCAACCAGCGCGGCCTGCATGCGCGCGCCTCGGCCAAGTTCGTTCAAATCGCCAGCGGCTTCAACGCCACGGTCCAGGTCGAGAAGGACGGCGTCAAGGTCGGCGGCACCTCGATCATGGGCCTGATGATGCTGGCGGCGAGCCCCGGTTATTCGATACGCGTCACCGCCACCGGCCCGGAGGCCGAAGAGGTCATCGATGCGCTGGAGCAACTGGTTGCTTCCCGTTTCGGCGAGGAGTGCTGACGGCTTCGCCGACGGCACCTGCTACGGCATGTTCGGGCGCAACCTTGCGGCGGTGAAGGAAATCGCATTTTTGCGCGACCGTCGCGTATTTTGTTCTTGCTTTGTGCCGGCAGCTATGCTACTAATTTCACTATGGTGCCAATTGGCCCCGAAGACCCGCCCGCCGAGGCGGGTTTTTGTTTCCGGCTTTGAAAGTGTTGCCGATCTGAGGTCTGAGGGACGGCCACCTTGGACAGCACCCCTTCTGCGCGCTCTCATGGCCGCCGCCGCTGAAGACATGCACGGATAAAGATTTCTTTATATCCCATTGTCGTCCCACTCCCGATCTGCTAGTCAGGCCGGCAACTCGCGCCCTCCGAAATGCCTTCGGGGCGGGCGCGTCCCGCAATCAATTCGCATCGGAGCACTGCCATGACGGGTAGCAAGGACTATGTGGTCGCTGACATCGCGCTTGCCGGCTGGGGCCGCAAGGAGATCGAGATCGCCGAAACCGAAATGCCCGGCCTGATGGCCTGCCGCGAGGAATTCGGCGACAAGAAGCCGCTCAAGGGCGCGCGCATCACCGGTTCGCTGCACATGACCATCCAGACGGCGGTGCTGATCGAAACGCTGAAAGCGCTCGGCGCCGACATCCGCTGGGCTTCCTGCAACATCTTCTCGACCCAGGACCACGCTGCCGCGGCCATTGCCGAAGCCGGAATTCCGGTCTTTGCCGTCAAGGGCGAGACGCTGGAGGACTATTGGGTCTACACCGACAAGATCTTCCAGTGGGCCGATGGCGGCACCTCCAACATGATCCTCGACGACGGTGGCGATGCCACCATGTACATCCTGATCGGCGCCCGCGCCGAGGCCGGCGAGGATGTGCTGTCCAATCCGGGCAGCGAAGAGGAAGAGATCCTGTTTGCCCAGATCAAGAAACGCATGCAGGCATCGCCCGGCTTCTTCACCAAGCAGAAGGAAGCGATCCGCGGCGTCACCGAAGAGACGACGACCGGCGTCAACCGGCTCTATCAGTTGCAGAAAAAAGGCCTGCTGCCGTTCCCGGCGATCAACGTCAATGATTCCGTCACCAAGTCGAAATTCGACAACAAATATGGCTGCAAGGAATCGCTTGTCGACGGCATTCGCCGCGGCACCGACACGATGATGGCTGGCAAGGTCGCGGTTGTCTGCGGCTATGGCGACGTCGGCAAGGGCTCGTCGGCTTCGCTCAAGGGCGCCGGCGCCCGCGTCAAGGTCACCGAGGTCGATCCGATCTGCGCGCTGCAGGCGGCGATGGACGGTTTCGAGGTGGTCACGCTCGAAGACGCGGCGCCGACGGCCGACATCGTCATCACCACCACCGGCAACAAGGACGTCGTTACCCTCGACCACATGCGCCTGATGAAGGACATGGTGATCGTCGGCAACATCGGTCACTTCGACAACGAGATCCAGGTGGCCTCGCTGCGCAACCTGAAATGGACCAACATCAAGCCTCAGGTGGACATGATCACCTTCCCGGACGGCAAGCGGATGATCCTTTTGTCGGAAGGCCGTCTGCTCAACCTCGGCAACGCCACCGGCCATCCGAGCTTCGTCATGTCGGCGTCCTTCACCAATCAGGTGTTGGCCCAGATCGAGCTGTACACCAAGCCCGGTCAGTACGAGAACCAGGTCTATGTCCTGCCGAAGCATCTCGACGAAAAGGTCGCGCGCCTGCATCTCGACAAGCTCGGTGCCCGCCTGACCGAACTGTCCGGCGAACAGGCCGCCTATATCGGCGTCACTCCGCAGGGACCGTTCAAGCCGGAACACTACCGCTATTAACCACGGCGAAACTTGCCACTAGATATTGAAGCCGGGCGATTGACTTTTCGCCCGGCTTTATTTTTGCGCTGATTGATTCTTCACGCCGATTCGCGCAAGCGCTATGGTGCTGATTCGCGGTCCGGGGACGAGGCCCGGGCGCACGCATCAGGGCGGTCTTGCATTCAGGCGGCGAAGAGGACCAAGACATGCCGGGGGATAACCCGCCTTGCGCGGGACAGGCCGTTTCCGGCGGCCATAACGATTCGATCACGGGCTCCGCTGCTAGAGGCGGCAGCCTTCTATGGCGCGCCGGCAGCCGTGTCGGGGTGCTGCTTGCTTCTTCCGCGCTGGTTGGTCCGCTGCTTGGCTTTACTGCACATGCCCAAACCCGCGTGGCGCAAAAGGCCGGGCTGTCGGTCAGCACGGTCGAGGTCATGCAACTCGCCATGTTCGTCGGCGTCATGGGGGCGGCATTGCTGTCGGCCATCTTTCTGATCCGCGAACGGGCGCGCACCGCGGCGGAAAATGCCGAGCTCAGGACCCGTATCGCCGACGTCAATGCCGCGCTGCAGCGCTCGGAGGCGCTGCTCCATTCCCGCGATCAGCGCGTGGTGGTATGGGCGGCCGAGAACAAGAAGCCCGAGCTTGTCGGGACATTGCCGATCGAGAGCGGCGCGCCGGAGGACCGGGCGGCCTTCCTGGCTTTCGGCCGCTGGCTGATGCCGCGTTCGGCGGCTGCACTCGAACATGCCGTCGCGGCACTGCGGGACAAGGCAAAGCCGTTCGATCTGGTCATCGAATCGCAGGCCGGCCAGCCGCTCGAGGTTCACGGCCGCAAGAGTGCGGCGCATGTGCTGGTTCGCTTCGTCTCGCTTTCGGAGACACAGCGAAGCCAGGCCAGGCTGAAGATCGAGAACCAGCGCTTAGCCGCCGACCATGAGACGCTGATCGGTCTTCTGGATGCGCTCAAGATGCCGTCATGGCTGCGTACTGTCGACGGGCGGCTGAAATGGGTCAACCGCGCCTATGCCGAAGCGGTCGAGGCCGAGAATGCCGAAGCGGCGGTCCGCGATGGCAAGGAATTCCTCGGCGGCCAGGCGCGCGACACGATCGCTGCGCAGCACAGGTCGCGCGCGGTCTTTGAACAGACGCTCTCCACGGTCATCGAAGGCGACCGCCGTATGTTTGCCGTGACCGATTTTGCCGGGGCGGATGGTTCGGCTGGTCTTGCCTGCGACATCAGCGCTATCGAGGCCATTCGCGCCGAATATGAGCGGACCATGCAGAGCCACGCCGACACGCTCGATCAGCTCAACACCGCCGTGGCGATTTTCGACACCGACGAGAAATTGCGGTTTTTCAATCAGGCGTTCCAGAAACTATGGGGCCTCGACAGCGGCTTCCTGCACAGCGCGCCGGACAACGCCTTGCTGCTCGACCGCCTGCGCAGCGAAGGCAAGATCGCCGAGCAGCCCGAATGGCGGCGCTGGAAAGAGAGCCTGCTCGGCGCTTACCGCGCGGTTGAATCGCAGGAGCATTGGTGGCATCTGCCGGACGGCAAGACCATTCGCGTCGTCGCCAATCCGCAGCCCAAGGGCGGCGTCACCTGGGTGTTCGAGAACCTGACCGAGAAGATGGACCTTGAAAGCCGCTACCAGACCGCCGTCCGGGTCCAGGGCGAGACGCTCGACAACCTCGCCGAAGGCGTCGCTGTGTTCGGCCCCGACGGCAGGCTGAGACTGTCGAACCCGGCGTTCGCGGCATTGTGGGGGCTGGATGCCGATGCCTCAAAACCCAACGTCCATGTCTCGACGATCCGCGACCTTTGCGACCGCCGTGCCGTCGACAGTCCGTGGGGCGGGTTCGTTGCCGCCATCACCGGCTTCGACGACGAGCGCCGCGACCGCCACGGCCAAACCGAATTGAACAACGGCACCGTTTTGCGCTACGCCGTCATCCCTTTGCCCAACGGCCAGGTGATGATGACCTTCGTCGACGTTACTGACAGCGTCAATGTCGAGCGGGCGCTGAAGGACAAGAATGAGGCGCTGCAAAAGTCCGACCAGATCAAGAACGAATTCGTGCAGCACGTCTCATATGAGCTTCGCTCGCCACTCACCAACATCATCGGCTTTACCGAGCTTCTTTCACTGCCGTCGACTGGTCCGCTGAACCAGAAGCAACGCGAATATATCGGGCATGTCGGCTCGTCCTCCTCGGTCCTGCTCACCATCGTCAACGACATCCTCGACCTGGCGACGGTGGATGCCGGCATCATGGAACTCGACATTTCCGAAGTTCACATCGATCGAACCATTACGGCTGCCGCCGAACTGGTCGCCGACCGGCTGGAGGAACATGCGATCAAGCTCAGGATCGACGCGGCGGCCGCGCCGAAAACCTTCCACGGCGACGAGATCCGCGTCCGCCAGATCCTCTTCAATCTGCTCAGCAATGCCGCCAATTACGCGCCGGAGGCGAGCACCATAACGCTCGCCTGCCGCCAACTTGCCGACGGCGTGGAATTTTCCGTTCACGATGACGGCCCCGGCATGCCGCCGGACCTGCTTGACTCAGTGTTCCGGCGCTTCGAGCCGCGCACCAATGGCGGCCGCCGCCGTGGCGCCGGGCTCGGCCTGTCGATCGTCAAGAGCTTTGTCGAACTGCATGGCGGCAGCGTCCGCATCGAGACCGGCAGGGATAAGGGCACCACGGTTGTTTGCGCCTTTCCCGACACGCCGTCCGGCATCCGCGCGGCGGCCGAGTAGCGCGTTCGATGGCGGTATTGGTGCTGGAGCGTTTTCTCGCCGACGAGGCTGCGACGGCAAGGTTCGGCGAGGATCTCGCCATGTCGCTGCGCGTTGGCGACGTGCTCGCCCTCAAGGGCGATCTCGGCGCCGGCAAATCGACCTTGGCACGGGCGCTGATCAGGGCACTGGCCGACGATGCCGGGCTCGACGTGCCGAGCCCGACCTTCACGCTGGTCCAGAGCTACGACACGCATGTGCCGGTTCATCATTTCGATCTCTACCGCTTGGGCACGGCATCCGAGCTGGACGAGCTGGGCTTCGACGAGGCGCTGACGCAAGGCGCCGCGCTGGTCGAATGGCCGGAGCGGGCAGAGGCATATCTGCCGAAAACCTCGGTGCTGGTCGAACTTCTCGAGCAGGGCGACGGCCGACTGGCGAGACTATCGGGAGAGGGCGCCGCCTTCGAGCGCGCGGCGCGATCGCTGGCAATGCGCGATTTTCTCGGGCAGGCCGGTTGGGGCGAAGCGCAGCGACGATATTTCATCGGTGATGCCTCGGCTCGCTCCTACGAGATCGTCACGCTCGCCGGATTTCCGCCGCGCGTGCTGATGAACTCGCCAAGGCTGGTGCTCGGACCGCCAGTCCGCGACGGCAAACCCTATGCCGAGATCGCTCACACCGCGCAATCCGTTTCGGCGTTCGTCGCCATCGACCGGGCCTTGCGGGCCGGCGGCGTCAGCGTCCCGGAAATCCATGCCCAGGATCTCGAGCAGGGTTTTCTTCTGCTGGAGCATCTCGGTTCCCAAGGCTTCCTCGACAAGCGCGGCCAGCCGGTGGCCGCGCGTTATGCGGCGGCGGCCGAACTGCTTGCCATGATGCACGGCAAAACATGGCCGGCCCGCATGCAGGCCGGCCCCGGCGTCTTCCACGACGTGCCGCCTTTCGACCGCGACGCCATAATGATCGAGGCCGAATTGCTGGTCGATTGGTATGTCCCGGCGATATCAGGCGCTCCGCCTAGAGAGGCGCTGCGCGCCGGTTACCGCAGCGAATGGAGTGCGGTGCTCGATCGGCTGGAGGGGCGCGAATACACGCTGATGCTGCGCGACTTTCATTCGCCCAACCTGATCTGGCGCGCTGACCGTTTCGGTCACGACCGCCTCGGCGTCGTCGATGTCCAGGATGCGCTGATCGGTCCGTCAGCCTACGACGTCGCCTCGCTCGCCATGGACGCGCGCGTCACCATCTCACCTGAAATCGAAAAGCACACGCTCGCCGCCTACATCGCCGCGCGACGTGCTGCCGGTGCCTTCGATGAGAACGAATTCCGCGAAACCTATGCAATCATGGCCGCACAGCGCAATTCCAAGATCCTCGGCATCTTCGTGCGGCTCGAAAAACGCGACGGCAAGCCTTATTATCTGAAGCATCTGCCGCGCATCCGCGACTATCTTCGCCGGGCACTGGCGCATCCGGCGCTGGCCGGGCTGCAGGATTTCTACATCGCCCACGGCTTGCTGGAGGAACGCTCGATTTGACGGCTAAGGATTTGGGCCTGAAGGCGGCGGATGAGCAGCCGATGCCGACGACCGCCATGGTGCTCGCCGCCGGGCTCGGCAAGCGCATGCGGCCGATCACCGACACCATGCCGAAGCCGCTGGTCAAGGTCGCCGGCAAGACATTGCTCGACTGGGGGCTGGACTGCCTAGCCGGAGCCGGCGTCGCCAAGGCCGTCGTCAACGTCCATTACCTCCCGCAACAGATCGTGGACCATGTAGCCCGCCGCAGTGCGCCGAGAATCGTCATCTCGGATGAGAGTAGGGGCTTGCTTGACTCCGCCGGTGGTATCGTCAAGGCATTGCCCAGGTTAGGGGCGCCCTTCTATGTGCTCAACGCCGACACCTTCTGGATCGACAGCGGCGTTTCCAATCTCAGGCGACTTGCGCTTGCATGGGAGGGCGCGACAATGGACATTCTGCTGATGCTTGCGGATCTCCAGTCGGCAACCGGACATAGCGGCGGCACCGATTTCCTGATGGCGCCGGACGGCGCCTTGCGGCGTGCGAACAACGATCCGGCCGGCCTGATCTATGCCGGCGCCGCAATCGTCCATCCGCGCATCTTCAAGGATGCGCCAGCCGGCCCGCTGTCGCTCAACGCCTATTTCGATGCGGCAATCGCCGCCGGCCGCCTGTTCGGCATGAAAATGCAGGGTCACTGGATTACTGTCGGCACACCTGACGCGATCCCGCGGGCGGAAGCAGCGGTCGCCGCCGCGCTTGCCGGCACGCCCAATGCTGTCGGTGAGGCACCCGGCGCTCTTACCGAGTCGAAATGAGCGGCTCCCGCCGCGTTTTCTCGATCCCGCCCGGAGCGCCGTTCCTGCCGACGCTGGCCGAGGCGCTGCTTGCGGGGCGCTTGGTTCCCGGCTTCGCCTATGACGGCGATCCGCTGGCGCTGGCCGATCTCACCATCTATGTGCCGACACGCCGTGCGGCGCGGGCGCTTCGCGGCGTCTTCGTCGATGCTCTCTCGCGCTCGGGAAGCCGCTCGGCGATCCTGCCGGTCATCCGCCCGCTTGGTGAGTTCGATGAGGATGAAGCCGCCTTCGAGGCAGGAGGTTCGGCCGCCATCGACCTTGCGCCGCCGATCGCCGCGGTCGAGCGTCTTCTGCTGCTTGCGCCGCTGGTGCGGGCGTGGAAACGCCGCCTGCCGGCACATGTCGCGGCATTGTTCGACGAGGAGATCGTCATACCGGCCTCCGCCGCCGACGCCATCTGGCTGGCGCGCGACCTTGCACGCCTGATGGATGAGATCGACACTGAAGGCACGGATTGGGCAAGGCTCGCCGACCTTGTAACCGGCAATCTTGCAGGCTGGTGGCAGGTGACACTCGACTTCCTGACCATCGTGACGGAGAACTGGCCGAACCTGCTCGAGGAACGCCATCGTTCCAATCCGGCCGCGCATCGTAATGCCCTGATAAGGCTGGAGGCGGCGCGGCTGAAGCGTAATCCGCCAGCCGGACCGGTGATCGCCGCCGGTTCCACCGGCTCCATTCCCGCCACGGCCCAGCTGCTTGCCGTGATCGCCGGTCTGCCCAATGGCGCCGTTGTGCTGCCCGGGCTCGACCGGGCATTGGACGAGCCATCCTTTGCCGCGATCACCACACCGGGCGCGCGCCCAGCCGTGCTTGGCCACCCGCAATACGGCCTGGCAAAGTTGATCGGCAAGATCGGCGTGCCGCGCGCCGATGTCGAGGAGCTTGCTGTTGCGCCGCGACCGCTTGCGCTGCGCGCCGCACTTGTCGGCGAAGCGCTGCGCCCGGCGGAGACCACCGAGCTCTGGGCCGAGACGCGCGCCCGCTTTAGGGCCGGCGATATTGCCGAGGCCTTCGCCGAGGTGACGCTTCTCGAAGCCGCCAGCGAACGCGACGAAGCCGTGGCGATCGCCGTCGCGCTCAAACAGGCTGTCGAACGGCCCGGCCAGCGCGCCGCACTCGTCACCGGCGAGCGCGCACTGGCGCGGCGCGGCTCAGTCGAGCTGCTGCGCTTCGGCGTTGCCGCCGACGATTCCGGCGGCACGCCGCTGATCAACACACCAGCCGCCAGCCTGCTCAGGCTGGCGCTTCAGGCAGCCTTCCGCCCGGGCGACCCCGTCGCCCTGCTGTCGCTGCTCAAGCATCCCCTGCTTGGCCTCGGCCTGGAGCGGGCAAGCGTGCGCCATGCGGCCGAAATCGTCGAACTTGTGGCGCTGCGCGGTGGCACAGGGCGTCCGGACGTGGCGTCGCTGCCGCAGCTCTTCGACACCCGGCTCCTCGAATTCGACGGCAGCGGCAATCGCCGCCCACCCTTCTGGTGGCCGCGGCTTTCGGTCAGGCGCATCGAACAGGCGCGCGACCTGCTGATCCGGCTAACGGCCGCGCTGGCGCCGCTGGTTGCTCTTCGCGGCGACGAGAATGCCGATCTTGCCACCCTTGTGCGCGCCAGCGTCGTTGCGCTCGAAAGTCTCGGCCGCGCCGCTGACGGCAGCCCGAGCGAACTCTATGCGGGCGATGCCGGCGAAAAGCTCGCCGAGCTCTTGCGCGGGCTGGTCGCGGCCTCGGTGTCGTTCTCCTTCGCGGCTGACGAATGGCCTGACGTGATGGAGGCGATGATCGCGCCCGAGACGGTCAAGCCGGCGCAGGGCACCGACAGGAACATCGCCATCTGGGGTGCGCTGGAAGCGCGGCTTCAGGATGTCGACACGCTGGTCGTCGGCGGCCTCAACGAAGGCGTGTGGCCGCGCAAGCCGGAGAGCGACCGCTTCATGTCGCGGCTGATGAAGACCGGCATCGATCTTGAACCGCCCGAGCGGCGCATCGGCCTTGCCGCCCATGATTTCCAGATGGCCATGGGCGCCAAAAAAGTGGTGCTGGCTCGCTCCGGCCGCTCCGGCGATGCACCGTCGGTACCTTCGCGCTGGCTGCAGCGCATCCTTACATTCGTCGGCGAGGACCACGCTGCTGCACTTCGCCGGCGCGGCGACGAACTGCTTGCCTGGGCGCGTGTGCTCGATGCCGGCGAAAAGCAGGACTTTGCGCCGCGGCCGCAGCCGAAACCGCCGCTCGCCGCGCGGCCGCACCACTTCTCGGTCACCGAGATCGAAACGCTGCGCCGCGATCCCTATGCGGTCTATGCCAGAAGGATACTCGGCCTGATGCCGCTCGATCCGGTCATTCGCGATCCGGGCGCTGCCGAGCGTGGCACGCTGTTTCACGCCATTCTGCACCTCTTCTCGGCGAGGGTGGCCGACCCGCGCGCGCCAGAGGCGCTGGACGGGCTCATCGCCGCAGGCCGCTCCTGCTTTGCCGAGGCGGCGCTGCCGGCCGATGTCGAGGCGGTGTGGTGGCCACGCTTCGAAAAGCTTGCCGTCGGCATCATCGAATGGGAGCGCGGCCGGGCCGCAGCCGTGGCACGGCGGCACGCCGAGGAACGCGCCGAAAAGACCGGTGTGGGCCGATCCGGTGTGACCCTGTCCGGCTATGCCGATCGCATCGATCTGCTGGCCGGCGGCATGGCCGACATCCTCGATTACAAGACCGGCTCCTCGCCATCCAAAGCACAGGCGCACACGCTGCTCGCGCCGCAACTGGCACTCGAGGGCGCGCTGCTCAGGCGCGGCGCTTTCAAGGAGCTTGGCGCATGCGAGCCGTCGCAACTGGCCTTCGTGCGGCTGAGGCCGAATGGCGAAGTGTTCGAGGAATCCATCCTCGAATACAACCGCAAGCCGCGAACCGCCGCCGATCTCGCCGAAGAAGCGTGGGCGCGGCTGGAAAAACTGCTGATCCACTACGCCGACCCGGCGACCGGCTATCTGTCGCGGGCGCTGCCGTTCCGCGAGGGCGAGACCGACGGCGACTACGACCATCTCGCCCGCGTGCTCGAATGGTCCGCCGGCGGCGACGCCGATGACGAGGGAGGGGAGGCATGAAAAAGGCCTACCCCATTCCAAGCGACACTGCCGCGAGCCAGGCAAGCGCGTCCGACCCGCGCAATTCCGCCTGGGTGTCGGCCAATGCCGGATCGGGCAAGACCCATGTACTCGCCCAGCGCGTTATCCGGCTGTTGCTGCGCGGCACCGATCCGTCCAAGATCCTGTGCCTGACCTATACGCGTGCCGCCGCCGCCAACATGTCGAACCGGGTGTTTTCGACGCTGTCGCAATGGACGGCCCTGGGCGATGCCGAGCTCTCGACACGGATAGAGGCGCTGGACGGCCGCCAGCCCGACCGCGAAACCATGCGCCGGGCGCGGCGGTTGTTTGCCGGGGCGCTGGAAACACCGGGCGGGCTGAAGATCCAGACCATCCACGCCTTCTGCGAATCGGTGCTGCATCAGTTCCCGCTGGAAGCCAATATCCCTGCGCATTTCGAAATGCTCGATCCGCAAATGGAGGCTTCGCTGTTTGCCGCCGCCCGCCGCGACATGATTTCGGGCGGCGTTGCAGGCGATGCGGCATTGTCCGAGGCCTTCGCCACCGTGCTGGAGCGCGGCGGCGAGCATGGGCTCGACGCACTGCTGGCCGAGATCGTGCGCAAGCGCGATGGTTTGCGTGCGTTCATCGCCGCGGCCGGCGGCGATGGTTTTCAGGCGCTGTTCGACGAGTTCCATTTCCGCGCCGGCCAGACGGCCGAAGGTATAGCCGCCTCGGTCTGGCCGCTGCCCGGCTTCCTGCCGGATTATCTCGTCACCTTTTCACGGGCAGCCGAGGCCGCCGATGCGCGCATCCTGCTGAACAATCTGCTGCCATACGCCCGCCTTGCCTTTGCCGAAGAGGATCCGGTACGTCGCCTGAATTTGCTCTCCAAGGCTTTCCTGAGGGCCGACGGCGAGCCTTACGATCCGGCAAAGACGTTTAAAAGGGCATTGCTTCACCGGTTGCCCGATCTTGCCGAACGATATCTGGCGGCGGTCGACGCCATTCTTGA
The DNA here is from genome assembly GCF_040319155.1 of Mesorhizobium sp. M0954. NCBI lineage: Bacteria > Pseudomonadati > Pseudomonadota > Alphaproteobacteria > Hyphomicrobiales > Phyllobacteriaceae > Mesorhizobium > Mesorhizobium sp. M0954. The sequence continues at coordinate 54,558 of NZ_JAMYNR010000006.1, read as the reverse complement.
AATCTCCGACCGGCTGGCCTTGTTCAGGATGCTGGAAGGCACGCGTGCGGCGCTGACCATCGCCGACTGGCTGATCGCCCGCTACGAGCAATTGAAGCGCGCGCGCGGCTTCCTCGACTTCAACGACCTGATCACCCGCACGGTCCATCTACTGGCGCGGCCCGACGCCGGCCCATGGGTGCAGTACAAGCTCGACCAGGGCATCGACCACATCCTCCTCGACGAGGCGCAGGACACCAGTCCCGACCAGTGGGAGGTAGTCAAGCGGCTGGCGGAGGAGTTCTTTGCCGGGCTCGGCGCACGCGACGCCGTCCACCGCACCATCTTTGCGGTCGGCGACGAAAAGCAGTCGATCTATTCCTTCCAGGGAGCCGCCCCGGACTCCTTTGCCGACAGCCGGCTTTTGTTTGCCGGCAAAGTCAGATCCGCCGCCGCCGCCTTCGCCGATCTCAAGCTAACCTGGTCGTTTCGCTCGACCGACGACGTGCTTGCGGCGGTGGATCGTGTCTTTGCTGACCCGAACGTGCGGCGCGGCATCAGCCACGATCCCGATCCGCTCGACCACAAGGCGATCCGCAACGATGCGCCGGGCTATGTCGACGTCTGGCCCTCGCTCGGCGCCGACATCGTCGACGAACCGGACGACTGGACGCAAGCGGTGGATCACGCCCACGCACCGGCGGTGCGCGTTGCCGAAAACGTTGCAGCGACCATTGCCGGCTGGATCGGCGGCGGCGAGGTCATCGAAGGGCGTGGCAAGAAACTCCGGCCCGGCGACGTGCTGGTGCTGGTGCGCAAGCGCGATCGCTTCGTCCATGCGCTGACGCGGGCGCTGAAGCGCCGCGACATCCCGGTGGCCGGCGCCGACCGGCTCAGCCTGCCTGGCCATATCGCGGTGAAGGACCTGATCGCACTCGGTCACTTTCTCATCCAGCCCGAGGACGATCTGTCGCTGGCCGCCGTGCTGCGCAGCCCGATCTTCGATGTCTCGGAAGAGCAGCTTTTCGCGCTTGCTGCGGAGAGGCCATCGAGCGTCTCGCTGATCGCCTCGCTGCGCCGGCATGCCGGCGAAAGCGAGGCGTTGGCCGCCGTCGTCAGCCGGCTCGGCACATGGTCGAACGAGGCCGCATTCAAGCCGGTGTTCGAATTCTATGCTGCAGCTCTCGCCCGCGACGGCCTGCGCAAGAAGATGATCGCGCGGCTCGGGCCGGAGGCCGGCGACGTCCTCGACGAATTCCTGAATTTCTGCCTGGCCGAGGAGCGGACCGGCCTGCCGGGACTGGAATCCTTCCTGTCGACGTTGGAAAACGCCGGCCCCGAGATCAAGCGCGAAATGGACCAGACCCGCGACGAGGTTCGCGTCATGACCGTGCATGCCGCCAAAGGCCTGGAGGCGCCGGTGGTATTCCTTGTTGATGGCGGCTCCGCGCCGTTCAGTGACCAGCATCTGCCGAGATTGATGCCGTTCGAAGGCTCGGGCGACTGCTGGGAGGGCAAGGGCTATCTCTGGCGTTCGGCCAGCGATGTCGCAAATGGGTTTTCACGCGCCGCATCGGCCCGCGCCCGCGAGCTCGCCGACGACGAATACCGCCGGCTGCTCTATGTCGGCATGACCCGCGCCGAGGATCGGCTGATCGTCTGCGGCTACCACGGCAAGCGGGCGCCGAATATCGGTACCTGGCATTCGATCGTCAGCCGCGCACTGGTCGGTGCCGCAGAGAGCGAAGAACGCCGGCATCCCGCCACTGGCGAGACCGTGCATCGTTTCCAGGTGACGAAACTGCCGCCCATGCCACCGGCGTCAGTGGATGAGGCACGACAGACTGAACGCTTTGCGCCATTGCCGGAAACCCTGTTCCGGCCTCTGCCGCCCTTCGAGGAATTGCCGCGGCCGCTCTCGCCGTCCGGCGCCTCGGTGCTGATCGACGAGGCGCGGCAAGCGGTGGCCGACACGCGTTCGCCGGTGCTGGATGCCGACGCCGAGCCCGGCTTTGCCGTCGTGCGCGGGCTGGCGCTGCACAAATTGCTGCAGATGCTGCCCGGCATCGCCGAGGGAACACGCCGGGATGCCGCCGAACGCTATCTGGCAAGAGCCGGCGCGGCATGGCCCGACGACGAGCGCGACAAGGCCCTGGCTGGCGTTTTCAGAATTCTTGCCGACAGCCGCTTCGCGCCGCTGTTTGCGCCAAACTCGCGCGCCGAAGTCGCCATCATGGGCAGCCTGGAGGTAAGGGGCAAACTGCGCTCGATTTCCGGCAAGATCGACCGGTTGGCAGTAACGCCGGACAAGGTTTCGATCGTCGACTACAAGACCAATCGGCCAGCGCCAGCTACGCTCGCCGAAGTGCCGCAAGCCTATGTTCTGCAGCTCGCACTTTATCGCGCGCTGCTTCAGCCGCTCTATCCGGGACGCGAGGTCTCGGCGGCGCTGCTGTTCACCGAGGTGCCGCGGCTGATCGAGCTGCCGGCAGCGGCCATGGACGACGCGCTTGCTAGACTCACGGGAGCGTGACACAACACTTGCTTGAAGACGGACACGATCACCACCACATTTGGTGGGACGAATAAATCGAAAGGATCTCAGCATGGCCACCGTCAAGGTCGACAAGAGCAATTTCCAGGCCGACGTGCTCAACGCCAAGGAGCCGGTCGTGGTCGATTTCTGGGCGGAATGGTGCGGCCCGTGCAAGATGATCGCCCCGGCGCTCGAGGACATCGCCATCGAACTCGGCAGCAAGATAAAGATCGCCAAGCTCAACATAGACGAGAATCCTGAGCTGGCCGCGCAGTTCGGCGTGCGCTCGATCCCGACGCTGATGATCTTCAAGGGCGGCGAAGTCGCCGACATGAAGGTCGGTGCTGCGCCGAAAACTGCATTGTCGCACTGGATCAACGGCAGCCTCGCCTGATCCGATCAAAATTTTGCAGAAAAGCCCGGCCTCGCGCCGGGCTTTCTTGTGGCGTCACCGATCCGCAGATCTGGCACTCGCCACTTGCAGTCTCATGCTCTTGTCTGGCTTAAAGCAGGAGAAGCGATATGACCGGATCCGCCAAGGCCACCGTCTTCATCGACAATGAGCGCGTCATCGTCACCGAATACCGCTTCGCCCCGGGCGACAACACCGGCTGGCACCGCCATGGCCACGACTATGTGATCGTGCCGTTGACCGACGGCAAGGTGAAGCTCCTGACCAAGGATGGCGAATCCTTTGCCGAGATGAAGAAGGGCGCCCCGTATTTCCGCAACGAGGGCGTCGAACATGACGTCATCAGTGCAAACGATGGCGAATTCGCCTTCATCGAGGTCGAGCTGAAGTAGTCCACCAACCATCGGCTGCGCCGCTACAATTGTCCCGGCGAGGCGCGATCACCAATCCGCGATACGATCGCCGCCGACGAATTGTGCGCTTTTTTCAGTGTATTCGAACAGTTCTATCCTCACGCCGTTGGGGTCGCGGATCCAAGCCTGGTAGGTGTCATCGCACGCGCGTTTCTTGGAAGTGACATCAACCCCCTTTGACCTCAGATGGGCGATCGCGGCGTCGATGTTTTCCACTTCGAGGCAGAAGTGGTTGATCTGGTTCAAGTCGCCATAGCTGGCGCCGTCTTTCTGGAACACCTCGACATGGCTACGGCTGCCGCAATTGAGGTAGAAGCCGAAAATCTTCCCGTCGCGCAGGAAATTGAACTGGGTGTCCATGCCGAGGACGTCCCGATAGAAGCTTCGCGTCATCTCCAGGTCATTCGCGAAAATGCAAACGTGTGCGAGCTGCTTTACCTTGATCATGATTGGCTCCTCGCGGTGGTCTGACAAGTGTGGCGTCACCGTGGCCCGGCTGAAGCACGCCTCAAACCGGCGGCGTGCCGTTTTCGGCCAACACCGCGCCGGCCAGGTAAAGTGACCCGCCGATCAGGATGCGCGGCGGCGGTCCGTCCCATGTGTCGCGCAGCAGCATCAGCGCATTGGCGACGGAACTGACCGGTTCGGCCGACAGGCCGGCCTCGATGGCGCGGGTCGCCAGCTCGTCGTTCGGCACGCCCGCGTCGCTCAGGCTCACCGGCACGGTGTAGACATGCCGGACCAGCCCTTTGAAGGCGCGGAAATAGCCGCTCTGGTCCTTGGTGTTGATCATACCCGAGATCAGGAACAGCGGACGCGGGTTCTTTTCCTCCTGCTCGGCCAGCGCCTCGGCGACGACCACGCCAGCGCCGGGATTGTGGCCGCCGTCGAGCCAGATGTCGGCGCCCTTCGGCGCCAGTTCGCTCAGCCGTCCTTGCGGCAGCTTTTGCATGCGGCCCGGCCAGGCAACATTCGCCATCGCCTTCTCGGCAGCGCGGTGGCTGATCTCGAAGCCCGCCGCCTTGACCGCCGCGATCGCCGCCGCCGCATTGGCGAATTGATGGCGCCCCGGCAGGCGCGGCGGCGGCAGGTCCATCAATCCGTCTTCGTCCTGATAGACCATGCGCCCGTTTTCCTCATAGGCAAGGAAATCCTGGCCATAGACGAAGGCGGGGCAGTCGAGCCGCTCGGCGGTTTCGATGAGCACCTGCTGGGCCGTCTCGCTTTCCTGCGCGCCGATGACGACCGGGCATCCGCGCTTGATGATGCCGGCCTTTTCGGCGGCGATCAGCTCGACGCGGTCGCCGAGATAGGCTTCGTGGTCGAGCGACACCGGCATGATCACCGACACGGCCGGCTCGGCGATGACATTGGTGGCGTCGAAGCGGCCGCCAAGGCCAACCTCGAGGATGACGGCATCGGCTGGATGTTCGGAAAACAGCAGGAAGGTGACGGCGGTGAGGATTTCGAAGACGGTGATCTTCTGGCCTTGATTGGCTTTGGCGACGCGGGCGATGGCTTCGGCGAAGACCTTGTCGTCGACCAGCCTGCCGCCGCCATCTGCGGCCAGCCGGTAGCGCTCGTGCCAGTTCACCAGATGTGGCGAGGTGTGGACGTGGACGCGGTAGCCGGCGGCTTCGAGCAGCGCCCGTGAAAAAGCAGCACAGGAGCCCTTGCCGTTGGTGCCGGCGATGTGGATGACCGGCGGCAGCTGGTCCTGCGGATTGCCGAGCCGCTCGAGCAGCCGCGAAATGCGGTCGAGCGAAAGGTCGAAGCCCTTCGGATGAAGCGCCATCAGGCTTTCGATTTCGCGGTCGGCGGCAAGCGTGGTCATGGCGAATCCTAGGCGCGCCGCGGACGGCGCGCAATCGCAGTTCGTGGCGAATGCGTCAGGCGTGCGGCCGGGCTTCGGCCGGAATCACCGACGGCGGCAAGATTTCCGGTTCCTGAGATTTTTGCTCCTCCGGCAGCTTGAGCAGCATTCTCAGCAGCCGTGCAATGGTCTGGCGCATCTCCAGCCGTGACACCACCATGTCGACCATGCCGTGTTCCATCAGATATTCGGCGCGCTGGAAGCCGTCAGGCAGCTTTTCGCGGATGGTCTGCTCGATGACGCGCGGGCCGGCAAAGCCGATCAGGGCGCCGGGCTCGGCAATATGCACGTCGCCCAGCATCGCATACGAGGCGGTGACGCCGCCGGTCGTCGGGTTGGTCAGGACGACGATGTAGGGCAGGCCGGCCTCCTTCAGCCTGTCGACGCCGACCGTGGTCCGTGGCAACTGCATCAGCGACAGGATGCCTTCCTGCATACGGGCGCCGCCGGAGGCCGCAAACAGGATCAGCGGCCGCTTGCGCTGCAAGGCGACCTCGAAACCATGCACGATGGCGTCACCTGCCGCCATGCCGAGCGAGCCGCCCATGAAGGCAAAATCCTGCACCGTCACCACCACCGGCACGCCCTCGACCGTGCCCAGCGCATTGATGATGGCGTCTTCCATGCCGGTCTTGGCTTTGGCATCCCTCAGCCGGTCTACGTAGCGCTTCTCGTCGCGGAACTTGAGCGGATCCTGAACGACCTTGGGGTTTTCCAGCGTCTCGTATTTGCCGTCGTCGAGGAAGAATTTCAGCCGTTCCTTAGCCGATATCTTCATATGGTGGCCGGAGGACGGGATGACGAATTGGTTCTGCTCCAGATCCTTATGGAACACCATTTCGCCGGTCTCGGGATCCTTGATCCACAGGTTTTCCGGCATGTCGGTGCGGCGGCCGAGCATCGAATTGATCTTCGGGCGGACGTAATTGGTGATCCAGTTCATCGCTTCGGCTCCTGTCCTTACGAAGAGTTAGACCATGATCCCGAAAAGTGGAAACCGGTTTTCGCTGGAGATCATGGCCAACCAGAAGATCAAGATTATTCGGCGGCAGCAAGGCGAGCCGCGCGAACCCCCTGCGAAAGCCCGCTGACCAGCGTGGCGACGGCCTCGGCCGGATCGGCGGTCTTTTCGCCCTTCGGCCCCAGCACGTTGGCGACTGCATTGACAATCGCGGTGCCGACAACGACGCCGTCGGCCGACGCTCCAATGGTGCGCGCCTGCTCGGCGGTCTTGACGCCGAAGCCGACGCAGACCGGCAGGTCGGTATGGCTCTTGATGCGCTTGACCGCTGCCGCCACCTTGCCGGTGTCGGCCAGCGCCGAACCGGTAATGCCGGTCATCGACACATAATAGACGAAGCCGGACGTGTTCTGCAGCACCTTGGGCAGGCGCTTGTCGTCGGTGGTCGGCGTCGCCAGCCGGATGAAATTGATGCCGGCCTTGAGTGCCGGGATACAAAGTTCTTCGTCCATCTCCGGCGGCAGGTCGACGACGATCAGCCCGTCTATACCGCTGGCCAGCGCATCGCTCAGGAAGCGCTCGACCCCGTAGATGTAGATCGGATTGTAATAGCCCATCAAGACGATCGGCGTTTCACTGTCGCCGGCGCGGAATTCCGAGGCCATCTTCAGCGTCTTGACCAAGGTCTGGCCGCCCTTCAGCGCCCGCAGGCCGGCCGCCTGGATCGCCGGGCCGTCGGCCATTGGATCGGAAAACGGCATGCCTAACTCTATGATGTCGCTGCCGGCGCCGGGCAGCGCCTTCATGATCGACAGGGACGTGTCGTAGTCCGGATCGCCGCCCATGAAATAGGTGACGAGTGCCGGTCGCCCCTCGGCCTTCAGCTTTGCCATGCGGCGGTCGATACGGGTGGCCATGATCAGATCTCCATGCCCAGCATATTGGCCACCGTATGCACGTCCTTGTCGCCGCGGCCGGACAGGTTGACGATGACGATCTGGTCCTTGTCCATGTCAGGCACGATCTTCACCGCCTGTGCGATGGCATGGGCCGATTCAAGCGCCGGAATGATGCCCTCGACGCGTGTCGTCAACTGGAACGCCTCCAGCGCCTCGCTGTCGAGGATCGGCACATAGTCGACGCGGCCGGAATCGCGCAGCCATGAGTGCTCGGGACCGACGCCCGGATAGTCGAGGCCGGCCGAGATCGAGTGACCGTCCATGATCTGGCCGTCGGCGTTCTGCAGAAGGTAGGTACGGTTGCCATGCAGCACGCCGGGCGCGCCGGCACTCATCGAGGCGCAATGCTCGATGCCGTCGAGCCCGCGGCCGCCGGCTTCGACGCCGATGATGCGCACCTCACTGTCGTCGAGGAAGGGATGGAACAGGCCGATAGCGTTGGAACCGCCGCCGACACAAGCGATGATGGTGTCCGGCAGCCGGCCTTCCTGCTTGAGGATCTGGGCGCGCGCCTCGGTGCCGATCACCGACTGGAAGTCGCGCACCAGCTCCGGATAGGGGTGCGGGCCGGCGGCGGTGCCGATCAGGTAATAGGTATCCTCGACATTGGTCACCCAGTCGCGCAGGGCCTCGTTCATGGCGTCCTTCAGCGTCCCGTGGCCGGCCGTCACCGGCCGCACCTCGGCGCCCAGAAGCTTCATGCGAAAGACGTTGGGGCTTTGCCGGGCGACATCGGTCGCGCCCATATAGACAATACAGGGTAGGCCGAAGCGCGCCGCCACTGTAGCGGACGCGACGCCATGCTGGCCGGCGCCGGTCTCGGCGATGATCCGCGTCTTGCCCATGCGCTTGGCGAGCAGGATCTGGCCGAGGCAGTTGTTGATCTTGTGCGAGCCGGTGTGGTTCAGGTCCTCGCGCTTGAAATAGACCTTTGCGCCGCCGCCGAGGCCCTTCGCCGAGGACACCTCACGAAGATGCCTGGTCAGGCCTTCGGCGAAATAGAGCTTCGACGGCCGCCCGGCGTAATGCGTCGAGAGATCGGTCAGTTCGGCCTTGAAATCCGGGTCGTTCTTGACCTCGTTCCAGTGCCGCTCCAGCTCAAGGATCAGCGGCATCAGCGTTTCGGCAACGAAACGACCGCCAAAAATGCCGAACATGCCCTGCTCGTCGGGGCCGGTGCGGAAGGAATTCGGTATCGCCGGCTTGTCCATCGCCGATCTCCTGGTCTGTGGTTTGAAGCGTGGTCAGGCGGCGCGGTTGTCGCGTGCTGCCCCGACGGCGCGGAAAAATTGTTCGATCAGCGCCGGTTCCTTGACGCCCGGCGCGCTCTCCACGCCCGAGGAAACATCTATTCCGGGCGGGTTCGCCAGCCGAAAGGCGTCGCCGATATTGCCGGCATTGAGCCCTCCGGAAAGCATGTAATCGACGCCGGCGTCAAGGCCAGCCAGAATGCGCCAGTCGAAGGCAAGACCGTTGCCGCCCGGCAATTCCGAACCCTTAGGCGGCTTGGCATCGAACAGGAAGCGGTCGGCAATGCCGATGAAGGGCTTGACTCGCCCGAGATCGGCGGCCTCGCTGACCGGCAGCGCCTTCATCACCGGCAAGCCGTAGCGGGCCTTCACCTCGGCCACCCGCTCGGGAGGCTCGGCGCCGTGAAGCTGCAGCATATCGGGCTGCATCTTTTCGACGATGTCATCCAGGAACGCATCGCTGGCGTCGACCGTCACGGCAACCGCCTTGGCCTTGCCGCGCGCCGCTTCGCGCAGGCGGCCGGCTTCCGCCGGCTCGACATAGCGCGGGCTTTTGGCAAAGAAAATGAAGCCGACATGGCTGGCGCCGCCGGCCAATGCCGCAGCCAGTGCCTTGTCGGTCTTCAACCCGCATATCTTGATGTCCAGCGCCATGGCGCGGGATTGGCATGAAACGGCCAAAGAGTCGAGAAAAAGCATCCTGTTTGCCGCCAGCGCGGAACGCGCTACCTTGCTAATGTAAGAGCGGAACGCGCTACCTTGCTAATATAAGCGCAACGCTACTTGCTCAGGCACAGAGGCGGGAGAACAAAGATCATGCCGGAAAAGACCGTCGCGGAACTCAGGCAAAAGCTGGCGCAGGCCCATGAGGTCATCGCTCATTTGATGGACAAGGCAGCCTTCAACGGCGCCGAGGCGCACCGGGCGCTGGCTTATTTCAGCAACGAGACCTTCGAGAAGGATTTCCTGCCCTGGCCGCGCCATGTCGATGAGGGGTTGCGGCCGGAGGAGTTGAACGCGGCCAATGACGATTGATCGGCAGTGCAGAATCTATTGAGGCCGGCGCGAAGGATCGCTACAGTTTCCATTTCGTGCCCCTACAAGCATCCTACTCGAACGCGATCGCCTGCAGCGCGCCGCCATTGCGCTTGAGCCAGTCCTTGCAGCGCTCGGTATCCGGGCAAAGCTGCTCGCATAGTTTCCAGAATTTCGGGCCGTGGTTCATCTCCTTGAGATGCGCCACCTCATGCGCGACGAGGTAGTTTATCACCGGCCGCGGCGCCATCATGATGCGCCAGGAAAACGACAGATTGCCGTCCGACGTGCACGATCCCCAGCGGCTCGACGTATCCTTGAAGCGGATCGCCTTGGCGCGCTTGCCGACCGCAGCACTGTGCTTGGTCACCAGCGCTTCGATCTCGCGCTTGGCTTCGCGCTTCAGGAAATCGGCGATGCGGCGCGGCAGATGCACACGCTCGCCATGCACGATCATCAGCGGTCCGCGCTCGTCGCGCGACAGCGTGACGGTTCCGCGTTTCGACGGTTCATGGACGATGCGATGCGGCACACCGCGCACCGGTACCTTGATGCCGGGCCGCACCTGCGGCCGGTTGGGTACCTTGGCCAGCCTTTGCTCCAGCCAGTCCTGATGGCGGTCGAGGAATTTTTCCACCTCGCCGCGGCGCAGCCCCGGCGGCACGGTGATGCGCAAACCGCGGCCGCCGGAATCGATGCGCAGCGTCAGGCGCCGCGCCCGGTCGTTCTCGACGATCTTGAGCGGCAGCGTGCGGCCGGCAACGCAATGCTCGCGCTCCACGACGGGCGTGGGCTTGGGTTTCGTCGGGGTGCGGAAGAAGCCGAAGGACATTCCGGGACGATACGTGATTCGAGGGAAACGACTAGAACAAAAAAGAAACGGCGCCGCTGACGCGACGCCGTTGGATTATCTATCTGGGCACGGGACCTTACTCGTCGAGCAGGCCTGGCGTGGAGTTGCCGCCGCGTTTGTTGTTCGTCGTCGAGCCAGTTGACCCACCCGTCGTGGGCGACGTCGACTTGTTGCGGTTGGCCATGAAGCGATCGAACTCTTCCTGGTCCTTGGCGCGGCGCAATTCACGGGCATATTCATCGAACTCGCTCAGCATCTCGTCGAGCTTGCGGCGTTCCTCGGCAAGCCGCTCGAGTTCCTTTTCGCGCCAGTCGTCGAAAGCGACGTTGCCGGTGCGTGCAGAGCCATGGCCCCAGCGCGCGGCCCTGTCGGAACCGCGGCGGCAACCGGCGAAGATGCCGTCGGTGGCGCGGTTGACGTCGCGCTTGAAGCCCTCGAGCCGATCGCCCCAGATGATGTAGGCGAGCATGGCTAAGCCGAGCGGCCAGAACACCATGAACCCGATCACCATCAACGCGATGGTCGCCGGCGTCCAGGCCGGACGGATCAATGCAGATGTGTTCATTTCTTCCAATCCTTCAGTTGGAGACAGCCAAATCCGGCTGCGTGCAATCGAAATGGGATGAAGAAAACGGCGATTCAAGACAGCAGCCGCCAAAACCGGACAAGCGGCTGAAATGATTATCGCTTTTTGAGCATTTCAAGGAAAAGCACGACCAATCCGGCGATCAGGCCCCAGAACGCCGCACCGACGCCGAACAGCGTCAGCCCCGATGCGGTGACGGCGAAGGTGACGGTGGCGGCCATCCGCTCGTCCTCGTCTTTCAAGGCGATCGACAGTGCATTGGCGAGCGGCGCCATCAGCGCCAGGCCGGCGACCAGCGCGATCAGGCTCTGCGGCAATACGGCGAAGATCGCCACCAGCGAGGCGCCGAACAGGGCAAAGACGAGATAGGCCAACGCATAGAACGGCCCGGTCTTCCAGCGCTCGGCCGGATCGGGATGCACGTCGGGCCCGGTGCAGATCGCCGCCGAGATTGCCGCCAGATTGGTGGTCGAGGCGCCGAGCGGCGCCGTCAGCAGCGAAAACAGGCCGGTGACGCCGATCAGCGGCCCTGGTTCGGGATGATAGCCGGCTGCCCTCAGCACGGCGAGGCCGGACAGGTTCTGCGAGGCCATGGTGACGAGATAGAGCGGCAAGGCGAGGCCGATGATCGCAGTGGCGGTGAACTGCGGCATCACCAGCGTCAAGCTCGAGAGTTCCGGTGCCGGCAGACCGCCGACCCGGCCGGTGAGGAAGGCGGCGAGACCGCCGCCGATCAGCACCAGCAGCACCGAGAGGGCCGGGTTGAACAGGCGGATGACGAAGAACGCCGCAACCAGCGGCAGGATCAGCCAGGGGTCGACGGGAACGGTTTTCACCGCATTGATGGCGAAGGTGACGACGATGCCGGCCAGCATTCCGGACGCGACGGACGCCGGTATTCTGGCGATCAGCTTGGTCAAGGGCCCGAACAGGCCGGTGGTGATCAGCAGGACCGCGGTGACGACGAAGGCACCAACCGCCTCACCCATCGAAAAGCCGGTCGACGCGGCGATCAGCGCCAAGCCTGGCGTCGACCAGGCGGTGATGACCGGCATTTTCGTACGCCAGGACAGCCACAGGCTCTCGATCGCCATCGCCAGGCAAAGCGCCGTCACCCAGCTTGCGGTCTCGACCTGCGTTGCGCCGACCGCCTTGGCGGCGGCAATGACGATGGCCAGCGTACCGCCGAAGCCGACGATCGCCGCCACGAAGGCGGACACCGGAATGGAAATGCGCATGTCTCTATCCCGCCTGCCGCACCATAGCGTCCACCGCCCGCACCAGCATGTCGAGATCCTGCGGCCGCGACAGGCGGTGGTCGCCGTCGGGAATGAGCGACAGCGTGACGTCGTCGGCCGGCAGCAGGCTGACCAGCTTCAGCGCATGGCTCGACGGCACGTCGGGATCGGCCAGGCCTTGCAGGATGTGGACCGGACAGTGCGTGTCGATCGGCCCGGTCATCACCCGGTTGTTGCGGCCGTCCTCGATCAGTGCGCGCGTGTAGATGTACGGTTCGGCGGAATAGTCCGACGGCTCTTCGAAAAAGCCCTTTTTCCTGAGGTTGCGCTTCTGCGCCCCGGTCAGCACCGGCTCCACCAGTTCGAATGTGAAATCGGGCGCCGGGGCCAGCAGCACAAGACCTGCGATGCTGTTCTCGCCCGCCTTGCGCAATTCCTGCACCATGCGCAGCGCGATCCAGGCGCCCATCGAGGAGCCGACCAGGATCTGCCTGCCCTGGGTGAAGCGGCGGAAAACCGCCAGGCTCTCGCCCAGCCATTTCGAGATGGTGCCGTCGGCAAAGGCGCCACCCGATTCGCCGTGGCCGGAATAATCGTGGCGCAGAAAGGCGCGACCTTCTTTGCGCGCCCATTCCGACAACGTTTCGGCCTTGGTGCCCAGCATGTCCGATTTGTAGCCGCCGAGCCAGACGATGCCGGGCTCGGCACCTGTCGCATGCCTGACGGCGATGCTCGTCCCGTCGACGTCCAGAAAGATCGGGGTGGTGGTCATGGTGTATTCCCTCACGCCGGTCTTTTGGCACAGCAAGGCATTCAACGAAAAGTGCTCCGCCACTTTCTTCGCTTGGTGCAGAGGAGCATTCCATCGAGCAGGTGATTTCCTGAGAATGCTGTGCTATTGACTCCGACCGCGCGCTCACCACATTGCGCGTTCGCAATTCTGAACCGAAGAACCCCTTAACGAAACGGCTCAAGGAGACCACGACCATTCGCAGACCTTTCAAAGCAGCGGCGCCCACCAAGGAAGGCCCGCGCTCCAACCGTGATATCCGGGTTCCCCGGGTCCAGCTAATCGACGCCGAAGGCCAGAACCGCGGCGATGTCTCCATCAACGATGCATTGCTGCTCGCCGAAGAGGCTGGGCTCGATCTGGTCGAGATATCGCCCAATGCAGTGCCGCCCGTCGTAAAGATCCTCGATCTCGGCAAGCTGAAATACGCCAACCAGAAGAAGGCGGCCGAGGCGCGCAAGAACCAGAAGGTCATCGAGATCAAGGAGATCAAGATGCGCCCGAACATCGACAGCCACGACTACGAGACCAAGATGAAGGCCGTCCGGCGCTTTTTCGAGGAAGGCGACAAGGTCAAGCTGACATTGCGCTTCCGCGGTCGCGAGATGGCGCATATGGAACTCGGCATGCAGCTTCTGAACAAGGTTCGCGAGGAAGTGGCGCCCATCGCCAAGGTCGAAGCCGAACCGAAGCTCGAAGGCCGCCAGATGATGATGGTGCTGGCGCCCCGCTAAAGCGCGTTGCGCTTTAGTTCTGTTTGTGCATGTCGTTGTCGCAAAACCGCTGCGCACTTTTGCGCGACGTGCATTAAATCCGCCTGAATCATATTGCAAGGCGTCCCGGCGATCGGCGGGGCGCCTGTTTCTTGGCCAGACGCTGCGATCGCCGGCGAGAGCAAAGACGCTCTGGTTCCCTCGACGATCGGATTCCCGACATGGTCAATGACGTCAAGCATTCGGAAGCCAAATATGGGCTGGGCAGCTACCAGCACACGCGCAGGATGGTGCTTGCCGTCGTCGTCGTCGTCCTTTTCGCTATGCTTTTGTTCGGGCAGTCGGTTTTTCCGCCCGATACGCCTGTGCATGAAACGATCGAAATGGTCGGCGTCCTGCTGATCTTTCTCGGCGTTGTCGGACGCTTGTGGTCGACGCTCTATATTGGTGGACGCAAATCCTCCGAAGTGGTGACCGGCGGACCCTATTCGATCACCCGCAACCCGCTCTATGTCTTCTCTACTTTAGCTGCCGCCGGTGTCGGCGCACAGATCGGCTCCATCACCGCCACGATCGGCTTTGGAGCGCTCTGCGCGGGTGCCTTTTACATCGTTATCCTGCGCGAGGAGAAATTCCTCAAGCAGGTTCTTGGCGCGCCATACCAGGCCTACCTGTTGAAAGTGCCGCGCTTCTTCCCGAAACTGTCGCTGTATCAGGAAGGCGACACCGGCGGCTTCAAGCCGCGCCTGCTGCGAACCACGCTGCTCGACGGTCTGGTCTTCCTGGTTGCCTTGCCGGCTTTCGAACTGATCGACGGCGCCCAGCAGTCCGGCATATTGCCGGTGCTGTTCCGTTTCCCCTGAGTACGGTGTTGCTGAGTACAGTGTTGCTGGGCACGGGGTGTTGCGCGCGCCCCCGCTTTGACGTATAGGACCGCCGTTCCCAAAAAACCGCCCGGCAGGGCATGCCGTGGCGGTTTCATTTGCTTTTCGGGCTTTGGTCGGCCTGAAGCGAACAAAAAGCGCATTGGTGCGCATATAAACGGAGTAGCAAAATGCCCAAGATGAAGACCAAATCGGCCGCCAAGAAGCGGTTCAAGATCACAGGTACGGGTAAAGTTCTGTCGGCTGCGGCCGGCAAGCGTCACGGCATGATCAAGCGGTCCAACAAGTTCATTCGAAATGCCCGCGGCACGATGGTTCTGGCTGAACCGGATGGCAAGAAGGTCATCAAGAATTTTCTGCCGAACGGCCTCTGAGCATTCGGTCTGGACAGCGTTAAGGAGATCATGACATGGCACGCGTAAAGAGAGGCGTCACCTCGCACGCCAAGCACAAGAAGGTCCTGAAAGCCGCCAAGGGTTTTTACGGCCGTCGCAAGAACACCATCCGCATCGCCAAGCAGGCGGTGGAAAAGTCGCTGCAGTACGCCTATCGCGACCGCAAGAACCGCAAGCGCTCGTTCCGCGCGCTGTGGATCCAGCGCATCAATGCGGCGACGCATGAGCATGGCCTGACCTATGGCCGTTTCATCGACGGTCTCAACAAGGCCGGGATCGAGATCGATCGCAAGATCCTGTCGGACATGGCCATCCACGAGCCGCAGGCCTTCGCCGCACTCGTGGCCAAGGCCAAGGTCGCGCTCGAATACCTGAAGAATACCACGCCGAATGCTTTTGAAAGCGCTGTCGCTTAAGACCAGCGCTTCCCAAGCTATTCGACACTTGATTTGGGAAACCCGCGCTGGCAGGGCTGGCGCGGGTTTTTCTTTGCTTCCAATCGGATCTGGAACATGAGTGACATGGAAACTCTCGAAAATTCCCTGATGGCCGAGATCGCCTCGGCCGCCGACGAGCAGGCGATCGAGGCGGTGCGTATCTCGGCCCTCGGCAAGAAGGGCTCGGTTTCCGAGATGCTGAAGACGCTCGGCTCGATGAGCGCCGAGGAGCGCCAGGTCAAGGGCCCGGCAATCAACGGCCTCAAGAACCGCGTCACCGAGGCACTTTCGGCACGCCGCGCCGAGCTGAAAGATGTGGCGATCACGGCACGGCTTGCCGCCGAGAAGGTCGACGTCAGCTTGCCGGTCAGGCAATCGCCGGCCGAGCGCGGCCGCATCCATCCGATCAGCCAGGTTATCGACGAGATCGCAGCGATTTTCGGCGATCTCGGCTTTGCCATCGCCGAAGGTCCCGACATCGAGACCGACTATTACAATTTCACCTCGCTGAACTTCCCGGAAGGCCACCCGGCGCGCGAGATGCACGACACGTTCTTCTTCCAGCCGGACGAGCAGGGCGAGCGCAAGCTTTTGCGCACCCACACCTCGCCGGTGCAGATCCGCACCATGGAGATGCAGAAGCCGCCGATCCGCATCGTCATCCCCGGCAAGACCTACCGGCAGGATTCGGATGCCACCCACTCGCCGATGTTCCATCAGGTCGAGGGGCTGGTGATCGACAAATCGGCCAACGTCGCCAACATGAAATGGGTGCTGGAGGAGTTCTGCAAAGCCTTCTTCGAGGTGCCGAGCGTCAAGATGCGCTTCCGGCCGTCTTTCTTCCCGTTTACCGAGCCCAGCCTCGAGGTCGACATCCAGTGCGACCGTTCGCGGCCCGGCGAGGTGCGCTTCGGCGAGGGCTCGGACTGGATGGAGATCCTCGGCTGCGGCATGGTCCACCCCAATGTGCTCCGTTACGGTGGCCTCGATCCTGACGAATACCAGGGCTTCGCCTGGGGCATGGGCATCGACCGCATCGCCATGCTGAAATACGGCATGCCGGATCTGCGCGCCTTCTTCGACGCCGATGTCCGCTGGCTTTCGCATTACGGTTTTAGGCCGCTCGACATGCCGACGCTGTTCGGGGGCTTGAGCGCGTGACGACCGGGCCGCAGCAAATCCGCGGGCAGCTCGCCTTCCTGCACATGTCCGACGCGCGGCCGCATAGCTTCAAGTGCAGCGTGCCCAGACCAGACGGAACACAGTCATGAAACTCACCCTCTCCTGGCTCAAGGATCATCTCGAGACAGACGCCTCGCTGGCGGAAATCGTCGAGCGTCTCACCTCGATCGGCCTCGAGGTCGAGCATGTCGACGACCGGGCGAGCCTGGCTCCCTTCGTCATCGCCAAGGTGCTGACGGCGGTCCAGCATCCCGACGCCGACCGGCTTCGCGTGCTGACCGTCGACACCGGCGACGGCAAGCCGCCGGTGCAGGTCGTGTGTGGAGCGCCGAACGCCCGCGCGGGCCTGATCGGCGCCTTTGCAGCACCGGGCACCTATATTCCCGGCATCGACGTGACGCTGACCGTCGGCAAGATCCGTGGCGTTGAAAGCCACGGCATGATGTGCTCCGAGCGCGAGCTCGAATTGTCCGAGGAGCATGACGGCATCATCGACCTTCCGGCCGATGCGCCGGTCGGTACCAGCTTCGCCGCCTATGCCCATCTCGACGACCCGCTGATCGAGATCAATCTGACGCCGAACCGGCCGGATGCGACCAGTGTCCATGGCATCGCCCGCGATCTGGCGGCGAGCGGGCTCGGCACGCTGAAGAGCTCGCCGATAGAGCCGATCCCCGGCAAGGGCGAGACGCCGGTCAAGGTGACGATCGAAGCGCCGGAGCTCTGTCCCGGCTTTGCGCTGCGCCTGGTGCGCGGCGTCAAGAACGGACCGTCGCCGAAATGGCTGCAGCAAAGGCTTCTCGCCATCGGCTTGAGGCCGATCAGCGCGCTCGTCGATATCACCAATTACGTCACCTTCGACCGCGGCCGGCCGCTGCATGTCTTCGACGCGGCGAAGGTCACCGGCAATCTCGCCGTGCGCCGGGCGCGTGATGGCGAAAAGGTGCTGTCGCTCGACGGCCGCGAATACACGCTGACGCCGGAGATGTGCGTCATCGCCGACCAGGACGGCATCGAATCGATTGCCGGCATCATGGGCGGCGAGCATTCCGGCTGCGACGAGAACACCACCGACGTGCTGATCGAGTCGGCGCTTTGGGACCCGATCACCACCGCCCGCACCGGCCGCACGCTCGGCATCATCACCGACGCACGCTACCGCTTCGAGCGTGGCGTCGACCCGGAAATGATGATTCCCGGTGTGGAGCTGGCGACGAAGCTGGTGCTCGATTTCTGCGGCGGTACGCCGGCGCAAACCGAAGTCGTCGGCTATGCCGGCCATCAGCCGAAGATCGTCTCGTTCCCATTGTCGGAAGTGAAGCGGCTGACCGGCATCGAAGTGCCGCGCTCGACAAGCCTCGACATTCTTGCCCGCCTCGGCTTCAGGCCGGAGGGCACGGGCGATGTCGTCAATGTGGCGGTCCCGTCCTGGCGGCCGGATGTCGATGGCAAGGCCGACCTGGTCGAGGAGGTCATGCGCATCCACGGCGTCGACAACATCGCGCCGCAGCCGCTCGGGTCGCACGATGCGGTCAACGCCAGGATCCTGACTGTGCTGCAGATCCGCACCCGCGCCGCCAAGCGGGCACTCGCCGTGCGCGGCATGATGGAGGCCGTCACCTGGTCGTTCATTCCGGCAAAACACGCCGAATTGTTCGGCGGCGGCCAGCAGGCGCTGAAGCTTGCCAACCCGATCGCCGCCGATATGTCGGACATGCGGCCGTCGCTGCTGCCGGGGCTGATTGCGGCAGCACAGCGCAATGCCGACAGGGGCATCGGCGATGTCGCGCTGTTCGAAGTGTCGGGCACTTACGAGGGCGACGGCGCCGACCAGCAGCGGCGCGTTGTCGCCGGCGTGCGGCGCGGCACCGCCAAGCTCGAAGGCTTCGGCCGCCATTGGGCCGGCAACGCCGGCGCCGTCGGCGTTTTCGATGCCAAGGCCGATGCGATCGCCGCACTCGAAGCCTGCGGCGCGCCGGTCGAGCGGCTGCAGATCGAGGCCAGCGGCCCGGCCTGGTATCACCCCGGCCGCTCCGGCACGATCAAGCTCGGGCCGAAGGTAATCCTTGGCACGTTTGGCGAGTTCCACCCGAAGACGCTGGAGAGGCTTGACATCTCCGGCCCGCTTTGCGGCTTCGAAGTGTTCATCGATGCGGTGCCTGAGCCGAAGACCAAGCCGACGCGGACAAAGCCGAGACTGGATCTGTCCGCCTTCCAGGCAGTCAAGCGCGATTTCGCCTTCGTCGTCGACAAGGCGGTCGAAGCCGGCACACTCGTTCGCGCCGCCCTTGCCGCCGACCGAAAGCTGATTTCCGGCGTCTCGGTGTTCGATGTTTTCGAGGGTGCAGCGCTCGGCGCGGCGAAAAAATCGATCGCCATTGAAGTGTCGATCCAGCCGGTCGAAAAGACGCTGACCGATGAGGATTTCGAGGCGCTGGCCAAGCGCATCGTCGAGAATGTTGGCAAGCAGACCGGCGGCGTGCTGCGGATGTAAGGGGATGCTCTGATGGACCACAAGCTCTCCATCAACTGGCTGGCAACGCATATCGGGACGATCGACGGGTTCTTGGATGACCAGGAATGCGCCGATCTGATCGCTGACAGTGAACGGCGCGGTTTCGAGGCGGCCAAGGTGAACAGCTCCGGCGGCGCCACCGTCCTGAAGGAGCTTCGCAATAACGACCGGGTTGTCTTCGATGACGAGGACCTTGCGGATTTGCTCTTCGCACGGGCGCGGCCTCTGCTCTATCGTGGTCTCGGCGACTGGCGCTTGACCGGGCTGAATGAGCGTTTCCGTTTCTATCGCTATGGGCCGGGCCAGAAGTTCGATTGGCACCATGACGGCTATTTCGAGCGCCACGCCTTGGAGCGCAGTCAGTTCACGTTCATGATTTATCTTTCAGATGGATTTGAAGGGGGAGGAACCTCGTTTCGCGGCGAGATGCCGGGCTATGCCGGTAGCAGTCTTCTGGTGAAGCCGAAGAAAGGAATGGCACTGGCGTTCTACCATCCGATCGAGCATCGCGGCGACGAGGTGCTGTCGGGGCGCAAGTACGTCATCCGAACGGACGTGATGTACAAGCGCCAATGAAACGCTGTCCGTTCTGCCGCTGAGCTAAATGCAACTGACCCCGCTGGAAGTGTTTTTCGTCAAGGAGTTCTGCCGTTCCGCCGGCGTTTCTCCTGACATGATGCGTGCGCTGAAAGTCAAAGAACGCAGCCGCGATCCTGTAGGATTCATGACCAGAGTCACTCCCTCATCGGTTCCCCCGGAATTGCGCTTTGAGAGTCGAGTGTTCAGTTCGCTTCGGGTAGCGTGCGTTGGACCTGACCAGCTTCTTTGCGGCATGGTGCTGTTCTTCGATGGGATTGAAGGAAAGCTAGATGCGATCGAAGGCTTTGTGTATGGCGAAGAATGGCCGTCAATCGAGGAGCCAGTCTTCTGGTCCGAGACCGACCGAACAATGAGCCTTGGGCGGGAGGGAAACTAGCCTGCAGAAATGGGCGTCACGACGCCCTTTCCGATAATTGCACAACGCATGGCGCGCTGAGGACCTGGAGGGGTTGCCGGCAGGTGACGAATCGCCGTCCAAAGGGCGATGGACCATTTGCGCTATTGCGGGCTGTCTTTCGAGAACAGCGTGCAGCCTTTCTCGATATCGTCTCGGCCGATCCGCTGATTGCCGAGACGCTGTCGCGGGTACGGGTGCTGGGCCTGCCGGACTGGCTGGTCGTGTCCGGCGCGCTTTACAACAGCGTCTGGAATCATCTGACCGGAAAGCCCTCGGGGTACGGCATCCGGGATGTCGACCTGTTCTATTTCGATGAGAGCGATCTGTCCTACGAGGCCGAGGACAGTGTGATCGCCCGCGCCGCGCCGGTCTTTGCCGATCTGCCCCTACCAGTCGAGATTCGCAACCAGGCGCGGGTGCATCTATGGTATCCGTCCAAGTTCGGACGGTCCTGTCCATGTTATTCCAGTTCCAGCGACTCGGTTCGCTTCTTCGCCTCGAAGACCCATGCGGTCGGTGTCCGCTTCGATACGGACGGGCGACTTGATCTCGTCGCGCCGTTTGGTCTGGACGACATCTTCTCGTTTCGCATCACGCCGAACCGGGTACTGGACAGTCGCCAGACGCACGAGGCAAAGGGCGCACGTGCCAGGGAGAACTGGCCGGAGATCAGTGTCGTGCCTTGGTAGGAAATGTCGACACGAGGCACCCCTCTCTGCCCTGCCGGGCATCTCCCCCTCAAGGGCCCCTCAAGGGGGGAGATCGGATGTCACCTCGGCTTTCGCCAATCACCGGCGCCGGAAGGGCGGGCAGGGCGCGGGAACTGCCAATCTCCCCCCTTGAGGGGGAGATGTCCGGCAGGACAGAGGGGGGTGCCTCGCGCCGAGGTCTCACAACGCTTTGCATCGCACCGTATTAGTCAAAAAGGGGTGCCCAAACGCCCCGTTTCGATTACGCCGTCGATTGCCGTTCACCCGTTAACCAGCGCCAGCAGCTCCTCGGTATAGCGCTTGCCGACCACCTTTTCCGGCGACAGGGCGTCGCCGATGGATGCCACCTCGGCCTGGCTCAGCACGATATTGGCTGCCGCCGTATTCTGTTCGAGATGTCGTATCTTGCGGGCACCAGGGATCGGCACAATGAAGTCGCCCTGATGCAGCACCCAGGCGAGCGCCAGCTGCGCCGGCGTCACGCCCTTCCCGGCGGCCATCTTTTCCAGCACGGCGACGACCGCCGCATTGGCCGCCATGGCGTCGGCCTGGAAGCGCGGCAACCCACGGCGCCAGTCGTCGGCGCCGAGAACATCGGGCTTGGCGATCGTGCCGGTGAGCAGGCCGCGGCCGAGCGGGCTATAGGGGACAAAGCCGATGCCGAGCTCACGGCAGACAGCAAACACCTCCTCCTCCGGATCGCGGCTCCACAGTGAATACTCGCTCTGCACGGCGGCGATCGGGTGCACGGCATGCGCCCGACGAATGGTCGCCGCACTTGCCTCCGACAGGCCGAGCGCCCGCACCTTGCCCTCGCGCACCAGCTCGGCCATGGCGCCGACCGTATCCTCGATCGGCACGTTGGGGTCGACGCGGTGCTGGTAATAGAGATCGATCACCTCCGTATCCAACCGCTTCAATGACGCTTCGGCCACGGCCTTGACATGCTCCGGGCGGCTATCGACACCGGCCATGCGCTCCATGCCGCTGCCTTCTTCGAGGATTTTGAAGCCGAATTTGGTTGCGATCGTCACCTTGTCACGCACCGGCTTCAGCGCCTTGCCGACCAGGATCTCGTTCTCGAAAGGGCCATAGACCTCGGCCGTGTCGAAGAAATTGACCCCGATCTCGACGGCATGGCGCAGCGTGGCAATCGCCTCCGCCTCCGGCTGGCCACCATAGGCAAAGCTCATCCCCATGCAGCCGAGGCCGACCGGGTAGACGTCAAGTTCATTGCCAAGCTTGCGGGTTTGCATCACGTGTCTCCTTGTTGTGATGGTTGTGATGCCGCAGAGATAGCGTCTTGCGCCGAGTTCGATAATCGGCTCTCAATTGCACGGGCTGTTCCAAGAAATAGATCAATGAAGCGAACCCATCTTTCACAGCTCGCGGTACTGGCAATGGTCGCCCAATGCGGCAGTTTTCGCGGCGCCGCCAAGGAACTGGCAATCGCGCCGTCGGCGGTCAGCCACGCGGTGTCCAGCCTCGAAGCGCGCCTCGGCGTGCGCCTTCTGGCGCGCAGCACGCGCAGCGTTGCTCCGACCGAGGAGGGCGCGCAACTGCTCGAGCGCCTCAGGCCGGCGCTGTCGGAAATCGACCTGGCGCTGGAATCGGCGATCGAGGCGCGCGACCGGCCGGCCGGCAATCTCCGGCTGACCGTGCCGCGCACCGCGGCCCATCTGGCGCTGACGCCAAGGCTCAGCGCCTTTGCGGCTGCCTATCCCGACATCGTGCTGGAGATCGTTATCGAGGACCGCTTCACCGATGTGGTCGAGGGCGGCTTCGATGCCGGTGTGCGGCTGGGCGAGAGCCTGCAGCGCGACATGATCGCGGTGCGTATCGGACCAGACCTTCGCGGCGCCGTGGTCGGCGCGCCAGCCTACTTCGAGACCAGGTCCAAGCCGCAGCATCCGCGCGATCTCGCCGCTCACCGCTGCATCCGCTTCCGCTTCTCCAGCGGCATCATCTATCGCTGGGAATTCGAGAAAAACGGCGAGGAGATCGAAATCCCGGTGGAAGGGCCGCTGATCCTCGACGAGGACCATCTGATTGCCAATGCCGCGGTCGACGGCGCCGGGCTCGCCTTCGTGTTCGAGGACTATGTCCGCGACCCGCTCGCCGCCGGCAAGCTCGTTCGCGTGCTGGAGGACTGGTGCCCGCGCTTCGATGGTTTCTTCGTCTATTACCCCAGCTGCCGCCAGATGCGGCCGGCGCTCAGGGCCTTTGTCGATTTTTTCAAGGTCGGCGAATAAGCCAACCCTCCCCACAAGGGAGAGCTGGAAGAAAGTCGACCTGGCATTCGTTCACCGACCATGTCAGCACTGCCCAAAAACCAGACGGCCGGCTACGGCTGGACGGCGATCATCCTTCACTGGCTGATCGCGGCGCTCTTTATTGGCCAGTTCGTGCTCGGCTTCGTCATGGTGCGGCTGTCCAGCCAGCGCACCGCCTTCGAGCTGATCCAGCTGCATAAATCCTTCGGCTTCCTGCTGCTTGGACTGGTCATCCTGCGCATCGCCTGGCGCCTTGCTAATGCGGTGCCGCCGCTGCCGCGCTCGGTCGGCCCTTTCGCGCGCCGGATGGCGCCGCTGGTCCATCTCGCGCTTTATGCGTTTCAGCTCGCTCTGCCGCTGTCCGGCTGGGCGCTGGTCTCGGTCTCGGTGCTGGAGATCCCGAGCGTGCCGTTCAATCTGTTCGTCATGCCCAATCTGCCGCTCGGTGAATCGGACACGGCAGAAAGCTTCTGGGCAGCGACGCACTGGTATCTCGCCTATGCCGGCATCGGACTTGTCGCTTTGCATCTCGCCGCAGCGCTGCGCCATCATTTCTGGCTGAGGGATACCGTGCTGACGCGCATGATCACGGCTTCGTCACATCACGACAGGGAATAGAGCGGACGGCTCATTCGTTGATGGGGCGAGGACGCAAGAAAGCGTTGCCTGCCAAGAGGACCATTTCCATGTACGCGCGCATCTTCGGATTTGCGGCAGCTGCCGCTTGTTTTGCCATGCCTGTTTTCGCCGCCGTTGCCCTTGGCGAGGCGGCCGGCAGCTACACGATCAGCCCGGGGAGTTCCAGCATCCATTTCTCCATCGCCAAGCTCGGCGGCGGCGGGCTCGACGGTGCCTTCTCCCGCTTCAAGGGCAGTATCCTCATCGACAACAGCGATGTCGGCCGGTCCCGGGTCAATTTCACCATCTTTCCCGAAAGCGTCGGTACCGGCCAAAGCCGCATCGATGCCTTTCTCCGCTCGGACGCAGTCTTCGACGCGGCCAACAATCCGGAGATCCAGTTCCGTTCGACCAGCGTCAAACGCACCGGCGACACGTCGGCCCTTGTCACCGGCCGGCTGACGGCGCGCGGCAAGACCTTTCAGGAAAAATTCACGGCCGAGCTCGGCGGGCTCAGGGCGGGCACGATAAAATTCCACGTCACCGGCAAGGTGCTGCGGTCGCGCTACGGCATGGATGTCGGCACGCCGATTTATTCCAACGTCGTCGATTTCGACATGACGCTGATGGGTAGAAGGGGTTGAGCGGTTCTTCCTGAGATTTCACCGTCGCTGCAGGACCTGGGTTCCTCGCCCCCGCGGTGCGGGGGAGAGGTGGCCCGGCGAAGCCGGGACGGAGAGGGGGACGACGGTCGCGAAGTCAGACTCCTAAAAGGGACTGAGCGCGAGACGGGCCATAATACGAAGCCTATCAGGCGCCGCCCTTAAACAGCGAATTCCAGCCCGTCACGAAGACCCCTCTCCGTCCCGGCTTCGCCGGGCCACCTCTCCCCACTTCGTGGGGCGAGGAACCATGCTCCCGCATTGGCTTTTCTCCTGAATTAGGGCAAACCTCCAGGCCTGCAATCGAGAGGAGAAATCTGATGTTCCGATGGGGAGTTTTGTCGACGGCCAAGATCGGCCGCGAGCAGCTTTTGCCGGCAATCGTCGAAGCGGAGAACGGCGTGCTGTCCGCGATTGCCAGCCGCGATCTGTCGAAAGCGCAGGCGCTGGGCGAACGCTTCGGTGCGCGCCACGCGTTCGGCTCCTATGAGGAGCTGCTCGCCTCCAGCGACATCGACGGCGTCTACATTCCGCTGCCGACCTCGCAGCATGTCGAATGGACAGCCAAGGCGATCGAGGCCGGCAAGCATGTTCTGGTCGAAAAGCCACTGGCGCTCGACGCCAAGGACATTCCGCCATTGATCAAGCTGCGCGATGCCAGGAAGGTGCTGGTCTGCGAAGCCTTCATGGTCGTCTACCATCCGCAATGGATCAAGGTGCGCGACCTCATCGCCAACGGCGCCATCGGCCGGCTGCGCCATGTCCAGGGCGCGTTCTCCTATTACAATGTCGACCCCAACAACATGCGCAACAAGCTCGATCTCGGCGGCGGTGCGCTGCCCGACATCGGCGTCTATCCGACGGTATCGACGCGCTTTTCGACCGGCAAGGAGCCGCTGCGCGTCCAGGCGACGATCGAGCGCGACAAGACATTCGGCACCGACATCTATTCCTCGATCCGCGCCGATTTCGGCGACTTCGAGCTGTCGTTTTACCTGTCGACGCAGATGGCGGCACGCCAGGTGATGGTCTTCCACGGCGAGAAGGGCTTCATCGAGGTGTTCTCACCGTTCAACGCCGGACTCTACGACCATCACCGCGTCGAACTGCACAACCAGAACCACAGCGAGGCGCAGGTTTTCCGCTTTCCCGGCACGCAACAGTACCGGCTGGAAGTCGAGGCCTTCGCGCGGGCTGCGCAGGGCGGCAAGGATCGTGTCTTCACCCTGGAAGAATCGGTGCTCAACCAGAAGGTCATCGATGCCATCTTCCGCGCCGGCGAGAAGGAAGGCTGGGAGGCAGTCTAGGCCGGCGATGATCCCAAAAAGTGGGGACCGGTTTTTGGACGAGATCATGGCCAAATAGATGTCCGACGATGCGGATGTGATCGTTGTCGGCGCCGGCCTTGCCGGCCTTGTCGCGGCGGCCGAACTGACTGCGGCCGGCAAGAAGACCATCATCGTCGAGCAGGAGCCGGAACAGTCGCTTGGCGGCCAGGCATTCTGGTCGCTCGGCGGCATCTTCCTCGTCGATTCGCCCGAACAGCGGCGCATGCGCATCCGCGATTCGTATGAGCTGGCGCTCGAGGACTGGCTGGGCACCGCAGCCTTCGACCGCACGGAAGATCTCTGGCCGCGCCGCTGGGCCGAGGCCTATCTCGGCTTCGCCGCCGGCGAGAAGCGCTCCTGGCTCATGCAGCGCGGCCTGAAATTCTTTCCGGTGGTCGGCTGGGCCGAGCGCGGCGGCGGCAATGCCGTCGGCCACGGCAATTCGGTGCCGCGCTTCCACATCACCTGGGGCACCGGCCCTGGCGTGCTCGAACCGTTCGCGCAGCGCGTACGCGAGGCCGAGAAGCGCGGGCTGATCCGCTTCAAATTCCGTCACCGGGTCAACGAATTGACGCGGACGGGCAGCGTCGTCAACGGCGTGCGCGGCGACCTATTGGCGGCGAGCGATGCCGAGCGCGGCCGCAAGAGCTCGCGCGAGATCACCGGTGATTTCGAGCTGAAGGCGCAGGCCGTCATCGTCGCCTCCGGCGGCATCGGCGCCAATCACCGGCTGGTCCGGGAGAATTGGCCGAAGCGGATGGGCGCGCCGCCGAAACGCATGATCACCGGCGTTCCCGATCATGTCGACGGCCGCATGCTGGCGATCGCCGAAGCCGCCGGCGGCCGGCTCATCAACCGCGACCGCATGTGGCACTATGTCGAGGGCGTCAGGAACTGGGCACCGATCTGGACCGATCATGCGATCCGCATCCTGCCCGGCCCGTCATCGCTGTGGCTCGATGCGCGCGGCAAGCGCCTGCCGGTCCCGCTCTATCCCGGCTTCGACACGTTGGCCACGCTCAGCCACATCATGAGCACCGGCTTCGATCATTCCTGGTTCATCCTGACCAAAAAGATCATCCAGAAGGAGTTCGCGCTGTCGGGCTCCGAGCAGAACCCCGATCTGACGGAGAAGAGCTGGCGCCAGGTGCTCGGCCGCGCCACCAGCGGCGTTCCCGCGCCGGTCAAGGCGTTCATGGAGAAGGGCGAGGATTTCATCGTCGAGCCTGATTTGCCGGCGCTGGTCGCCCGCATGAACGCAGTGGCCGGCGGCGAGCCGCTGCTCGAACTGGCGCAGGTTGAGCGCGAAATCCGCGCCCGCGACCGGCAGCTCGACAATCCGTTCTCCAAGGACATGCAGATTACTGCGTTGCGCGGCGCGCGAGCCTATCTCGGCGACCGGCTGATCCGCACCGCAAGACCGCACAAGCTGCTCGATCCCGCCAATGGCCCGCTGATTGCCGTCAGGCTCAGCATCCTGACCCGCAAGACGCTCGGTGGGCTGGAGACTGACCTCGACAGCCGCGTGCTGGGCGCCGGCGGCCAACCAGTCGAGGGGCTGTACGCGGCGGGCGAGGCCGCCGGTTTCGGCGGCGGCGGCATGCACGGCTATGCAGCGCTCGAAGGCACGTTTCTCGGCGGCTGCATCTTTTCCGGCCGCAGTGCCGGACGGGCGGCGGCACGCGCAGTGGGGTGAAACAAGGCCCGCGGCGGCCGTTGCGCCAAGGTGGCGGGTCGCACCGAGTGGCCAACTTCCCTTAGAGCATTTTGCAGCCGAATGGAATCATTTGGCGTCCGCATAAATGCGGCAAAACAGATAGTTAGAGCGGGTTACCGGTTCCAGGAGAACCGGAACCGGCTCTAGGCGAAGGGCTGCAAATTGACGTCTTGAAGCTTGGAACCGGCAAGCAAAGCCTCGAGCACCTGCTTCTTGAGAGACAGGCACTGCGAACGGGCAAGTTTGACGATGGCGGAAACCTCGCCTGCCTCGCAGGCAAGGACCAGCTCCTTTTGCTGGGCGATGATCAACTGGGTGAAGTCGCGGGACTTGAAGCCGAGGTGGAGAACCCGCGCCGACTGGTCGAGTATCTGGTCCAGGAGATGCGCCAGTCGTAAATTTCCAGAGAGCTCCGCAAGGGCCAGACGAAAGGCACGGTCGGCCGCAAGGAAGGCGACGTGGCTGCGTAGCGTCTCCGGCTTCAGCACTTTTTGCGCTGCCAGCCTGACATCCTCGAGCCCGCGCTCGGTCATGTTCGATGCCGCCACCCTGAACACTTCCGGCTCGATCAAGCTGCGGACATCGAAGATCTCGTTGACATCCCGCAGGCTGAGCGTAGCAACGACGTAGCCGCGGCGCGGCTCGCTCCTGACCAGACCTTCCTGCATCAGACGAGCCAGCGCCGCGCGGATCGTCGCCTTTTTGATCTGGTATCGATTACCGATCTGTTTCTCTGTGAGCGCTTCGCCGGGGCTCAACACGCAGGCGATGATGTCGTTCCTCAGCTGCTCATATGCCTGTTCCCTGCGAAGGACGTCGGCGGCCGACAGTGCTGTCGCCTCGACCGTGGCCGGCCTTGCCGGTTCGGCGGTCAACTTCGTCGTTTTCATATTCCGTCCGTCTGGCTGTCCCGTTGACGCTGGCATCAGCATTCGCTAGCGTGAGCATCTCAGATTGATGATCTGAGCATCTCAGCGAGGATAACTGATATGCCTTTACCCGCCAACTCGCCTCTCTACGCCGCTGCCGATGATATCGTCAATGCCGCGAAGGGGCCAGATCCCCTCGAAGCGGTAAGGACGGTCCTGGGCGACTATACCAACCGCTTTCACGCATCGGGAACACTCGCTCACGAAGAAGACGACGACGAGGTGCTTCTGCATGCGAGCCCGAACCTGACGATCTATCACATCACGCTGTCGCCCGGCCTGCAGTACCCGCCTCATAACCACCTGATGGATGCCTTGATCGGCATCTACAAGGGCAGCGAGACGAACTTCATCTATCCCGTTGCCGGCAGCGAACTCGATGTTCCCGAAAGGCAGGACATCGCAGCGCCTGCCGTGGTGCACATGGCGTCAAATACCGTTCATGCGGTTGCGAATACGGGCGGTGCGCGATCGGGTGCGCTGCATGTCTACCTCGGCGATCTCACACGAACCCACCGGCAGCTGTGGAGTCCGGATGGCAACCAGGCCGAGCCGTTTGACAATGACCGCTATCTGGCCGGCGCTCGGCCCATTCAGCAGTCCGGGCACGAATGAGCGCAGGGGCGTCGCGGGCGGCGAAATTGGCCGTGATCAGCGGACCCGTCGGAATCGCGTCACACTTGTCACTCTCGCCAACCCGCTATCGCCCCTATCCTATCTGACGACCCAACACGTCGCGCCTGCGGCGACAAACCAGCAAGGAGATGCACAATGACGGCACATCAGAATGGCACAGGCGAGCAGACGAAGCGGCTCGCGATGAAGACACCACCGGTCGTTTCGTCTGACGCGTGGGAGGCCGCGCGCCAGCAACTGCTCGTGAAAGAGAAGACCGTGACCCGGGCTCGCGACGCACTGGCCGCCGAGCGCCGGCGGATGCCGTGGATGGCGGTGGAGAAGACCTATACGTTCGAAGGGCCTGATGGAAAGGTGAGCCTGCTCGACCTGTTCGAGGGCCGCCGTCAGCTGATCGTCTACCGCGCCTTCTTCGAGCCCGGCGTATTCGGCTGGCCCGACCACGCTTGCCGCGGCTGTTCGCTGGGGGCGGACCAGGTCGGCAACCTCGCCCATCTGAACGCCCGCGACACCACGCTTGCCTACGCCTCGCGCGCACCGCAGGCCGACATTGCGCGGCTGAAGGCGCGGATGGACTGGAAGATGCCCTGGTACACCATCACCGACAGCTTCGATGCCGACTTCGGCGTTGACGAGTGGCACGGCCACAACGTGTTCATCCGCGACGGCGACCGCGTGTTCCGCACCTACTTCATCAACAACCGCGGTGACGAGGCGATGGGGACCGTATGGAGCTATCTCGACCTGTCGCCGCTCGGCCGCCAGGAGGTTTGGGAGGATTCGCCCGTGGGCTATCCGCAGACGCCGACGTACAAGTGGTGGAATTGGCACGACAATTACGGCGCCGAAGCCGTCCCCGACAAAAAATGGGTCGAGATATCGGACGCCGGAGAGGCCGCGTTCCGGAATCGCACCGAATAGAACGTCTTTGGCGTCGCGGAAATGCAGCCAGGACAATTGGAGGAGCGGGATGCACGGTTCAATTCGACGCATCCCGCTCGCTATGCAGGACTACGGACATGAGCGAGATTCATGCAGGCGGATCCACCGGCGATGCGAGCCCGGCCGACCATAGTGCAGCCGATTGGCTGTCCTTTGCGGCCGCGCCGACCTTCGCAACCATGGCGCTGCTGACGCTTCTCGGCGGAGCGCCGGACATGATGTGCTCGACCGGGCAAGAGGCGTCACCGCTCGACGGCATGGTCCCGATGTACCTGCTGATGAGCGGCTTCCATTTAGGACCTTGGCTGAAGCAGGTTTCCGGCCGGCGACGCCGCCGCAAATAGAGCTGTACCGGCCGACAAAGGCCCGTTCTGGTCGGGAAGACATCCCTCACCAGATCCACTCGCCCCTTCCCAAAACCGCTACCGCATCGACAATCCGGGTAAAGCTCGAGCGGGCGCGGCCGGCCGTGTGCCTGGCGCGCAAATAGCCATGCACCAGCCCCGGCTCCTCGAGCCACCAGGCGCGCCCGCCCGCGGCAACGATGCGGTCGCGATAGGCTTCGCCGTCCGACGACAGCGGGTCGCATTCGGCGGTGATCACGACGGTGGGCGGCAGATTGGCGAACTCGGCGTCGGCGAGCGGCCACAGAGTGAGATCGCCGGTGCGATCCTCGCCACCGGTCCTGATGTCCCTGTAGAAAACGAGGTCGCGCGCGGTAAGCATCGGCGCTTCCGCGTGGGTGACGTAGGAACCGGCGGAGCTGTCGCCGCCAAGGCCGGGATAGACCAGAATCTGGCCGATCGGCTTGCGCGCATGGCCGCGCGTTGCGTGACTGACGGCGGCGGCGAGATTGCCGCCGGCACTGTCGCCGCAGAGCAGGACAGGACGCTCGTAAGTCGCCGCCGCCCATTCGAAGGCGCTGATGGCATCGTCGAAGGCGGCCGGATGAAGGTGTTCAGGTGCCAGCCGGTAGTCGACCGAAACCACTTCGTAGCCGGTGCGGCTGCAAAGCTCGGCGCAGAGGTCGTCATGGCTGTCGAGCCCGCCGAGGATAAAACCGCCGCCATGGAAATAAAGCACCATCGCCGCCGTTTCCGGCGCCGGAGCGCGGTAGATGCGGATCGGAATGTGCCAGGGTGTGGCAATGGCGGTGGTTTCCGCCGTGACGCCTTGGGGATAGCCGGCAAAGAACTCGCGGCACATCCGGTTATAGATCTGGCGCTGCTCGGCGACGGTGTAGTCGATCGTATCGGGCGGATAATAGGAGTTAGTCCGCTCGATGAAGCCCCAGGTCTCGGCGTCGATGAGGGTTTTGTAGTCGGTCATGGGCGCTGAATGGATCGCAATGAATCCGCGTGAACACCCCCCTCTGGCCTGCCGGCCATCTCCCCCTCAAGTGGGGAGATCGGCAGCTTCGGCCTTGCAGCCCATCTTGCAACGTTGGAGATTGGCGAAAACCGAAGCGACATCCGATCTCCCCCCTTGAGGGGGAGATGGCCGGCAGGCCAGAGGGGGGTGTGACGGAGTGCCGTCATTTCGGCTGTACCTTCATTTCCCCTTCCACACCGGATCGCGCTTCTCGGCAAAGGCGCGAAAGCCCTCGAGATTGTCCTCCGAGCCGTAGAGTGCGTCAACCGTCGACAGTTGCCGGCGCGTCACCCGGTTCATGGCGTCCTGGAACGTCAGCGATTCTGCGACCCGGGCCGTTTCCTTGATCGCGGCGAAGACCAGCGGCGGGCCGCTGGCGAGCAGCCGCGCGATTTCCCAGACGCGGTCCTCCAGTCTTTCCTTGGGCAGCACCTCGTTGACCAGGCCCCAGCGATGCGCCTCGGCGACATCCATCCAGCGGCCGGTGAGCAGAAGGTCCATGGCGACATGGTAGGGGATGCGCTTCGGCAGCTTGATCGTCGCCGCATCGGCCAGCGTGCCGGCACGGATTTCGGGCAGCGCGAAGGAGGAGTGGTCCGACGCATAGATGAGGTCGCAGGATAGCGCCAGTTCGAAGCCGCCGCCGACCGCCATGCCGTTGACGCAGGCGATCACCGGCTTGTTGAGGTCGCGCAGTTCCTGCAGCCCGCCGAAGCCGCCGACGCCGTAGTCGCCGTCGACAGCGTCGCCGCCGGCCGCTGCCTTCAGGTCCCAGCCGGCGCAGAAAAACTTGTCACCGGCGGTCTTGACGATGGCGACGCGCAAGTCGGGATCGTCGCGAAACGCCTTGAAAGTCTCGCCCATCAGCCGCGACGTCTTCAGGTCGATGGCATTGGCCTTGGGCCGGTCGAGCGTGACTTCGAGGATAGTGCCCTCGCGGCGGGTGGTGATGACGTCAGACATTTTTGTTCTCTCCAAGCACCAGCAGCGCATCGGCGATCCAGGCGCCCTTGCCTTCGGTGCAGACGATCAGCGGATTGATGTCGAGTTCCTCGATCTCGCCGGCGTTTTGCTGCACGAAAGCGGCAATGCCCGATATCGCATCGATTGCCGCCGCGACATCGGCCTTCGGCCGACCGCGATAGCCGTCGAGCAGCGGGAACAGTTTCAGCCCACGCAAAGCGGCCTCGATATCGTCGCGGGTCGCCGGCAGCATCAGCGTGACGCTGTCGCGCAACAGCTCGACCAGCACGCCGCCGGTGCCGAGCGTCATCACGGCGCCGAACATCGGGTCGCGGGTGAAGCCGACGAGCAGCTCGGCGACGCCGTCGCGCACCATGCGCTCGACATAAAGGCCCGTGCCGAGCGGGCCGA
This sequence comes from Mesorhizobium sp. M0954, assembly GCF_040319155.1. Classification (NCBI taxonomy): domain Bacteria; kingdom Pseudomonadati; phylum Pseudomonadota; class Alphaproteobacteria; order Hyphomicrobiales; family Phyllobacteriaceae; genus Mesorhizobium; species Mesorhizobium sp. M0954. Next base: position 21,990 of record NZ_JAMYNR010000006.1, on the reverse strand, counting down.
GATCGTGGGCGGCGGTGCTGACGGATTCAGCATCCCTCAAATTGAGCCGGACCGCGTCGAGCTCGGACTTGTGGATGACGCCAAGGGCCTTCAGCGCCACCGGGAAGCCGAGCGCCATCGAGGAGATGACAGCTTCGACCGCGTTGCCGGCGCGCTCGCCCTTCGGCACGGGGAGCCCGGCCTCGATGAGCCGCGCCTTCGCCTCGGCCTCGTCCGGCGTGACATGGTCGCCGGCCGGCGCGCCGGACGCCGAAGTGTCGATCGGCTGCGCCTGCGGCTCGCGCCAGGCCCAGCCGATGAAGGCCGCCGCCTGGGCGGCGTCAATGGCTTCGGAGATGCCGAACAGCGGCACCATGCCCCGCGCCATCAGGCCGGCAGTGTATTCCTCGGGCAGGTTCTCCGGCAGCGAGGAGACGATCGCGCCTTGCGCGCTGTTGGTCTTCAGCGCCACTTCGAAGGCGCGCAGCGTCGCCCACCAGTCGGTGTCCGAGCAGCGGTCGGGGCGCGGGAAATCGAGCACCAGCATGTTGAGGTCGAAGCCCCCCGACACCATCGCGGTGAAGGTGGCGGTCATCGCCGGCTCGTTGTTCCAGATGAAGGTGTGGTAGTCGAGCGGGTTGGCCACCGCGACCAGCGGCCCGAGCGTCGATTTGACATGCGCGCGGTGCTCGGGGGTGAGTGGCGGAAACGTCACCCAGCGGCCTTCGGCGCTGTCGGCCATGACCGACGCCTCGCCGCCCGAACAGCTCATCGACGACAGCCGGTAGCCGGGCAGGGGGCCGGTGACGTGCAGCAGCTTCAGCGCCTCGATGAAGGCGGGAATTGAATCGATGCGGGCGATGCCGAGCCGCTTCAGGAAGGCGCCGGACGCCGCGTCCGAGCCGGCCAGCGACGCGGTATGGGAGACGGTCGCCTGCCGCGCCTGCTCGGAGCGGCCGACCTTCATGGCGATGACAGGCTTCTTCAGCTCGCGTGCCCGTGCCGCCAGCCTTTCGAAGCCGGCTACCGAATCGAAGGCCTCGATATGCAGGCCGAGCGCGGTGACGCGGTCGTCCTCGATCAGGCCGAGCGCCATTTCGGAAAGCCCGGTCTGCGCCTGGTTGCCGGCGGTCATCAGAAAGGCGATCGGCAGGCCGCGCTTCTGCATCGTCATGTTGATGGCGATGTTCGACGACTGGGTGATGATGGCAACGCCGCGACCGCCTTCTGGCAGCCTGATGCCGCCATGCTGGTCGGGCCACAAAAGCGCGCCGTCGGCGTAGTTGATGAGCCCGTAGCAGTTCGGCCCGATGATTGGCATTTGGCACGCCGCCGCGACCAGCTCGGCCTGCAGCCGCTCGCCGTCCTCGTCATAGGCCTCGGTTTCGAGGAAGCCGGCGGCGAAGCAGACCGCACCGCCGGCGCCGCGCTCGGCCAGTGCCTTGACCACTTCGATGGTCAAGTGCCGGTTGACGCCGACGAAAGCGGCATCCGGCGCACCGGGCAATTCGGCCACCGAGCGATAGGCCTTGCGGCCGGCGACCTCGGCCTTGCTCGGATGCACCGGCCAGATCTCGCCGGCAAAGCCCATCTTGATCGATTGCGCGACGACGGCGGCAGCCTGCGCGCCACCGAAGACCGCGATCGTTCGTGGGCGCAGAAGGCGCTCAAGTTTGTGCATAAACACCCCCCTCTGCCCTGCCGGGCATCTCCCCCTCAAGGGGGGAGATTGGCAGCTGGGCCGCCGGCCCGAGGCATGCAACGGTAATAACTGGCGAAATCAGGAATGGCGGCCGATCTCCCCCCTTGAGGGGGAGATGTCCGATAGGACTGAGGGGGGCGCGAAGGAATGCAGACATTGCGCTGTTCAGCCCCCGAACGGGCGCAGCAGCGCCCGGGAGATGATGTGGCGCTGGATTTCCGAAGTGCCTTCCCAAATGCGCTCGACGCGGGCGTCGCGCCAGATGCGCTCGAGCGGCAAATCGTCCATCAGCCCCATGCCGCCATGGATCTGGATCGCCTCGTCGGCGACGAAGGCAAGCATCTCGGTGGCCTTCAGCTTGGCCATGGCCATGTCCTGGTCGGTGACGGTACCCTGATCGTACTTCCAGCCGGCTTCGAACACCATCAGGTCGGCGGCCTTCAGCTCGGTCGCCATGTCGGCGAGCTTGAACGACACGCCCTGGAACTTGCCGATCGGCTGGCCGAATTGCTGGCGCTGCGCGGCGTATTCGACGGCGTGGCCAAGCGCCCGCTCGGCGCGGCCGAGGCAGGTGGCGCCGACCTGCAGGCGCGTTGCGCCGAGCCAGGAATTGGCGACATCGAAGCCTTTGTGGACCTCGCCGAGTACCTGGCTCGCCGGCAGCCGGCAATCATCGAATTCGAGAATGGCGTTGGTGTAGCCGCGATGCGAGACGTTGCGGTAGCCGTCGCGCACGGTGAAACCCTTAGTGCCCTTGTCGACGAAAAAGGCGGTGATCTTCTTGCGTTTTCCACGCGAAGACTCTTCCTCACCCGAGGCCATGAAGACGATGGCGAAATCGGCGAGGTCCGCATGGCTGATGAAATGCTTGGTGCCGTTCAGCACCCAGTCGTCGCCGTCTTGCACGGCGGTTGCCTTCATGCCGCGCAGATCGGAGCCGGCGCCCGGCTCGGTCATTGCCAGGCAATCGCATTTCTCGCCGCGAATGCAGGGAAACAGATATTTTTCGCGCTGCTCCGGCGTGCCGGCGAGAAGGATGTTCGAAGGCCGCGCCACGCAGGTCCAATGCAGTGCGTAATTGGCGCGGCCGAGTTCCTTCTCATAGAGCAGCCAGGTCACCGTATCGAGCCCGGCGCCGCCGACATCGGCCGGCATGTTGGCGGCATAGAGGCCGGCTTCGATCGCCTTGGCCTTGATCTCCTCGATCAGCTCGCGGCGCAGCACGCCGGTGCGTTCAACCTCGCGCTCATGCGGGTAAAGCTCGTTCTCGACGAAGGCCCGCGTCGTCTCGACGATGAGCTTCTGCTCCTCCGAAAGACCAAAATCCATGGTCTCAGCCTTTCTTCTTTTTCTTCGGCTTTTCAGCCTTGGCCTTTTCGGCCGCCTTGGAGGCGGTGGGCTTCTTCGCCGCAAGCTTGGCCAACTGCCTGGTGTAGTCCTTATGCAAGGCGCCGGCACCCCAACCTTTGCCTTTGTTCTGCTTCGACAGTGCCTCCATGATGGCGACCAGATTGTCGTCGCGGATCTTTTCGAGATCGCGGATCGACAGACCGTGCGCCTGATCGTCCGACTGGGTCGCGATCAGCTCGACCAGCTCATCGTTGAACTCCGGCACGTCCATCAGCTTGGTCCACGGCCATTTCAGGCACGGGCCGAACTGCGCCATGAAGTGGCGCATGCCGGCCTCGCCGCCGGCGACGCGATAGACCTGGAACATGCCCATCTGCGCCCAGCGCAGGCCGAAGCCGTAGCGCATGATGTCGTCGAGCTCCTCGACCGTGCAGATGCCGTCCTTGACCAGCCACAGCGCCTCGCGCCACGCCGCTTCGAGCAGCCGGTCGCCGACGAAGGCTTCGATCTCCTTGCGGATCACCACCGGCTTCATGCCGATCGAGGCATAGATCTCCTTGGCGACCTCGATCGCCTCGGGAAAGGTCTGTTCGCCGCCGACGATCTCGACCAGCGGCAGCAGATAGACGGGGTTGAACGGATGGCCGACGACCAGCCGCTCCGGATGCTTCTTCATCGCTACCTGCATGTCGGTCGGCTTGATGCCGGAAGTGGAGGAGCCGACAATTGCGTTGGCCGGCGCATAAAGGTCGATCTCGGCCAGCACGCGGTGCTTCAGGTCGAGCCGTTCCGGCACGCTTTCCTGGATTAAATCGGCGTCGGCGACCGCCTCGGCGATGGTCTTGGCGAAGGTAAGCTTGCCCTCCTTCGGCAGGCCGCCGGGCAGCATCTGCTTGTAGGCGCGTCGTGCTCCCTTCATCACCTCGCCGACCTTGCGTGATGCCTCGGGGTCGGGATCGAAGATCGACACGTCGATGCCGTTGAGCAGCAGCCGCGCCACCCAGCCGGCGCCGATGACGCCGCCGCCGATGGCGGCCGCTTTGTTGATGATGCTCATGCGGAAGCTCCGGTTCTGGTGCTGGCTGTTGCGGGGTCGGTGAGGGCGACGCGTTCGCCGGCACGGATCACGCATGCGTCATAGGCCTTGCGCGCGAACACTTCGAGCACGAAGGGCCGGAAGAAATCGATCGGCAATGTCTCGTAATCCGGGTCGAAGCTCGACTGATCCCAGCGTTCGCAAAACTCATCGCAATCGTCGAAGTAGATGTGCTCGGCGAAACGGTCGCGGGCGTGCGGATTGCCGCCGAGGTGGTGGGCGTAATAGAGGCGCTGGAAATCGCCGTGCTTTTCCACCACCCAGGTGCATTGCTCGCGCACAAAAGGCTTCAGGATCGACGCCGCATACTCGTCGTGGTTATAGGGCGCGTAGATGTCTCCGATATCGTGCAGCAAGGCGCAGGCAATCCAGTCGGTGTCGGCGCCGTCGCGCCAGGCCCGTGTTGCCGCTTGCAGTGAATGGCCGAGCCGGGTGATCTTGTAGCCCGAGAGGCCCGCATCAAGCTGGACGAGCGCGTCGAGCAGGCGCTCGCCGGTCTTTGCCGCGTAGTCGATCTCGTGCTCGGTGAGGAAGGCGTAATCCTCGCGGTCGCCGTCCTTCATGGCGGTGAATTTCACGGTCTTCATCGGCGGCTCCTCCCAACCGGCTACCGGCTTTTCAAAGCGGTGCGCGCTTCGTCAGGTTCAGCTTCTTGCGGACTTCGTCCGGGCCGATGACCCTGGCGCCCATATTCGACACGATGCTGACCGCCCGCTCGACCAGCTGCGCATTGGTCGCCAGCACACCCTTGTCGAGCCAGAGATTATCCTCCAGTCCGACGCGGACATTGCCGCCGGCCAGCACCGCGGCCGCGACATAGGCCATCTGGTTGCGGCCAATGGCAAAGGCCGACCAGTTCCAGGTCGACGGTACATTGTTGACCATGGCCATGAAGGTGTTGAGGTCGTCCGGCGCGCCCCACGGCACGCCCATGCACAATTGCACCAAGGCGTCCGGCTTCAGCACTTCTTCCTCGACCAATTGCTTGGCGAACCACAGATGCCCGGTGTCGAAGGCCTCGATCTCCGGCTTGACGCCGAGCGCCGTCATCATGCCGCCCATGGCACGCAGCATGCCGGGCGTATTGGTCATGACATAGTCGGCCTCGGCGAAATTCATGGTGCCGCAGTCGAGCGTGCAGATTTCCGGCAGGCACTGGCGGACGTGCTCCATGCGGTTGCTCGCGCCGCCCATGTCCGTGCCTTTTTCGTTCAGCGGCAGCGGTTTCTCCGGCGGGCCGAATACCATGTCACCCCCCATGCCGGCGGTCAGGTTCAGCACCACGTCGACGTCTGCCGCGCGGATGCGCTCGGTTACTTCGCGATAGAGATGCACGTCGCGCCTAGGCTTGCCGGTCTCGGGATCGCGCACATGGCAGTGCACGATCGCCGCACCCGCCTTTGCCGCCTCGATGGCCGAATCGGCGATCTCTCTGGGCGAGCGCGGCACATGCGGGCTGCGATCCTGCGAACTGCCGGACCCGGTCACGGCACAGGTAATGAAAACCTCACGGTTCATCGCTAACGGCATCGGATTCTCTCCCAATAGAACGTAGGGCAAGAATGCCTGACTTGCCGGAAACTGTTTTGCGTTTTACGAAGATCGTGTGACCAAAAACGAAAAACCGACGATCTTTCGGGCCGAGCGTTTGCCGCTCAAGGTAACGCTGCTGGTATTCTCCGGCTCGTCGATCATGTGCGTCGCCTCGGCCGTCGATCCGTTGCGCGCCGCCAACCGCATTGCCGGTGAGACGCTGTTCGATTTCAGGCTGGTCTCGGTGACAGGCGAGGCGCCGGTCACCACATGCGGCCTGCCGGTGGCGGTCAGCGGCCGCTTCGATGCGGCTGACACAACCGATATGCTGGTCGTCGTCGCCGGCTTCGGCTCGCAGAACCATGCCACATCGGCCTTGCTGTCCGGACTGCGCCGGGCGGCGCGCGCGGCACGCGCCTGGGGCGGCGTCGAGGCCGGCACCTGGCTGGTTGCCCGCGCCGGTCTGCTGGAGGGGCGCAGCGCCACCACCCACTGGGAGGACATGGAGGATTTCTCGTCGGCCTTTCCCGGCGTCGACGTGCGCCCCGACCGCTACGTCATCGATGGCCCGGTGTTCACCACCGGCGGCGCCTCGCCGACCTTCGACCTGATGCTGCATCTGATCCGCACGCGGCTCGGCATGGCCGTGGCGCTAGATGTCGCGAGCGTCTTCATCTACGACCAGGCGCGCGCCGCGACGGACGCGCAACCGCTGGTCTCGCTCGGCCGTCTTGACGGCTACGATCCCAAGCTGGCGCAAGCCATCCGGCTGATGGAAGCGCATGTCGACCAGCCGCTGACTATCGCGGCCGTGGCAAAGCGCGCCGGGGTGACGGCACGGACGCTGGAAAGCATCTTTCGAAAGTCGATCGGCGAAACGCCCGGCGCTTATTACCTCAGGCTGCGCCTCGGCGCCGCGCGCCGGCTGGTGGTCGACACGCGCATCGCCATGGCGGACATTGCCGGGCGAACGGGGTTTTCGTCCGCCGCGGCATTTTCCAGAGCGTTTTCAAGAGCGTTCGGCGAAGCGCCGGTTAGGCTGCGTCGGGGATAATGCATGTCGCCCAAAAGCCTGGCCACGGGCTTGACCCGAGCGTGCGTAGCGGTTTTGCGATAACGACATCCATAGGCAAAGGTAGATCAGGCAGCGTCCTGGCGGTCGCTGCTGCCGTCGATCTGCGAGCGCATCTGTCTCGCAAGATGGGTCTCGAAGCGGCTGGCGACCGCGCGATCCCATTCGTTTGCAATCAGCGCACCTTGTTTCGGGTGCGGCAGCGCCATCAGCCGGTCGATGATCGATCCAGCCTCGCCAGATGAGAGCAGGGCGTCGATTTCGCGTTCGTGCTGCATATCGTTTCGCCTCCTTCTTTCTGAATCCCGCCACGAACCACACTATAGGAGGTTCGTGACGGCTGTTTGAAGGCAAGAGCGAGGCGATTGATGGGCGATGCCGGGCAAAGTTTTGTCCGCCGCCGCCCATCTTGGGCACGATCGTTCCGGCAGGTCAGGCAGTGCTTCAGCCAAGCCGCATCGACAGTTCAACATCCTCGCCGAACGGCGTGGACATGTAGCCACTCCCGGTCGAGCGCACCCGCTCGAGGTATTCGGGGCAAAGATCTGCGTTGTCGGCAACGACGAAGGCGCCCGGTCTGAGGCGGCTTTCAACCAGACTCAAGATCTCGGGATAGAGCGCTTTGGCGCCGTCGAGCAGAAGCAGGTCGACGCTTTCGGGAAGATCGACGCTTAATGTTTGCAGCGCGTCTCCTTCGCGGGTTTCCACCATGTCAATGAGACCGCCTGCTGTCAGATTACTCCTCGCGCGCGCGACCTTGGATGGCTCGAACTCGCTGGTGATCAGGCGGCCACCGCCATTGTCCCGCAAGGCTGCGGCAAGGTGCAGGGTCGAGATGCCGAACGAGGTTCCAAATTCGATGATCGTCCGTGCGCCGCTGCCTCGTGCCAGCATGTAGAGCAGCGTGCCGGTCTCTCGCGAAACGGGAAGCCAGAGATCCCTTAGCCGCCCATAGAAATCGAGGTATTCGGTCTTGCTTCGAACCAGCCGCATCCGCTCCTCGGCGGAGAGTTCCGCCACTGCAGGGCTTGTTGCCGCAGCGGCTTCCTCGAACAGGCGGTCCAGCAGGGGCGCGAGCGGCGTTGTCGTCAGTGTGGTCATATCGGTCTCCAGTCGGAATTGAATGCGTTCTTGTGCGACATTCAAAATACGACTAATCATTCGCATTCACTAATCGCATTGGCGCGGCTCTCAATGAGCGACAACCGAAGTCCGCGGATTTCCTCGCGAAAACAGCCGAAGCAGGCCCGCTCGGCGGAGCTCGTCGCTGCGATTTTGCAGGCTGCTGTTCAGGTTTTGGCGAGGGAAGGCGCGCAGCGCTTCACCACGGCGCGCGTGGCCGAGAAGGCCGGCGTCAGCGTCGGATCGCTGTATCAGTATTTTCCGAACAAGGCGGCGATCCTGTTCCGGCTCCAGAGCGACGAATGGCGGCAGACGACCAGTTTGCTGCGCGATATCCTCGAGGATATCAGGAAACCGCCGCTTGACCGGCTGCGCGACCTGGTCCACGCCTTCCTCCGCTCGGAGTGTGAGGAGGCTGCGGTGCGTGTGGCGCTCGACGACGCCGCCCCGCTTTACCGCGACGCGCCCGAGGCGCAGGCGGCGAGGGCCTCCGGAGACCGCACCATCCAGCTCTTCATGCAGGAGGCGTTGCCGAGCGCCGCGCAAGCGACTCGCGAATTGGCCGGCGACCTGGTCATGACGACGCTCAGCACGGTGGGGAAGCAGTTCTCGGAGACGCCTCGAACCCCCAAGGAGATTGAAGTCTACGCCAACGCCATGGCCGACATGTTTTGCGCCTACCTGAGAGGCCTCGATCACGGCTAAGGCGCGCCAGACCCGGTCAGCGAACAGGCCACGCGAGTTTCACACGGGGCAAAACCTTCGTCGGTTCAGCCCCGCAGAAAGCCGTCTTAGCCGGCGGCCGCTGAACAATGCGGCCGCGAACCGGGTACGCCTCAGACGTACCGGTTGACGATGCTTTCGAGCAATTCCTGGCGGCCGGATCTGGGCTGCGGCTCGATCTTCTCTTTGACGACGCGCTCGGCGATTTCCTCCAGCGTGCGCTTGCCGGCAAGCATCGCCTTGGCCTCGGCCGAATCCCAGCCGGCATAGCGCTCGGCGAGCGGGGCGGACAGCGCCTTGTCCTCGACCATGCGCGCTGCCGCCTTCAGGCCGCGAGCGCAGCAGTCCATGCCCCCGATATGGCCGATCAGCAGGTCCTGCGGATCGAGCGACTGGCGCCTGAGCTTGGCGTCGAAATTGGTGCCGCCGGTCTTGAAGCCGCCGGCCTGCAGCACCTGGTAGTAGGCCAGAGCCATCTCCGGCACATTGTTGGGGAACTGGTCGGTGTCCCAGCCCGACTGGTAGTCGTTGCGGTTCATGTCGATCGAGCCGAAAATGCCGAGCGCATTGGCCAGCGCCAGTTCATGTTCGAACGAATGGCCGGCCAGGATGGCGTGGCCCTGCTCGATGTTGAGCTTGACCTCGTTCTCCAGTCCGAAACGCTTGAGGAAGCCATAGACGGTGGCGACGTCGTAATCATACTGGTGCTTGGTCGGCTCCTGAGGCTTCGGCTCGATCAGGATGGTTCCTTCGAAGCCGATCCTGTGCTTGTAATCGACGACCAGGTTGAGGAAACGGCCGGCCTGTTCCTGCTCGCGGGCAAGGTCGGTGTTGAGCAGCGTCTCATAGCCCTCGCGGCCGCCCCACAGCACGTAGTTCTCGCCGTTCAGCCGCTTGGTGACGTCGATGCAGTGTTTCACCGTCGCCGCCGAATAGGCAAAGACGTCCGGATCGGGATTGGTGGCGGCGCCCGACATGAAGCGGCGGTTGGAGAACAGGTTGGCCGTGCCCCACAGCAGCTTGACGCCGGTCTGCTTCATCTTTCCCGAGAAATAATCGGCGATCTCGTCGAGCCGCGCCGCACTTTCGGAAAAGTCCCGGCCCTCCGGCCGCACGTCGGCATCGTGGAAGCAGAAATAAGGCGCGCCCAGCAGCGAAAACATCTCGAAGGCGACGTCGGCCTTGAGTTTGGCCAGCTCCATCGTGTCGGTACCGCCGGCCTTGGGGAACCATGGCCGGTCGAACGTCTGACCGCCGAACGGATCGCCGCCCGGCCAGGCGAAGGAATGCCAATAGGCGACGGCAAAGCGCAGATGGTCTTCCAGCCGCTTGCCGGCGACGATCTCGTCGGGATTGTAGAACCGATAGGCCAGCGGATTGGTCGAATCCGGTCCCTCGTATTTGATCTGTTGGATGTCGCCGAAAAAACCGCTGCTCATGTTTTTTTCCTCTCGCATGGTTCGGCCTGATTACCTCAGGCGTAATTGGTTTCGCGCTGGCGCTGGTCGAAAAGGCTCATGTCAAAGCCACCCAACGAAGGAGACAGACCATGACCGACCTCAACACCATTGCCGAAAACTACATCGCCGCCTGGAACGAGAGCGACGCCGCACGCAGGAAAGCCTTGCTCGAGGCGACCTTCACCGAGGACGTCGGCTACCGCGATCCGATCATGCAGGGCGACGGCCATGACGCCATCGCCGCGCTGATCGAAGGCGTTCAGCAGCGCTTTGCCGGCTTCAGGTTCTCGCTGAAAGGCAAGCCGGACGGCTTCGCCGATACCATCCGCTTCTCCTGGAACCTCGGGCCGGAAGGCGTCGGCTCCGTCATCGAAGGCACCGATATCGGCGTCATCGAAAATGGCCGGCTGAAAAGCGTCACCGGCTTTCTCGACAAGGTGCCGGCACAGTGAGGCCTTCTCGGCAGGCCACGGCGAGGGCGGGAAACCGCTCACGCCGTGGCGCTCCTGATCGCCGGGTAAAGCTGGCGGTAGCGCTGATAGGCATCTGCATAGGCATCGCTTAGTGCGGCGACCGGCTCGACCGTGGCGTCCGTCGCCGGCGCCGTGCACACGGCGCGCGGATCGGCGCCTGTCGCCGCGATCAGGCCAAGCCGGGCCGCTCCGAAGGCGGCGCCGAAATCGCCGTCGGCTGGGATATCGACTGGCAGGCCAAGCGCTGTGGCGATGGCCTTCAGCCAGTAGCGCGAACGCGAGCCGCCGCCGATCGCCGTCACCCGGGTCAGCGTCGTACCGGCTTTGGCCAGGGCTTCGAGGCTGTCGCGGAAAGCGAAGGCGACGCCTTCGAGCACGGCCTGGGTCAGCGCCGCGCGGCCGGACTCGTGGGCAAGCCCGGTAAAGGCGCCCCGAATGACGGAATCATTGTGAGGCGTCCGCTCGCCTGACAGGTACGGCAGGAAAGAGACACCGCTCGGCGCCTGCAGCGAATCGCCGAGTTCGGCGGTCAACTCGCCGGCACTTTTTCCAGCGATCCCCGACAGCCAGTTGAGCGAATCGGTTGCCGACAGGATGACGCCCATCTGGTGCCAGGTGCCGGGCAGTGCGTGGCAGAATGTGTGCACGGCGCTTTCCGGATTGGGCAGATACGACGCGTTGGCGGCAAAAAGCACGCCCGACGTGCCGAGCGAGACGAACGCCTGCCCGGCGCCGACCGTGCCCATGCCGCAGGCCGAGGCCGCGTTGTCGCCGGCCCCGCCGGCGATCGGGATGCCCGGCTGCATGCCCCATTTGGCGGCCAGTTCGGCGCGCAAGGCACCGGCCTTGGCCGTGCCTTCGACCAATGACGGCATCTGGCTTTCGTCGAGCGACGTCGCGGCGAGCAGTTCGGCGGACCAGGCGCGTTTGCCGACATCGAGCCACGACGTGCCAGCCGAATCCGACATTTCCGAAATATGCTCGCCGGCGAGCCAGAGCCGCAAAAAGTCCTTCGGCAGCAGGACCTTTGCCACCTTGGCAAAAACAGCCGGTTCGTTGTTTTTCACCCAGGCCAGCTTCGGCGCGGTGAAACCGGGAAAGACGATGTTGCCGGTCAGCTTGCGAAAGCGCGGGTCGGCATCGAGCGCGGCCGCCTCGGCGTGGCTGCGTGTGTCGTTCCATAGAATGCAGGGGCGCAGCACCTGGTCGGCGGCATCGAGCAGAGTGGCGCCATGCATATGGCCGGAAAGGCCGATGCCTTTGACTGCCGCGAGTTCCTTCGCATGCATTGACCGCAGCTCGCCGACCGCCGCTTCGCAGGCGCGGATCCAGTCGGCCGGGTTCTGCTCGGACCAGCCGGGATGCGGGCGCGACACGTCGAGCGGCGCATGGCCGGAACCGACGATGCTCTGCCTTGCATCGATCAGCAGCGCCTTGACGCCCGACGTGCCGAGATCGAGGCCGAGATACATGTTTCCTCCCATGTCCGTCATGCCTGGCGGCGACGGTCTTTCTTGCTTCGCTGCCCAGTCCTGTGACACTGGCGGCGAAGATATCCCGGCAATCGTGCCGCCGGAAACGCACCCCGGTCAACACGCGAAGATTTTTTCGACGCTCGAAAAAATCTGGCCGGGGCAGTTTTTAAGGCAAGATGTGGCCGTGGTCAATTCGCCGCGGGAGCGGTTGCACGCCGTGAAAACAGTGCCGACAACGGGCTGTCCGGCCGTGCCAGCGCGCGTTCCGCCGCAAGCGCCCTCGCCAGCGCGCCATCACCGGAACGCAATGCCGCTTCGATCAGCGTCAGGTCGATGACGTCGCGTTGTGCGTGGCTGCCGCCGAAGCGATGGGCGATTGCCCGGATCGGCCGGATCAGGCGTATCGTCCCGGCATAATTGCCCTCGCCGAATGCCTTGATGGCGAGCGTCAGGGGATGGCCGACATCCCTGGTGAAAGCAGCGTTGTCGTCCTTGCCGCGCATCGCCTCGCGCTGCGCCTCGAGCAAGTTGCGGGCCGGCGCTTCGAGGCCGGCACCGACAAACGCCATCATCGCGTGGGCGTCGTTGAAGGCATAGTGGCCGGCGCTGGCCATGGGCAACCAGTTGGCGGCGAGCGTCGCCCAGCGCTCGCCGACATCGACGCCACCGAGATGCAGCCGCCACAGGATCGCCGAGGCATCGACCATGTTGAGCGCCAGCATCGAGCGTTCGCCATAGATCGGCCCGTCATAGAGCGCCAGCACCTCGTCGACTTCGCCGAGATCATAATGGAACAGTGCCAGATGCCACCAATTGTGCACCTGCAGGAAGCTGTCCCGCGTCCACGCTTCGGGATTGGCGCGCATCCACAGAATGCCGTCCTTCTGCCGGCTCTGCATCTCCATGACATGGGCCACCGCATGCTGGGCCCAGCCGTCGCGCGGCTCGATATCGACCGCCGTGCGGCCAAGTTTTTCGGCGCGCGCGTAATCGCCCATTTCCTCCAGGCCAAAGGCCTGCATGCCGAGTATGGCGTGATAGCCCGGCATGTCGCTCTGCCAGGACGGCAGCGCGCGACCGATGCGGTCGCGCAGCATGCGCGCATTGCCGGTGAAGAAGTCGATCTGGTGGCCGGTCTGCAGCGCCAGCGCATCGAGCGGAAACTCGATGGCGATATCCTCCAGCACGCGGGCGGCCTCGTGCCAGCGTCCCTCCGCAAGATGGCCAAGGGCGGCGACATGCGCCTGCTCGCGTGTTGTCGCGGCAAGCGGCAGCGCCGCCTCGTGACATGCCTTGGCCACCGCCGTCGCTTCGCGCTCTGTGGCGAGGCCAAAGAGATAACCCTTGAACACCTGCGCCATGACGAAGCCGGGATCTTCGGCGATTGCCCGGTCAACGGAACCGACCGGATCGCCGATGAAGCACTGCAATTCGCGAACAGCCCGGCTGTAGGACGAGAGCCCGGCCTCCGTCGCGCCAGACAGTGTCAGGCCGAATGCATCGCTCACCGCCATGGTCCGTCCTCAGTTGCCCGAGCGCATCGCCACTGTCGCGATGCCGGCGCCGACCAGCAGCGTGCCGCCGGTGCGGTTGAAGATGCGGATCGCCTTTGGGTTGCGCACGACGTTGCGCGCCCTTGCCGCGATCAGCGCATAACCGAAGGCATTGGCGAAGGCGAGCGCCAGGAAGGTCGTCTCGAAGATCAGCATCTGTGTCCAGAAATCCGCATACCGGTCGAGGAACTGCGGCAGGAAGGCGACAAAAAAGGTGATGCTTTTCGGATTGAGCGCGGTAACCAGCCAGGCGTGCGCCGTCATTTTCGCCGATGACACCGCATCGGTGCGCGGTTCGGCCCGGAGCGCACCGCCGGCGCGAAACAGCTTGATGCCGAGATAGATCAGGTAGCCGGCGCCGATCACCTTCAGCACGGTAAACACGGTGGCCGACGCCGCCAGCAGCGCGCCAATGCCCAGCATCGACAGTGTCATCGCGGTGAAGTCGCCGAGCGCCACGCCGACTGCCATCGGCAGCGCGGTGCGCCAGCCCTGGCCGAGCGCATAGGAAACCACCAGCAGGATGGTCGGGCCCGGAATGACCAGAAGGACTGCCGAGGCAGCGGCAAAAGCGGCCCAGTTTTCGAAGGACATTTTCTTCTCCTTGAGCTCAAAGAAGAGGATAAATCCTTGGCCTCGCGCAGATGTAAAGAGGCAAAGTCGAAAAAGCCTCTCGTTAATGCCAGGCGGCCGGCCTTCACGCTTTTTCAACCATGATTGGCGAAAATGCCTGCTATACGGCCGGAGCGTGTTTCCCGCCGACAGCGTAGGGTTTGGGTAAATGCGTGAGTTGCCGCACGGTCTGTCGCTGCCGCATATTGGCGACGCAATCGAAACCGAAATACAGCTTTCCCGTCGCACGGTGCTGTCCGGCGCCGGTGCGCTGGCGCTGCTCGGCGTCGCCGGCTGCAGCCAGACGCTGGATCTGCCGTCGCTCCAGCTCGACGACGTCACCACCGGCTCGATCCGGCCCATCCGTCCGAGTATCAGCGTCGACAAGAACATTACCAGCCCCGACGTGATGTACGCTTCGCTCACCGACGGTGGCTTCAATGTGCCGGAAGTGCCCTATCTCAAGGTCAAGCCGGAGTTCCGCCGCCAGATCGTCGTCGATCCGACCGGCGAGCAACCCGGCACCATCGTCGTTCACTCGCAGGAACGGCTGCTCTATCTGGTGCAGCCCGGCGGCGAGGCGATCCGTTACGGCGTCGGCATCGGCAAGGACGGATTCCGCTGGTCCGGCCGCGCCAACATCCAGTACGGCAAGGAATGGCCGGTCTGGACCCCGCCGCCCGAGATGATCGCCCGCAGGCCGGAACTGGTGAAATGGCAAAGCGGACAGCCGGGCGGGCTCGACAATCCGCTCGGCGCGCGTGCCCTCTACATCTATCAGAACGGCAGCGACACCGGCTATCGCATCCACGGCTCGCCCGAATGGTGGAGCATCGGCCAGGCGATGTCGTCGGGCTGCGTGCGCCTGATCAACCAGGACATCATCGACCTCTACAGCCGCGTCTCCAAGAAAAACCCGGTCGTCGTCGTCTGACCGGCGGCCAAGGCTCGAGCGATCACTCTGCCGTTGCGCGATGCCGCAAGACAGGCGAATGTGCCTGCGATTTCATCACCCGGGAGACGTGAACAATGGCCGGAACTTTTGTCATCGCGCAAGGCGGCGGCCCGACCGCCGTCATCAACCAGACCGTGGTGGGTGCTGCGCTCGAAATCCGCAAGCGGCATCCCGGCGCCAAGGTGCTGGGATCCATCCACGGCGTGCGCGGCATTCGTGACGGCAATTACGTCGATCTTTCCGCCATCCCCGAGGATCGCCTGCGGCTGATCGCGGCGACACCGAGCGCCGCGCTTGGTTCGACGCGCGACAAGCCGGATGCCGCCTATTGCGACCTCATCCTCAACGGCTTGAAGAAAGCCGGTGCCGACGCCTTCATCTATATCGGCGGCAACGACACCTCGGGCACGCAGCAGATCCTCACCGACGCCGCCGGCGGCAAGATCGCCTTCGTGCATGCGCCGAAAACCATCGACAACGATCTCGAGGAGAACGACCACACGCCCGGCTTCATGTCGGCGGCCGAGTTCGTCGCTGGAGCATTCCTTTCGGTCGATCTCGATTTCCGCGCTCTGCCGGGCATCTATGTCGGCATTGTCATGGGGCGGCATGCCGGTTTCCTGACGGCCGCGTCCGCGGCCTGGCAGCTCGACCAGGACAGCGGCCCGCATCTCGTCTACGTGCCGGAGCGGCCGTTCTCGGCGGCCGGTTTCATCGACGACGTGCGCGCCACGCTCGACCGCCACAAGCGCTGCATCGTTGCCGTCTCCGAAGGCGTCAGCACCGCCGACGGCAAGGCGCTGGTCGAAAGCCTGGTGCCGCCGGAAAGGCTGGAGCGCGACCAACACGGGAACGTCAAGCTGTCGGGCAGCGACCTGCCGGCAGCCTTGGAGCGCGCGCTCGCCGAAGGATTGCCGGGCAAGCGGGCGCGCGTCGATGCGCTCGGCTATATGCCGCGCGGCTATGTCGGCGCCATCAGCGCGGTGGACGCGCAGGAGGCCTTCGATGCCGGCGCCTTCGCGGTGACGGTGGCCGACGAGGGCGGCGGTTCGGTGGCGCTGCAATATGACGGCAAGAAAACCGTGCTGAAGAAGGTGCCGCTGAAGAACGTCGCCGGCAAGACGCGCCATATGCCGGATGATTTCATGCTGCCCGACGTCAACCGGCTGTCCGACGCGGGGATGGCCTATCTGAAGCGGCTGGTCCCGCAAAAGTACAAGGTCGGCAAGCCGTTCGTCTGATGCGGCGTTGATCTGATGGACAGCTGGTTCAGCAAAACCATCGTCGACGCCAAGACGACAATGCTGACCGAGCCCTTCGTGCATGATTTCGTGCGTGCCAACATCTGGCATTTGCGCGGCCGCGATGTCGACCTGCTGGTCGACACCGGCATGGGTATCTGCCCGCTGGCGCCGCAGATCGACACGCCGTCCGGCAAGCCGCTGCTCGTCGTCGCCACGCATATCCATCTCGATCATGTCGGCTCGCTGCACGAGTTTCCGCTGCGGGCAGGGCCGCGCCACAGCGCCGCACAGTTCGACAGCATGGATGAAGCGGTGACCTACGCCTACATGTTCCATGATCTGGAAGGCGCCGTCTCCAGGCTGCCGGCAAAGGGCTGGAAGGCGGCCGATTACAGGATTCAGCCGGCGCCTCTGGCCCGGACCCTGGACGAGGGCGATAGGATCGACCTCGGCGACCGCCAATTCCGCGTCCTGCATCTGCCCGGCCACTCTCCGGATTCGATCGCGCTGTTCGACGAGGCTGACGGCCTGTTCTTCGCCGGCGACGCCATCTACGACGCCATGCTGATCGACGACCTGCCGGATTCGGATCGTGCCGCCTATCGCCGCACGATGCAGCGCCTGCTCGAGCTGCCGATCCGGATCGGCCATGGCGGCCATGGACCGAGCTTCGATGGCAGGCGGATGCGCGAGATCGCCACCACCTATCTCAGCCGGACCGACCGGAAAGGCGAATAGGAGGCCTCGGCTGAGGCGGCGCAAATCTGAGGCGATTTGTCTTGGGCAGCTATTTTGTTCTTGCTTTGTGCCGGCAGCTATGCTACTAATATCGGTATGGTGCTGATTCGCCCCAACCGACCCGCCCCTCCCGAGGCGGGTTTTGTATTTTCGGGTTTCGGCGGCAACGCCGCGAGGCGGTTGCCGGCTGGAAATTAAATCTTCGTAATATTATCTGGAAACCATCATCGGTGCCCTAGATGCGGGGCTGTCGATCCGGTCGGCTGCCGTGACAGGCGAGACAGGCAAGGCCGACGACCGACGCGCCGATGAATTGTTCCGGTGACGGAACGTCGCGGCGCAAGACCAATCTCTCGCCCGGACAACGGCCATGTCACCAATCCAGACCCTTCGCAGACATCGCGTCGCCGCTCTGCTGGGCGCCGCGCTGATCGTCAGCCCCTTCGCCCTGTCCTTCGCTCCCAGGCTGAATGATGTCCTGGCGGCAACAGTGACCCCACCTGTCACCGGCATGACGGCGCCCCGCGGCTCGTTCGCTCCGGTCGTGGCGGCCGACAAACCGGCAGTGGTGACGATCACCACCCTCATGAAATCGGCGCAGTCGGACACCACGAGCGAGGCCTCCCCATTCGGTGGCAACGAGTTCGGTGGCAACTCGCCTTTCGACGACTATTTCCGCCGTTTCTTCGGTGACCAGGGACTGCCCGCCCCCAAGACACCGCCGGAACAGGCGCCGCGCACCGAGGCCCTCGGCTCAGGCTTCATCGTCGGTGCCGACGGCATGATCGTCACCAACAATCACGTCGTCGACGGCGCCCAGTCGGTCAAGGTGATGCTCGACGACGGCACCGAGCTTCCCGCCAAATTGATCGGCCATGACACGAAGAACGACCTTGCCGTGCTCAAGGTCAACGCCGGCAAGCCCTTGCCGACCGTCAAATGGGGCGATTCGGACAAGCTCATGCCGGGCGACCAGGTGCTCGCCTTCGGCAATCCTTTCGGCCTTGGCACCACGGTCACCGCCGGCATTGTCTCGGCGCGCGGCCGCGATCTGCACAGCGGCCCGTTTGACGACTTCATCCAGATCGACGCACCGATCAACCGGGGCAATTCCGGCGGCCCGCTGACGGATGTGTACGGCGATGTCGTCGGCATCAACACCGCGATCTTTTCGCCGAATGGCGGCAGCGTCGGCGTCGGCTTCGCCATCCCCTCGGACCAGGCGCAAAAGGTCGTCGCCAAGCTGATGAAGGGCGGCTCCATCCAGTACGGCTATCTCGGCGTCCAGATTCAGCCGGTGACGCCTGATGTGGCGAGCGCCATCGGCCTCGATCACCCTACCGGCGTGCTGGTCGCGCAGGTCAGCGACGGATCGCCGGCCGCCAAGGCCGGCATCGAGACCGGCGATGTCATTACCAGCTTCGCCGGCCAGGACATAAAGGATCCGAGGGATCTGTCGCGCGCCGTCGCTGACGTTGCGCCTGGCACGAGGGAAGCCCTCAATGTCTGGCGCAATGGGAAAAGCCTGCAGATCTCCGTCGAGATCGGGCGCAACGAAGACGACACGGCGACGGGATCGGTGACCGGCGATTCAGGTCAGCCGTCGACGGGGCAGGGCCTTCGCGCACCGGCGCTCGGTCTCGGCCTGATGGACGTCACTCCTGATGTGCGCCAGGCAATGAACCTGCCAGAAAACCAGCACGGCGCACTGGTCGAGCGCGTCGACCCGAACAAGGCGGCGTCGGCTTCCGGCATCCAGCCCGGCGACATCATCGTCGGCGTCGACCAGACTCCGGTGAGGAGCGCCAGGCAGGCAAATCAGGCGATTGTGCAGGCTGCCAAATCCGGCAAGAAATCGGTGCTGCTGCTTGTCGAGCGCGGCGACGCCCAGATGTTCGTCGCCGTCCCCTTCGCCAGCGGCTGAAGCGGGCGCCGCGCTGCCAAGATCGATGTAGAGCATTGCCGCTGGGCCGGAGCCAAGATTTCGGTTGCCCGCGCTCGCGTCTTCGAGAAAACTGACAAAGGTCGATTGGACCTTGCGCAAACGGATATTCTCGATGGTTACCCGAGGTTTCTCTTCCGGACGAAAGCCGCCGAAGGATACGGATGCACGTATCCCGCCGGGGCAATATCTCGAGCAAGGTTTCCCGGTCCTGTCGGCCGGCCCGACGCCGCATGTCCGCACCGAGGATTGGTCGTTCACGCTTAAGCACGGGCCGCGGCCGATCAAGAAGTGGAACTGGGCCGAGTTCAACGCGCTGCCCTTGACCAAGATGACGCGCGACATCCATTGCGTCACTGCATGGACCAAGTTCGACACGGCGTGGCAGGGCGTGCTCGTCGACGACATCCTTGCCGACGCTGGCATCGAGCCGCCCACCGCCTTCACGCTGGCGCTGGGTTTCGACGGCTATTCCACCAACGTGCCGACGAAGGATATCACCGGCGGCAAGGCGATGGTGGCACTGCTTTACCAGGGCAAGCCGATCACTCCCGACCATGGCGGCCCGGCCCGGCTGCTCGTTCCGCATCTCTATTTCTGGAAATCGGCCAAATGGCTGAACGGGCTGCAGTTCACAGAGCGTGACGAGCCGGGTTTCTGGGAGTTGCGAGGCTATCATATCTATGGCGATCCGTGGCGCGAGCAGCGCTACACGAACGATCCATGAGCGACGGCCCGGCGGCGCAGTCGCCCTGGCAGACGGTCACCATCACCCGCATCCAAAAGCGCACGCCGCGCGTCACCAGCTTCTTCCTGCAGCCGTCGCGGCCCTTCGTCTATCGTGCCGGACAGCATGTCGATGTCAGGCTGACGGCGCCGGACGGCTATCAGGCGCGCCGCTCCTACTCCATCGCCTCGGCGCCGGAAGCCGGCGAGACCATCGAGCTGGCGATTGAAAAACTCGAGGACGGCGAGGTCTCGCCGTTCTTTCACGAGATCGCGGCGGTGGGCGACGAGGTCGAATTGCGCGGGCCGCTCGGCGGCCATTTCGTCTGGTCCGACGGCGATGGCGGCCCGCTCCTGCTCGTCGGCGGTGGGTCGGGCGTGGTGCCGCTGATGTCGATGCTCCGTCACCGGGCGATGCGGGGATCGCTGGTCGCCGCCGCCCTGGTGTTTTCGGCGCGGGTCTGGGACGAGGTGATCTTTCGCGACGAACTGATCGACCTCGCCGAGCGCCGGGATGGCTTCGACCTGGTGCTGACGCTGACGCGCGAGCCGGCCCGCCGTCCGGCGGATTATGCGCGGCGGGTCGACGCCGCGATGATGGTGCAAGCCATGACCAGGCTGCCGGCGCCGCCGAAGCTCGCCTTTGTCTGCGGCTCGAACGCATTCGTGACGGCCGCCGCCGAGGCACTGATCGATGCCGGGGTGCCTGCGGCACTCATCCGCACCGAACGTTACGGGGTCTGACCCGGTTCTGCTTGCCCGGTTGCTGCCTTCGTTGGGCGGCATAAGGCAGGCCAAAAGCAGCCGCAACGCCGACGCCGCATTCGGCCGAAATGGTTAACGATTCGACAAAGAACCTCGGCTGCGACTTTTATCGGTTTAAAAAATCGAACCGAACGGTTCGTTTCTGTTGACAATGCGTGCAGGATGCTGTGAACGCTGCCTCCCAAGTCACCTTGCAGCCAGACCGAGGCGATAGACTATCTGCTTGACATTAAACGATAAAAATGTGGCGAAGGGAATCTCTGGCACAATTTCAAGGTGTAGATTCTTGGTCCACACCAAAAAACTTCGTGATTGGAAACTGGCCATTGGCTTTCCCACATCGGGGCTGTCCGAACGACGCGAATTCCCCCCAAGGCACGCCGCTAGACGGACGGAAAACTAAGATACTGGAGTACTAAAAAATGAAAAAGATCGCTCTTGCCGCCGTCGCCGTTTTGGCCATCACCGGCAGCGCCTTCGCTGGCAGCGACAACTTTGGTTCCAAGGGTGCGAACCAGCCTGCCGCTGCGGTCGACAGCTCGTATACGGCTTCCATTCAGAAGCCGGCTCATGCTGACCAGCAGGCTGTCCAGGGCGCCAACCGTAACCTCTTCGGCAACAACTAACAGCCGATCCCAGCATCAGGGCGGCGGGCATATCCGCCGTCCGGGGATCTGAAAAATTCAGGAGTATTAAGATGAAAAAGATCGTTCTTGCTGCCGCCGCCGTTTTGGCCATCACCGGCAGCGCCTTCGCCGGCGGCGACAACTTTGGTTCCAACGGAGCCAACCCGCCTGCTGTCTCGGTCGACAGCTCCTACACGGCTTCCGTCAAGACGTCGAACCAGGCTGAAAAGCAGCCGGTTGTCCAGGGCGCCGACCGTAACCTCTTCGGCAACAACTAACAGCCGATCCCAGCATCAAGGCGGCGGCATGCCCGCCGCTTGATTTCGAAAATCCAGGAGACCCAAAATGAAAAAGATTGTTCTTACTGCCGCCGCGCTCTTGATTGCCGCCGGCAGCGCTTATGCCCGCAACGACAATGTTGGCGGGACCGACATCAACAAGCAGTCGACCGTCAACGTCGACAAGACGCAGACCTATTCGGTGCAGGACAGCAACTCGCCGATCTACAAGCTGCTGAATTCGTCTGGCGATGTGCCCAAGTCCGCGCCTCAGGGCGCCGACCGCAACCTCTTCGGCAACAACTAGAGCAATTCCAGGAAAGTGTGAAACGGTTTTCCTGGGAAAAAGCGTGTAGCGCTTTCCCTTGGGAATTGCGTCAAAACAAGGAGATAGAGCGGTTCGGCGTTCCGTGAAACGATGAACCGCTCTAACGGCCGAACTGGAATTCCAGACAAGAGCGGGGGGGCCAGGCCGCCGCACGTGTTGGTATCCAGTCGGGAGCCAGAGATGGAGAAGACAGCCGTGGGTGGTAGGTATTGGGGGGGAACGCAGCAGCCGCGGGGGG